>NZ_JBFBIR010000005.1:0-216370 GCF_040685715.1 Kitasatospora sp. NPDC088264
GCGGGGGGCGGGGCGGGGGGGGGGGGGGCGGCCCCCCCCCCCCCCGCCCCCCCCCCCGCGGCCGCGCGGGTCGAAGACGAGGATCCGGCGGTCGCCGTCCAGCAGGGCGCGGTAGCGCTCGGCGCGGGTGCGGGCCTGCTCGTGGTCCTGCGGGGTGAGCGCCGGGTCGGTGGCTCGGGCGAGTTCGCGGCCGAGCTCCGCGGTGAGGGCCAGCGTGTTGGCCCGGTACCGGAGTTGGACCGGGGCGCCGTCCAGGTTGCCGACCACCAGTGGGTGCCGGACGGCCAGCGCGTCCTGCTGGGCGGGCGTCAACTCGGCGAAGAAAGCGGCGACTTCGGCCGGGGTGGCGGTGGCCGGGTCGGGCGGGTGGACGCCGAGCGCGGTGTCGGCCACCCAGGCGGCGCTGCCCGGCGGCGGGCCGGTGACGGCCTGTTGGGCATCCGTGGAGAAGCCGCCGAGACCGAGCACCGCGGCCAGCATCACCGTACTGGCCGCGATGGCTCTCTTGACCCGAAACTTCCCCATGTCCGGCCCCTCCCTCGTCCGTTCGACTTCGACGGAAAGGAAGGTAGAAATGCGACGGCCCCGCGGACGTCACACCGCGGGGCCAACTCCCGGGTGCTACCGGGGTACTACTCGGGGTATCGCTCGGGGTACCACGGGGGTGCCGCCCGGGGGGCGGTGGCCGGGACCACCGGCCCGGCGGGCGTCACTGGCCCGGCGTCACGAGGCCGGACTCGTAGGCGAGGACGACGGCCTGGGCGCGGTCGCGCAGGTCGAGCTTGGCGAGGATGCGCCCGATGTGGGTCTTGACGGTCTGCTCGGCCAGGACCAGCCGGCCGGCTATCTCCTGGTTGGACAGGCCGCGGGCGATCAGCTCCAGCACCTCGGTCTCGCGCGGGGTGAGGCCGTTGAGCCGCAGTTTGGGGTCCCGCCGCCGGGCCGGCCGGTTGCGGGCGAAGTCCTCGATCAGCCGGCGGGTCACCGAGGGGGCGAGCAGCGCCTCGCCGGCCGAGACCACCCGGACCGCGGAGATCAGGTCGGCCGGCGGGGCGTCCTTGAGCAGGAAGCCGCTGGCCCCGGCGCGCAGCGCCTCGTACACGTAGTCGTCCACGTCGAAGGTGGTCAGCATCATCACCTTGGGCCGGTGCGCGCCGGGGACGGCGGGGTCGAGCAGTCGGCGGGCGGCCTCCAGACCGTCCATGACGGGCATGCGGACGTCCATCAGCACCAGGTCCGGGTGGGTGCGGCCGCTCACCTCCAGGGCCTGCGCGCCGTCCGCCGCGTCCCCCACCACGTCGATGTCGCTCTGGGCGTTGAGCAGGGCGGCGAAGCCGGCCCGCACCATGGCCTGGTCGTCGACGATGATCACGCGGATGGTCATGCGGGCTTCTCCCGGGGGGTTTCGAGGGGCAGGACGGCGGCGACCTTGTAGCCGCCGTCCGGCATCGGGCCGGTCTCCAGCCTGCCACCGACCAGCCGGGCGCGTTCCCGCATTCCGATCAGTCCCTGTCCGGTGCCCTCCATAGAGGCCTCCAGCGACTCGGTGTGCTGGGGCGGGGGCGTGTTCACCACGGTCAGCAGCAGGGTGGCGCCCTCGTCGACCAGGGATATCCGGGCCCGCGAACCGGGCGCGTGGCGCACCACGTTGGCCAGCGCCTCCTGCACGATCCGGTACGCGGACAGGCCGACGGCCTTCGGCACCGCCTCGGCCAGCCCCGGATCCACCGTCAGCTCGGCCGGGACCCCGGCCCGCCCCACCGTCTCGATCAGCTGCGGCAGCTGCTCGATCCCGGGCTGCGGCACCTTCTCGGCGGCGGACTCCTCGCTGCGCAGCACGCCCAGCAGCCGGCGCATCTCGGTCAGCGACTCGCGGGCGGTGCCGGCGATGGCGGTGAACTCCTCGGTGGCCGCGGCCGGTACGCCGGTGATCCGGTACGGCGCGCTGGCCGCCTGCACGGCGATCACCGACATGTGGTGGGCGACCACGTCGTGCAGTTCCCTCGCGATCCGGGCGCGCTCCTCCAGCAGGGTGCGCCGCTCGCGTTCGGCCTCGCTGATGTGCTCCTGTTCGGCGAGCAGCCGGCGGGCCTCGGTGCGGTCCTGGACGGCCCAGCCGAGCAGCAGGGCGGCGCCGCCGAGGGCGACCAGCAGCATGGTGGTGCCGTCGTCGGCGTGCGGGAAGCCGAGCGTGGTGGTGAGGAGGGTGAGCAGGATCGTCGCGATCCAGACCGCGATCAGGGTGGCCCGGCTCTCCCGCAGCGCGAGCGCGATCAGCAGGAAGACGTACGCCAGGACCATCGGCGCCGTCCACGGCCAGGTGCCGCCGAACTGGTGGTGCCGGGCGGTGATGGAGGCCGTGGTGACGAGGGTGGCCGCGCTGATCCACCAGGCGGCCAGCGGCCGGGTGATGGCGAGCAGCAGCGGTGCGGTCTGGGCGACGGTGAGCGCGCCGGCGATGGGCACGGCGACGCCGTAGAAGTCGACCAGCGCGACGATCCCGGTGGGGATCAGCGAGGCCTGCATGATCAGCGCGACGACGTACGGAAGCCGGCGCAGCCAGGCGCGGGGCGAGTCCCCGAGCAGCGGGGCGTACCCGCCGGTCGGGGTGGTGAGGTGGTGCCGGAGCGAGCGGAGCAGCCGGAGGGCCTGCGCGCGGACTTCGGTCGTGGTGATCGTCTTCATCGCGGGCCAGCCTAAGAGGGTGCCGTCCGCCCGTCGTCGCACTGGGGTCGAACATCGGAGTGCTACCGGAGTAGGGGGTGCTACCCGGGTACTACTGCTCCCGGCACGGTTCCGGGGCCGGGAGTGGTGCCCGCGGTACTACCGCGGGCCGGTACTACCGCGTGGCCGGTACTACTGCGGGCCGGTGCGCCAGTGGCCGGCCAGGGCCGGGCCGAGCTGGTCGAAGTGGCGCTCGATGACGGCGACCATGCCCTCGGGCCCGGCGGGCTCCTGGTCGGGGGTCCAGGACAGGTGGGCGGCGCGCAGCACGCTGCCGAAGACGGCGGCGAGCACGGTGGGGCGCAGGTCCTCGGCCGGGTCGAGGCCCTCGCGCTCGGCGAGCACCCGGACGACCACCCGTTCCTGCTCGGTGACCCGGCGCAGGTGGGTGGCGAGCAGGGTGGGGGTCTCCTCGATCATCCGCATCAGTTCGAGGGCGGTGGTGATCGAGCGGGGGCCGCTGCGGTGTTCGGCGCCGAGTTCGCGCCAGGACTGGACGATCGCGGCGCGCAGGGCCTGGAGCGGGGACTCGTGGGCCGGGCGGCGGCACAGGCACTCGATGAAGTAGTCCTCGGCGTCGGCCATCACGGCGAGCGCGACCTCGTCCTTGTTGGCGAAGTAGCGGAAGAAGGTGCGCTGGGAGACCTCGACGGCGGAGGCGATCTCGTCGACGGTGGTGCGGGCGAAGCCCTGGCCGAGGAAGAGCACGTGGGCGGCCTGGACGAGGGCGTCCCTGGTCTGCTGCTTCTTGCGCTCGCGCAGCCCTGGCAGCCGTTCGGGGGTGCCCGGGGCGGCGGTGGGGGTGGGGGTGCGAGCGGCCATGGCGGGGCCTTCCGAGCGCGTGCGGGCGGGGTGAGGAGCACAACCTTAGCGCTCTGACAAATGTCAGCCAGAGTCAGAAGTCAGTGTTTGCCGAATGTCAGTGGCTGACATAATCTGCCGGAAGTGGCGCTCGCCGACCGGGCACTCGTGGGGACGGGTGGGTCGCGGCGCCACGCCCACGTTCCGTTCTCTGCCACGCCCCCGGAGGGCCCCAGATGAGCCAGTCCGTCGTCAAGAACGCCAAGGCGGACGTCCCGCCGCAGCGCACGCCACCGGGCGGGGGAGGGCTCAAGGGGCACCCCTGGCTGACCCTGCTGACCGTCGCGGTCGGCGTGATGATGGTCGCCCTGGACGGCACGATCGTCGCCATCGCCAACCCCGTCATCCAGGCGGACCTGAAGGCCGCGCCCTCCGAGATCCAGTGGGTGACCAGCGGCTACCTGCTGGCCCTGGCGGTCTTCCTGATCACGGCCGGCAAGATCGGCGACCGGTTCGGCCACAAGAACACCTTCCTGGTCGGCGCCGTCGGCTTCGCCGCCACCTCGGCCGCGATCGGCTTCGCCGGCAACATCCAGACCGTGATCGCCTTCCGGGTGCTCCAGGGCCTGTTCGGCGCGCTGCTCCAGCCGGCCGCGCTCGGCCTGCTGCGCGGCGCCTTCCCGGCCGAGAAGCTCAACATGGCGATCGGCATCTGGGGCGGTGTGATCGGCGCCTCGACCGCGGCCGGCCCGATCGTCGGCGGCCTGCTGGTCGAGCACGTCAACTGGGAGTCGGTCTTCTTCATCAACATCCCGGTCGGCCTGATCGCGCTCGGCCTCGGCCTGTGGATCCTCAAGGACGTGCGGGCCGAGAAGGCCGCCAAGTCCTTCGACCTGCCCGGGATCGCGCTGCTCTCGGTGGCGATGTTCGCGCTGGTCTTCGGCATCATCAAGGCCCCCGAGTGGGGCTGGGGCGACGCCCGCACGCTGCTGTTCCTGGGCGGCGCGGTGGTCCTGATGGTGCTCTTCGCGTTCTGGCAGGCCCGGGCGAAGGAGCCGCTGATCCCGCTCAGCCTGTTCCGTTCGGTGCCGCTGTCGGCGGGCACCCTGCTGATGGTGCTGATGGCCTTCGCGTTCTTCGGCGCGATCTTCTTCGTGACCTTCTACCTGCAGAACGTGCACGGGATGTCGCCGGTGTCGGCCGGTGTCCACCTGCTGCCGATGACCGGCATGATGATCATCGGTTCGCCGGTGGCGGGCATCGCGATCGGCAAGCTCGGCCCGCGGATCCCGATCGTGGCCGGCATGCTGATCACCACCACCGCGATGTTCGGCATGTCCACCCTGGACGCGGGCTCCGGCACCGGCGTGATGTCGCTCTGGTTCGTCCTGATGGGCCTCGGCATCAGCCCGGTCATGGTCGGCGCCACCGAGGTGATCGTCGGCAACGCCCCGCTGGAGCTGTCCGGTGTGGCCGGTGGCCTCCAGCAGGCCGCGATGCAGGTCGGCGGCAGCCTCGGCACCGCGGTGCTCGGCGCGCTGATGGCGGCCAAGGTCACCGACGTGCTGCCGGGCAACTGGGCCAGGGCCGGCCTGCCGCCGGTCCAGGGCGCCGAGGCCGAGGGCCTCAAGCAGGCCGCGCAGCTCGGCATCGCCCCGCCGGCCCCGGCCGGCACCCCGCAGCAGGCGGTGGACGCGATGGCCGGCGCCGTGCACGACTCCTTCGTCAGCGGCATGTCGCTCGCCTTCGCGGTCGCCGCCGTGGTGGCCTTCGGCGCCGCCGTGCTCGGCCTGCTCACCCGCCGGGGCACCGTCGACGCGGGCCCGGCCGTCCACATCTGATCCCGCGCGGCCGACGGCCAACGGCCGACGACCAGCGGCCCCGGACTCGATGGAGTCCGGGGCCGCTGCGTGCCCTCATCCGCCGCCGCGGGCCGGTGGGACCAGCGGGACCCGCTCGGGTGCACCCGGGAACGCCGAAGGGCCGGACCTCCGTGGTCGGAGGCCCGGCCCTTCAGGGTCTAGCGGGTGATCAGGCGTCGCCGCCGGCGGCGCCCGGGTCGGCCGCGGCCACGTCGAGCAGCTGGTAGCGGTCGATCGCGTCCTTCAGCGCGCTGCGGTCGACCTTGCCCTGCTTGGCGAGCTCGGTGAGCACCGCCAGGACGACCGACTGCGCGTCGATGTGGAAGAAGCGACGCGCCGCACCGCGGGTGTCGGCGAAGCCGAACCCGTCGGCGCCCAGCGACTGGTACTGACCGGGCACCCAGCGGGAGATCTGGTCCGGCACCGCGCGCATCCAGTCGGACACGGCGACGACCGGGCCCTCGGCACCCTGGAGCTTCTGGGTGACGTACGGCACGCGCTGCTGCTCCTCGGGGTGCAGCAGGTTGAACTCCTCGGCCTCCACCGCGTCGCGGCGCAGCTCGTTCCAGGAGGTCGCGGACCAGACGTCGGCCTTGACGTTCCACTCCTCGGCGAGGATGCGCTGGGCCTCCAGGGCCCACGGCACGGCCACGCCGGAGGCGAGGATCTGGGCCGGGATCTGGCCGGCGGTGCCCGGCGCGTACTTGTGCAGACCCTTGAGGATGCCCTCGACGTCCACGTTCTCGGGCTCGGCCGGCATCTTGATCGGCTCGTTGTAGACGGTCATGTAGTAGAACACGTCCTCGCCGTGCGGGTGCTCGGCACTGGTGCCGTACATCCGCCGCAGACCGTCCTGGACGATGTGCGCGATCTCGAAGCCGTACGCCGGGTCGTACGCGACGACGCCGGGGTTGGTCGAGGCCAGCAGCTGCGAGTGGCCGTCGGCGTGCTGGAGGCCCTCGCCGGTCAGCGTGGTGCGGCCGGCGGTGGCGCCGATGACGAAGCCGCGGGCCAGTTGGTCGGCCATCTGCCAGAACTGGTCGCCGGTGCGCTGGAACCCGAACATCGAGTAGAAGACGTACACCGGGATCAGCGGCTCGCCGTGGGTGGCGTAGGAGGAGCCGGCGGCGATCAGCGAGGCGGTGCAGCCGGCCTCGGAGATGCCGTCGTGCAGCATCTGGCCGGTCGGCGACTCCTTGTAGGCCAGCAGCAGGTCGCGGTCGACCGACTCGTAGGTCTGGCCGAGCGGGTTGTAGATCTTCGCCGACGGGAAGAGCGAGTCCATGCCGAAGGTGCGGTACTCGTCGGGTGCGATCGGCACGAAGCGGTTGCCGATGCCCTTGTCCCGCATGAGGTCCTTGAGCACCCGGACGAACGCCATGGTGGTGGCGATGGTCTGGTTGCCGGAGCCCTTCTTGACCGCCTTGTACGCGTCGTCGCCGGGCAGTTCCAGCTGACGCGGGCGCACCTTGCGGGTCGGCACGTAGCCGCCCAGCTCGCTGCGGCGGTCGTGCATGTACTGGATCTCTTCCGAGTCGCGGCCCGGGTGGTAGTAGGGCGGGTAGCCCTCGTCCAGCTGCTTGTCGGTGATCGGCAGGTGCAGCCGGTCGCGGAAGCGCTTCAGGTCCTCGACCGTCAGCTTCTTCATCTGGTGGGTGGCGTTGCGGCCTTCGAAGTTGGGGCCGAGCGTCCAGCCCTTGACCGTCTGGGCGAGGATGACCGTCGGCTGGCCCTTGTGCTCGCGGGCCGCCTTGAACGCCGCGTAGATCTTCTTGTGGTCGTGGCCGCCGCGACCCAGGTGCTGGACCTGCTGGTCGGTCATGCTCTCGACCATCTTGCGCAGGCGCAGGTCGCTGCCGAAGAAGTGCTCGCGGATGTACTGACCGGTCTCGGTGGCGTAGGTCTGGAACTGGCCGTCCACCGTGGTGTTCAGCTTGTTGACCAGGACGCCGTCGCGGTCCTGCGCGAGCAGCGGGTCCCAGCTGCGGTCCCAGACCAGCTTGATCACGTTCCAGCCGGCGCCCCGGAACTGGGACTCCAGCTCCTGGATGATCTTGCCGTTGCCGCGGACCGGGCCGTCCAGGCGCTGCAGGTTGCAGTTGACCACGAAGGTCAGGTTGTCGAGGCCCTCGCGCGAGGCCAGCGACAGCTGGCCCAGCGACTCCGGCTCGTCCATCTCGCCGTCGCCGAGGAAGGCGTAGACGTGCGAGTCGGAGGTGTCCTTGATCCCGCGGTGCTCCAGGTAGCGGTTCATCCGGGCCTGGTAGATCGCGCCGAGCGGGCCGAGGCCCATGGACACGGTCGGGAACTCCCAGAAGTCCGGCATCAGCCGCGGGTGCGGGTAGCTGGAGAGGCCGTACGGGGCCTTCGACTTCTCCTGGCGGAACGCGTCGAGCTGCTGCTCGGACAGTCGGTCCAGCAGGAACGCGCGGGCGTAGATGCCGGGGGAGGCGTGGCCCTGGAAGAAGATCTGGTCGCCGGACTCGCCCTCGGCGTCCTTGCCGCGGAAGAAGTAGTTGAAGCCGACGTCGTACAGCGACGCGGAGGAGGCGAAGGTGGCGATGTGCCCGCCCACGCCGATGCCCGGGCGCTGTGCCCGGGAGACCATCACGGCCGCGTTCCAGCGGGTCGCGTTGAGGATCTTTCGCTCGATCTCCTCGTTGCCGGGGAAGAACGGCTCGTCCTTGGTCGCGATGGTGTTGACGTAGTCCGTGCTGCGCATCTCGGGCACGGCGACACGCTTCTCGCGGGCGCGCTCGATCAGGCGGAGCATCAGGTAGCGGGCGCGCTCGCGCCCCCGCTCGTCGATGGCCGCGTCAAGCGACTCCAGCCATTCCGCGGTCTCCTCGGGATCGAAGTCCGGGACCTGACTCGGAAGGCCGCCAATGATGATCGGGTTGCGATCGGATCCGGAAGCCACGCTGTTCCTTCACTGTCGGTCGAAACTGAGGTGTGTCGCGCCGCCTCCATCGTGCTACCGCGCTCGGAGATCCGTCATCTCTACCGATCGGTAACCGTTCCGCCTGGTGGGCGGGACGGTCTGGCGGTGCGCGGGTCCGGGCGACTTCGCCCGCCCCGCACACCCCCGGGTGCTACGTACAGAGGTGGTCCGACCTGGTGTCCCGTCCGCCCGATGGCGGGCGGCCGGGGTGAGGGCCAACAGGAGACTCTACGCCCGCGCACGCGCGGACCCGAATGCCGTTCGTATCTCGGGCATCCGTACGCCCTGTGGGCCGGGACCACCCGAAGCATCCTTGTCTCATGCAGAGAAGGGCAAATCGGTGTGATTCCCGACACATCGAACGGCGTGTCCCCGCTGTGGCACGTCAACCTTTGGGGGGGATCGGGGGGCGGGTACTTGCGCGAACCGCCGCGCCCGTGTGGACTACGGCCACAGCCTCGGCATGGACGCCGGGCCGAATACTGGAGGTTATTCCCGTGAGCGCGACCGCGGACCCCGCGGACAAGTCCAACCCGGCGACCCGTCTCGGCTTCGAAGAGGGCCAGATCATCCAGGAGCTGGGGTACGACGACGACACTGACCAGGATCTCCGCGAAGGCATCGAGGAGCTCACCGGGACGGATCTCGTCGACGAGGACTACGACGACGTCGCCGACGCCGTCCTGCTGTGGCACCGCGACGACGACGGGGACCTCACCGACTCCCTCGTCGACGCCCTGGAGTACCTGGCCGAAGGCGGTCTGATCTGGCTGCTGACGCCCAAGACCGGGCGCGACGGCCACATCGAGGCGTCCGACATCGCGGACGCGGCCCGCACCGCCGGTCTCTCCCAGACCAGCTCGATCGCGGTCGCCAAGGACTGGGCGGCCACCCGGCTCGCCACCAAGTCCACGGCCAAGCCGGCCGGCAAGCGCTGAGCGGGCTCTGAGGCCCCGCACCGGGCCCCGCCGGAGGATCCCTCCGGCGGGGCCCGATCGTTTTCCGGGTCCGGAACCGGGGGCGGCGTCGCCCTCGTCGTCACGGAGCGTGGTCGCCCGGGGTCGCGTCCGCCCCGGGGCCGGCCCGGAAACGCGTTCGCCCAGGGCGAAAGCGGTGGAGCGCGCGGGTGCCGCCCTCATCCATTCGGCGGAACGTGCCCGAACGGATGCGAGGATGGCGCTGGCCGCGCCGCCCGCGCGGCGCGGTCGCGTCAGAAAGGTCACGTCCATGGCCATCGAGGTCGGCACCGAGGCTCCGGACTTCGAGCTCAACAACCAGCACGGCGAAGCGGTCCGCCTCTCCGACTTCCGGGGCGAGCGGAACGTCGTCCTGGTCTTCTACCCGTTCTCCTTCACCGGCGTCTGCACCGGCGAGCTCGGCGCCATCCAGCGGGAGCTGGCGCAGTTGCAGAACGACCGGGTCCAGGTGCTCGGCGTCTCCTGCGACTCGCAGTTCACCCAGCGCGTCTTCGCCGAGCGGGAGGGCCTGGAGTTCCCGCTGCTGGCCGACTTCTGGCCGCACGGCGAGGTCGCCCGCGCCTACGGCGTCCTCGACGAGCGGAAGGGCTGCCCCGTGCGCGGCACCTTCGTGATCGACACGGCGGGCACGGTGCGCTGGAGCGTCGTCAACGACCTCCCGGACGCCCGGGACGAGCAGGAGTACCTGAAGGCCCTCGGCGCCCTCTGAGGCCCCGCGTGGAGGCCCGTGGCGGTGGCCGCGGGCCCGGCCCCGCGAACTTCGAACAGCCGCGCCGGGCCCGTTCGCACGTCCGGACGGGAACCGCGCACTACGCTCGGTCCGTTGGCCGGGTGGGGCACGTGAGCCGCTCGCCGGCCGGCGCCTCGAACCGCACCACGGGGGCACCAGGGCGTGCCTCCCGATTCTTGGAGGACAAGTGGGTGTCAGCCTGAGCAAGGGCGGCAATGTCTCGCTCACCAAGGAGGCCCCGGGGCTTTCGGCCGTGGTCGTCGGCCTGGGCTGGGACGTCCGGACCACCACCGGGACGGACTTCGACCTGGACGCCAGCGCGCTGCTCTGCAACGAGCAGGGCAAGGTCGCCTCGGACGGGAACTTCGTCTTCTTCAACAACCTGAAGAGCGCGGACGGCTCCGTCGAGCACACCGGTGACAACCGCACCGGCGAGGGCGAGGGCGACGACGAGGCGATCAAGGTCAACCTGGCCGGCGTCCCGGCGGACGTGCAGAAGATCGTCTTCCCGGTCTCGATCTACGACGCCGAGAACCGCGGGCAGAACTTCGGCCAGGTCCGCAACGCGTTCATCCGCGTGGTGAACCAGGCCGACAACACGGAGCTGGCCCGCTACGACCTCTCCGAGGACGCCTCCACCGAGACCGCGATGGTCTTCGGCGAGCTGTACCGCAACGGCGCGGAGTGGAAGTTCCGGGCCATCGGCCAGGGCTACGCCTCCGGCCTGCGCGGCATCGCCCAGGACTTCGGCGTCAACGTCTGACCGGACGACACCGGACGGCGCGGGGCGGCGGCGGACGACGGCCGGTCGCCCGGCGCGGGAGCCTTCTACGGGGCGGCCCCGGACCTCCAGAGGTCCGGGGCCGCCCCGGCTTCGTGTCGGCTCCGTGCGCTGCGAGGATGTGAGTTCAGGAAGTTCAGCCGGCCAAACGGGGCCGGCCCGGGCCGTGGGGGACTACACCTTGTAGGCGCGCCCCGGGAGAAGGCAAGGGAGGAAGAACAGTCATGGTGGTCACGCTCGCCAAGGGCGGGAACGTCTCGCTCACCAAGGCCGCGCCGAACCTGACGCAGGTCCAGATCGGCCTCGGCTGGTCCGCCCGTTCGACCACGGGCGCACCGTTCGACCTCGATGCGAGCGCCCTGATCTGTGGTGGCGGCCGGGTGCTCGGTGACGAGTACTTCGTCTTCTACAACAACCTCAAGAGCCCCGAGGGCTCGGTCGAGCACACCGGTGACAATCTCACCGGCGGCGAGGACGACGGCGACGACGAGGTGGTCCTGGTCAACCTGGAGCTGGTTCCGGCGCAGGCGGACAAGGTGGTGTTCGCGGTGTCGATCTACGACGCCGAGGCGCGGCTGCAGAACTTCGGGCAGGTCCGCAACGCCTACATCCGGGTCGCCAACTCCCTCGACGGCGAGGAGATCGCCCGTTACGACCTGTCCGAGGACGCGTCCAGCGAGACCGCGATGATCTTCGGCGAGCTGTACCGCTACGCGGGCGAGTGGAAGTTCCGCGCGGTGGGCCAGGGCTACGCCTCCGGCCTGCGCGGCATCGCCCTCGATTTCGGCGTAAACGTACAGTAAGGGCGAAAAGGCGAAAATCAGAACAATCGCACCCAACCTACGATCATGAGAACAGAAGGCAGTGCGGGGGTGACCTGACCGGGCCCGGCCCGGTCAGGGCGTCTCGGGACGAGGCCGCCCCCGGCACGGCCCGAAACCCGAAAGGTAACCAAGTCCCGTGTTCCTCCGCACTTTCGGCTGGTCGTTCGCGATCACCGTCCTAGGCCTGATCGCGGCCGGACTGCTCTGGGGGGCCCAAGGATTCGGCATCGTGCTGATCCTCTCCATCCTGGAGATCTCCCTGTCGTTCGACAACGCGGTGGTCAACGCCACGGTGTTGAAGCGGATGAACCCGTACTGGCAGAAGATCTTCCTGACCGTCGGCGTGCTCATCGCCGTCTTCGGCATGCGGCTGGTCTTCCCGCTGCTGGTGGTCGGCCTCACCGCGAAGCTCAACCCCGCGACGGTCGTCGACCTCGCGCTGCACTCCGACAAGACGCACGCCGGCCTGACCTACGGTCAGTACCTGGAGGCGGCCAACCCCGCCATCGCGGCCTTCGGCGGCGTCTTCCTGCTCATGATCTTCCTCGACTTCGTGTTCGACGACGAGAAGGAGCACAACTGGCTGGGCTGGATCGAGCGCCCGCTGGAGAAGGTCGGCAAGCTGGACGCCTTCTCCAGCGTCGTCGCGCTGGTCGTGCTGGTGCTGGCCTCCAACTTCTTCGCCGGGGAGCACGCTGAAACCGTTCTGCTCGCCGGTGTCCTCGGCCTGATCACCTATCTCGTGGTCGGCGGCCTCTCCTCGATCTTCGAATCGGGTCTGGAGGAGGACGCCGAGCGCGAGGAGGAGGCCGAGAAGTCCGGCAAGTCGATCCTCCAGGTCGGCGGCAAGGCCGCGTTCTTCCTCTTCCTCTACCTGGAGGTCCTGGACGCCTCGTTCTCCTTCGACGGCGTGGTCGGCGCGTTCGCCATCTCCAGCGACATCTTCCAGATCACCCTGGGCCTGGGCATCGGCGCGATGTACATCCGCTCGCTGACCGTCTTCCTGGTCCGCAAGGGCACCCTGGACGACTACGTCTACCTGGAGCACGGCGCGCACTACGCGATCGGCGCGCTCTCGGTGATCCTGCTGGTCGGGATCAAGTACCACATCCCGGAGATCGTCACCGGCCTGATCGGCGTCGCCTTCATCGGGCTGGCGCTCGGCTCGTCGATCCTGCGCAACCGGCGCGAGGCCGCGCGGGACGAACCGGAACTGGTGAGTACGGGTACCGGCGAATAGCCCGCCGGGTACGCGAAACGGCCGCCTCCGGGAATCCGGGGGCGGCCGTTTCGCGTCGCGGTGCGCCCGCTCAGCCGAGCTGCTGCTCGATCGCGCGCAGCTTGCGCTCCAGCGAGTCCAGCTTGGGCATCGACAGGGTGTCGTCGTCGGCCGTCAGGTCGATGGTCGAGCTGCGGTAGGACGAGCCCGAGGCCGATCCGGCGGACGAGGACGAGGAGTAGGACGACGAGTAGGACGAGGACGAGGAGGACGCCGAGGAGGACGGCGCGTACGACGAGCCGACGGCGGCACGCGGGCGGCGGCCGGCGTCCAGCGCGGCCGGCTCCAGCGGGCCCGAGGCGGCCTGGTGCGAGGAGGCGGTGTCCGACTCGGCGGCTAGGGCAGGCTCCGTAGCGGTCTGGCCGTCGCCGGCAGCCGTGAGCGCGGGCACCTGGCGGCCGCCGCGGGCCCGGGCGAGCATGCCGCCCTGGCGGGAGATGGCCTTCAGCTCGGCCCGCTCGCGGCGGTCGGCCGTGCGGGCCCGCACCTTGGCGTCCAGCTTGGCCTGGCGCTCCTCGCGCACCTCCTCGACCGCCTCGTCCAGGCTGCGGACGTTCTCCAGCAGCATCAGCGACCAGGCCGCGTAGGTCTCGCGCGGGGCGCGCAGCCAGCGGACGATCCGGATCTGCGGCAGCGGGCGCGGCACGAGCCCCTGCTCGCGCAGCGCGGCCTTGCGGGTCTGCTTCAGCGCGCGGTCGAACAGGATCGCCGCCGAGATCGACATGCCGGAGAAGAACTGCGGGGCGCCGTCGTGCGACACGCCGCGCGGCGCGTGCACCCAGTTGAACCAGGCCGAGGCGATCGCGAACACCCAGACCAGCAGGCGGGAGCCGAGCGCGGCGTCACCGTGGCTGGCCTCGCGGACGGCGAGCACCGAGCAGAACATCGCGGCGCCGTCGAGGCCGAACGGGACGAGGTACTCCCAGCCGCCGGACAGCCCCAGGTTCTCCTTGCCGAAGCCCACCAGGCCGTGGAAGGACAGCGCGGCGGCGACACCGGCGCAGCAGAACAGCAGCGTGTAGGAGGAGATGCCGTAGATCATCTCCTTGCGCCGCCGACGCTCCTCGCTGCGCTCCCAGGAGTCGCCGGCCTCTTCCTTCTTCGTGTTCTTGAAACGCAGCGTCGCCAGCAGGACGGCGACGAACAGCAGGGCTGCGCCGCCGACGACGGTCCAGACCAGCTGTATGGAGGTCAGGTTCATTGCGGGTCGGGCCTCGGGTTTCCGCAGGGGACGGGTTCACAGAGCGACACAGGCGGTCAGCTCCCGGTACTCGGGTCGCGCCTGACGGTTCGTTCGTCGCCGCACGGCGTACCCGCCGCACCCGCGCAGGGGCGGACGGGACACCTGTGCGGCTAGACGATATCGCGTCCGAAGGGGCGGCATGTTACGGGAGGGGGGCTTCCTCCCGCCAATCGACCCGCCGGCCGCTCCACTCGTCGACCCGGCGGTGAGCGCCGGGGGGCCCGACGGGGTAGGGGAGGGGAAGGTTTGGGTATCCGAGGGCCGGGCTGATGCCCGATCATGGAGCGGCGAACCGTCAGATCGCCTGACGGGAGCAGGGGGAGAGGGCGGGATGGTCTCGATCTGGGAGTACCTGCGCGGGGAGCGGAACTACACCTTCGACAACCCGGGCGGTCAGCACAAGGTCATACTCACCAAGTCGACCCCGCAGCACGCGATCACCGGGTCCGCGGCCACCACCGGCTACCTCTACGTCAACCTGCACTGGACCACCCGCTCCGGGGCCGTCCGGCCGAGTGCCCGGGAACGCGCCAAGCGCCTCTTCAGCCCCCGCATCCTGCGCCCGCTGGAGCCGGACTCGGTGCAGAACGAGCAGGTCAACGTCGACCTCGACCTGGCGTGCATGTACGAACTGTCCGACGGGAGCAGCGGCGTGGTGCAGCCGCTCGGCGGCTACTTCGGCGACCTCCGGCAACCGCCGTACATCAAGCTCAGCGGCGACGACCAGTACGGGGCGCCGTCCGGCGAGACGATGTACGTCAACCTGGAGAAGAAGGACAAGTTCAAACGGCTGCTGATCTTCGTCTACATCTACGACGGCACGCCGGCCTTCGAGCAGTCCCACGCGGTGGTGACGATCGTGCCGCAGACCGGGCCGCGGATCGAGATCAAGCTGGACGAACGGGCCCGGGCGGCGCGCTCGTGCGCGGTGGTGCTGATCGAGAACGCGGGGGACAACCAGCTGACGGTGCGCCGTGAGGTGCGGTACGTCAACGGGTTCCAGGCGGACATCGACCGGCTGTACGGGTTCGGGATGCAGTGGCAGCGCGGGTACAAGAGCCAGGGCGGTTCCGACTAGGCCCCGTCCGGCCTCGGCCCTGCCCGGTCTGGTCGGAGCCGGGCGGCGGTGGTGCCCTGAGCAGGCCGGTCAGCGGGGCTGGAACTGCGGGCCCTGCGGCGGCAGGGCGAACTCCTCGCCGGTGGGCGGCTGGGCCGGGGCCTGGGCCGGTGGTTGCGCGGGGGCCTGGGCCGGCGGCTGCTGGCCGGTGCCGGCGTGCGGGTAGCCGTAGCTGCCGGGGTGCTGCTGCGGGGCGGGCTGCTGCTGGTGCGGGTAGCCGTAGCCGGTGCCCTGCTGCTGCGGGTACGGCTGGGGAGTGGGTTGCGGGTACCCGTAGCCGGTACCGGGCTGCTGCTGCGGATAGCCGTAGCCGGTGCCGGGCGGCTGCTGGGGCTGTGGCTGCTGCGGGTAGCCGTACCCGGTGCCGGGCTGGTGGGCCGGGGGTGCGGTCGGAGCCGGCGGCGCGGCCGGGGGAACGGTGGGCGGGGCGGTCGGCGGGGGCGGCACCGGGCCCGGGGCGGCCTCGGCGGGCTGCTGGGGCCGGCTCTGGGGGGTGGCCGACGGCTGCGGGACGGCCGGGGCCAGGGTGAAGGTGCCGGGCTCGGGCGGGGCGGTCGGGCGCGGGGCGGGCAGCGGGGTGCTGCGCGGGTCGACGGCGGCGGTGGGGGTGGCCGTCGAGGCCGCCGCCGGGGCCGCGTCGGCCTCCGCCTCGTCGTCGACGGTAATGCCGAAGTCGGTGGCCAGGCCGATCAGGCCGGAGGTGTAGCCCTGGCCGATCGCCCGGAACTTCCAGGCGCCGGAGCGCCGGTACAGCTCGCCCGCGACCAGGGCGGTGACGTTCTCGCCGTCGGAGATCGCGAACTCGGCGAGTGCGGGCGTGCCGTCCCCGGCCGTGGCGTCGAAGAGCAGCAGGCGCAGCCCGGGCACCGCGCGGAAGGAGCCGCCCTCGGAGGAGCCGGCCAGCACCACCCGGTCGACGTCGGCGGGCAGCTTGGCGAGTTCGACCTCGATCGTGTCGATGATCTCGGCGCCGCCGGAGGTCTGCTGCTTGGGCAGGTGGCGCACCAGGCCGGAGGGGTGTCGCGGCTGGTTGTAGAAGACGAAGTCGGCATCCGAACGGACCTTGCCGGTGGCGCCGAGCAGCAGCGCGGACGCGTCCACGTCCGGCGCACCGGGCGTGGCGCTCCAGCGCAGCACGGCGCGGACCGCCGCAGCCGGCAGTGCGATGTTGGCGCCCTTGGCCATCACGTGCGTCATAGCCGACCATCCTGCCCGTTCGCCACCCCTTCGGACAACGTGACCGGGACCGTCGGAACCGGGTCGAACTTTGCCAAGACTTGCGCTTGCCGGGGGTTTGCCGGTGCTCGACCGGTGATCGGTGATCTGGACGGCGATGTTCCGGGAGTTCAGTGCCGAGGAACCGGGGACGGCCGGAATCCGTCCGTACGATGGGCGGTCCAAGGGCCCGCCGGGGTCGGGCGGAGGGGGCCCGCCGGCGTCCGTCCGGGAACCACGGAGCCCCGTGGACCGGTTAACCATGGTGTCGCACCGCTGGATCGCGGTGTCGTCCCGCGCCGCCGCACGCCCCGGCAACGGACCGGTGGCCGTCAAACCTCTGAGGAGAGCACCTTGCGCCATTTCGGCCACCTCGCCGACGACGTACGCGGTCGCCTCTTCCTCGAACCGCCCCGGCCGTTCACCGCGCGGAGCGAGGCCGCGGTGCTGGCCACCGCCCTCGGCGGCACCCTCTACAGCCCCGCCACCCGGCCCGCGCTGGCCGCCGACATCCGCAAACAGGCTGCTCGGGGCGTGGTGTCGATGGTGCTCTGCCTGGAGGACGCGATCGCCGACCACGAGGTGGACGCGGGGGAGCGGAACCTGGTCGAGCAGTTGAATGACCTGGTCAGGGATTTCACCGACTGCACACAAGGCCACCCCCTGCTCTTCATCAGAGTTCGAGCCGCCTCCCAGATCCTCGACCTGGCCGAGCGGCTCGGGCCGGCCGTCGAGCTGCTGAGCGGGTTCGTCCTGCCGAAGTTCACCACGGAGACCGGCGGCGCGTACCTGGCCGCCCTGGCCGCCGCCGAGGCCGCCACCGGGCGCCGGCTGTTCGCCATGCCCGTCCTGGAGTCACCCGAACTCGCCCACCTGGAGACCAGGCGCCAGCAGCTCTTCGGCATCGCCGACCTGCTCGCCGGGCACCGGGAGCGGGTGCTCGCCGTCCGCCTCGGCGTGACCGACCTGTGCTCCGCGTACGGCCTGCGCCGCTCGCCCGACCTCACCGCGTACGACGTCGCCCTGGTCTCGGCGGTGATCGGCGACGTGGTCAACGTGCTCGGCCGGGCGGACGGCACCGGGTACACCGTCACCGGTCCGGTCTGGGAGTACTTCCCGGTCCAGGAACGGATGTTCAAGCCGCAGCTGCGCCGCACGCCGTTCGCCGAGGCCCCCGGGACGGCCCGGGCCTCCGGCGAGGAGGTCCGCCGGCGGATCATCGAGCACGACCTGGACGGGCTGATCCGGGAGGTCGAGCTCGACCGGGCCAACGGCCTGCTCGGCAAGACCTGCATCCACCCCAGCCACGTCCCCGCCGTGCACGCCCTCTCGGTGGTCACGCACGAGGAGTACTGCGACGCCCGGGACATCCTCCGGCAGGAGCAGGACGGCGGCGGGG
Source organism: Kitasatospora sp. NPDC088264 (assembly GCF_040685715.1). Taxonomy (NCBI): domain Bacteria; kingdom Bacillati; phylum Actinomycetota; class Actinomycetes; order Kitasatosporales; family Streptomycetaceae; genus Kitasatospora; species Kitasatospora sp. NPDC088264. Next base: position 17,894 of record NZ_JBFBIR010000005.1, read on the forward strand.
TCCTGCGCTCGGCGTACACCAACAAGATGAACGAGGCCCGGCCGCACCGGGCCTGGGCGGAGCGGGTGCTGCTACGGGCGGAGGTGTTCGGGGTGGCCCGGGAGGACGTGAGCTTCGCGGAGCTGCTCGCGGCCTGCCTGTGCGGGGGGTGAGGGGGGCTGCGCGCGGCTGAGGGGGCTGTCCGCGGCTGACCTGAACGGCCCCACCGATCCGACCCATCCGGCCGATCCGACTGATCCGACTCCGACCGATCCGACTGATCCGACTGATCCGACCGATCCGAAGACCGCACCACCGCACCATGCGAAGGCAGGACCAGCAGTGACAGCACAGCAGACGTGGACCGGCCGTTGGGTCGCCGACCGGGCCGGCATCGCCCTGACCGGATCGGACCGCCTCCCCGAACTCGTGGGCCTGGCCCTGCGTTCCCAGAACCCGAAGCGCGCTCACCTGCTGGTCTCCACCGTGCTCGGCAAGCACGTCCCGCAGCGGCCCGCGGTCGTCCACGGCGTCGGGCTCGAACTCGGCCGGCAGGTACGCGAGTTGCTCGGCGACGAGGCCGCCGCGCGGGCCGTCGTCCTCGGCTACGCGGAGACGGCCACCGGCCTCGGCCACAGCGTCGCCGACGGCCTCGACGCCCCGTACCTGCACTCCACCCGCCGCCCGGTGGCCGGCGTGCCCCCGCTCGGCGGCTTCGAGGAGGAGCACTCGCACGCCACCTCGCACCTGCTGCTCCCCGCCGATCCCGAACTCCTCACCGGTGACGGACCGTTGGTGCTGGTCGACGACGAGTTCTCGACCGGCCGCACGGTCCTCAACACCATCCGCGAACTGCACGCCCGCCACCCCCGCGACCACTACGTCGTCGTCGCCCTGGTCGACCTGCGCTCCGCCGCCGACCGCCGCCGGCTCGCCGACACCGCCGCCGAACTCGGCGTCCGGCTCGACCTGGTGGCCACCGCCAGCGGCGCCGTCCAGCTGCCCGCCGACGTCCTGGACCGCGCCGAGCGGCTGATAGCCGAGGCCGCCCCCGCCCCCGCCGCGCCCCCCGGACCGCCCGCACCGCTCGCCCGGGTCGACCTGGACTGGCCCGCCGGGCTCCCCGACGGCGGCCGGCACGGGTTCACCGCCCGCGACCGCGTCCGACTGGACGCCGCCCTGCCCCGCCTGGCCGCACAGCTGGCCGACGCACTGCCCGCTACGGCGCGGCGCGTGCTGGTCCTCGGCTTCGAGGAACTGATGTACGCCCCGCTGAGGCTGGCCGGCGCACTCGCCGACCGGCTGGGCGGCGACCGCGTCCGCTACTCCACCACCACCCGCTCGCCCGTCCTCGCCGTGGACGACCCCGGCTACGCCATCCGCACCCGCCTCGCCTTCCCCGCCCACGACGACCCGCAGGACGACGCTTCGCGCGAGCGCTACGCCTACAACGTCGCCCCCGGCAGCGACCCGGCCCGCCGGTTCGACGCGGTCGTGCTGGTGGTCGACGACGTCGCCGACACCCCCGCCCTGCGCGAGGGCGAGCGCGCCCTGCTCGGCCAGCTGCGGCAGGTCACCGACCAGGTGGTGCTCGCGGTGCTGCCCTCCCACAGGCCTTCCCCCCGGCCGTCTGGGCTGCCGTCCCCGTTGTACGGCCCGGCGTTCTCCTCCTACCGGCCCGACGAGGTGGCCTGGCTGCTCAAGGACCTCTCCGGCGTCCCGCTCGAAGCCCCCACCGAGGAGCGCGAGGAGGCCGTCCAGAACGGCGGCGCGCACTACGCCGAATCGCTGCCGGTCGAGTACCAGCCCAGCCCCGAGTACCAGGAGCTGTTCCACCAGGCGCTGCGCGCCTCCGCCCGCCGCATCGCGCTCGCCGCCGGCACCGTCGCCGAGACCCTGCTGCGCGAGCGCGGCCCCGGCCTGGTGCTCGCCTCGCTGGCCCGGGCCGGCACGCCCGTCGGCATCCTGATCCGCCGCTGGCTCGCCCACGCCCACGGACTCGACACCCCGCACTACGCCGTCTCCATCGTCCGCGGCCGCGGCATCGACCCGGTAGCCCTGCGCTACCTGGCCGCCCACCACCGCGCCGGCGACGTGGTCTTCGTCGACGGCTGGACCGGCAAGGGCGCGATCAGCCGCGAACTCGCCGAGGCCCTGGCCGGCACCGGATTCGACCCGGACCTCGCCGTCCTCGCCGACCCCGGCCGCTGCGCGCGCACCTACGGCACCCGGGACGACTTCCTGATCCCCTCCGCCTGCCTCAACTCCACCGTCTCCGGCCTGGTCTCGCGCACCGTGCTGCGGCCCGGCCTGATCGGCCCGGACGACTTCCACGGCGCCAAGTACTACGCCGAACTGGCCGGCGCGGACGTCTCCGCCGCCTTCCTCGACACCGTGGCCGACCACTTCGACGCCGTCCGCCCGGAGGCCGTCGCCGCCGCCGACCGGCTGCCCACCGCCCCGGACCGCGCGCCCGACTGGGCCGGCTGGGCCGCCGTCGAGCGGATCAGCACCGAGTACGGCATCGACAGCGTCAACCTGGTCAAGCCCGGCGTCGGCGAGACCACCCGGGTGCTGCTGCGCCGCGTCCCCTGGCGGGTCCTCGCCCGGCGCGGCGCCGGCGCCGACCTCGACCACGTCCGGCTGCTCGCCGCCCAGCGCGGCGTCGAGGTCGAGGAGGTGGACGGCCTGCCGTACTCCTGCGTCGGCCTCATCCACCCCCGCTACAGTCGGGGAGCGACCGGGGCCTCCGGTAGGACCGTTGTGGTGAAGGAGTCCTGATGAACGCCGATGTTCTCGTCGCCAGCGACCTCGACCGGACGCTCGTCTACTCCAACCGGGCCCTCGCCCTGGACGTCCCCGACCGGCTCGCGCCCCGGCTGCTCTCCGTCGAGGTGCACGACGGCAAGGCGCTCTCGTTCATGACCGAACAGGCCGCCGCGCTGCTCGCCGAACTCGTCCGGCAGGCCTGGTTCGTCCCCGCCACCACCCGCACCCTCGCCCAGTACGAGCGGATCAACCTGCCCGGCCCGACGCCCGGTTGGGTCCCCGCGTACGCGATCTGCGGCAACGGCGGGCACCTGCTCGTCGACGGCGTGCCCGACCAGGACTGGCGCACCGAGATCACCGCGCGGCTCGCCTCCGGTGCGGCCCCGCTGGAGGAGGTCGTCCGGCAGCTCGCCCTGAGCGCCGACCCGGAGTGGACGCACAAGCGCCGCGTCGCCGACGGGCTGTTCGCCTACCTCGTCGTCGAGCGCGCCGCGCTGCCCGTCGGCTGGCTCGACGAGCTGACCGGCTGGTGCGCCGAACGCGGCTGGACGGTCTCGCTCCAGGGCCGCAAGGTCTACGCCGTCCCCGCGCCGCTCAGCAAGAGCGCCGCCCTCGCCGAAGCCGTCCGGCGCACCGGCGCGAGCACCGTGCTCGCGGCCGGTGACTCGCTGCTCGACGCCGACCTGCTGCTCGCCGCCGACGCCGCCTGGCGGCCCGGGCACGGCGAACTCGCCGACGGCGGCTGGACCGCCCCCGGCGTCACCGCCCTCGACGAGGTGGGGGTGGCGGCGGGGGAGGAGATCGTCCGACGGTTCCTCGCCCGGGTGGCCGCCGCTTCCGTCGCCCCCGCCGCCCCTGCCGCCCCCGTCGCCCCCGTCGCTTCCTGAGCGGAAGCGGGAGCGGTCAGCCGCAGCATCCGCCGCCGCAACAGCCCCCTCCGCCACCACCGTTGCCGGAGGGGGCCTGGCGCGGGGCGCCGCCCGAAGCGGAGCCGGTGACGGCGATGGCGGACAGCAGCTTCACGGTGTCCTCGTGGCCCTGCGGGCAGACGGCGGGGGCGCCGGCCTGCGCCATCGGGCGGCGGAGTTCGAAGGTGGCGCCGCAGGAGCGGCAGCGGAAGTCGTAGCGTGGCATACCGGCAGGGTACCCAGGCGGTGCCCTGCCGGCGCCCTACCGGTGTCCTATCGGTGGGTGCTGCCGGTGTCCTGCCCGGCCGGCGCTACCGGCGCTACCGGTGCCCGCCCAGATCGCCGCGGATCAGCCCGATCACCTGCGCCGCCGTCTCCCGCACGCCCGCCAGCTCGGTCAGGAAGTGCCAGTAGTCGGGGTGCCGGCCGGCCGCCTCCAGGGTGGCCACGGCCCGGTCCAGCCGCGCCACCGCCTCGTCCAGCGGGGCGGCGTGCCGCGGGTCCGGCGCGCTGCGGCCCGTCATCGCCAGCCGCTGCGCGTCGCGCAGGGCGAACCGGGCCCGCTCCACCTCCCGGTGCGGGTCGTGCTGCACCTCGTTCAGCTGCCGCAGCCGCTCGTTCACCGCGACCACCGACCCGTCCGCGGTGTCCAACAGCGCGCGCACCGTACCGATGGCGCCCGTCGCGTCCGCCCAGCGCTGCTCGTCCCGGGCCCGGGCGGCCTCGGTGAGCTTGCGCTCCGCCGCCCGCCCGGTCTCCGCGACCTGCTCCGACACCCGCTGGAGGTCCTGCCAGCAGGCCGCGCTGAACCGGCGGCGCAGTTCGCTCAGCGCCGGCTCGACCGTCTCCGCCTTGGTCTCCAGCGCCTGGATCCGGGTCCGCAGGCTCGCCACCCGCCGGTCGATCTCCCGTGCCCGCTCCGGCAGTTGACCGGCGTCGGCCGCGATCGCCTCGGCGCGCCGGCCCACCTCGTCCGCGCGCCGCAGCGTCGGCGCCACCCCGTGCCGGGCCGGCCCCTCGTTCAGCAGCCCGAGCTCCGGCGCCAGTTCGGCCAGCCGGGCCGCCAGGTCGTCCGCCCGCAGCCCGGCGCCGCGCACCGCGTCCAGCGCGTTGCTCGCCTGGAGCAGCGCGCGCTTCGCCTGCTCCACCGCCGGGGTGACCCGCATCAACTGCTGCTCGGCGCGCTGGAGGGTCGGCTGAAGCCGCTGGAGGAAGTCGTTCAGCTCCGCCCGGGCCGAGCCGAGCTGCCCCTTCACGTCCTCCAACTGCCGCCGGGCCCGCGCCGCGGTGCCGGCGTCCAGCGCCTCGTCGTCCAGGTTGTACGCGTCCAGCGCGCCCAGGTAGTTCACGGTGACCTGGTCCACCCGGCCGGTGATCCCCTCCAGATCCGCCAGCGCCCGGCGGGCCGTCGCCTCGTCCTCGGCCGCCCGGACGGTCTCCACCGCCAACTGCACCTCGCGCTGCGTCGAGTCCAGCTCGTAGAACGCCTCCTGCGCGGCGTCCCGGGCCGCCTTGGCGTCCGCCCGCACACCCTCCCCGCCGCGCCGGCCCCACCAGCCGCCCGTCCCGGCCGAGGCCAGCCCCAGCGCACCCAGCGCACCCGCCAGCACCACCGGCACCACCAGTGCGTCGGCCAGCGCACTCCCCGCCCGACGCCGCCCCCGCCCGCTCCCGCCGGCCACCGTCACTGCGCGCTCCCTGCTCCGACCCGCTGATCCACCCCCATTCTTCCCGATCGCCCCACCGCACCGGCACCCCCACCCGCCCCACTCCCCGACCACCCGCACCACAGCACCCCCCGGGACCAGGTACCCTAGGCAGTCGTCGTGCCCCCACCGGGCCGCGACAGGGGGCGCGTAGCTCAGTGGTAGAGCGCTGCTCTTACAAAGCAGATGTCGGCGGTTCGAAACCGTCCGCGCCCACCAGCCAAAATGCCCCGGACCGATCATGGTCCGGGGCATTTGACATCTCAGCCTGACATCAGTGGCGCCGTTTGAGCAGCCGGTCCATGTTGCCGAGGGCCTCCCGCTGGGTGTCCTGGGCCACGTGGGTATAGACGTTCATCGTCAGCCCGATCTGGCTGTGGCCGAGGATCTCCATCACCACCCGCGGCGGCACCCCGCACGCGACGAGCAGCGTCGCGCACCCGTGCCGAGCGTCGTGCAGCCGGATCGCGGGGACGTCGGCGGCCTTGGACACCCGGACGAACGAGCGGTAGAGGTTGGTCGGCTCGATCGGCCGGCCGGTCCGGGTGGTGAAGACGTACCCGGTCTCTTCCCACTTCGCCCCGGCCGCGCGCCGGGCCTCGCCCTGTCGCATCCGGTGCCAGCGCAGAGCTGCCACGCAGATCCGGGGGAGTGGCACGGGGCGGCGCTTGCTGTTCTTGGTGGTGTCCTCGTACAGCTCACCGCCGACCCGCTGGAGCTGTCGGCCCACCCATACGACCCGGCTCTCCAGGTCCAGCCACGACCAGCGCAGACCGACGATCTCCCCACGCCGCATGCCGAGCGCGATGGCCAGCACGAACGCGGCGTAGAGCGGATCGATGCGGGCGGCCGAGAGAAAGGCGAGCGTCTGGTCGAGCGTCCACGGCGTGATCTCACGGCTCGTCACCCGGGGCGGCGGGACGAGCATCGCGACGTTCCGCACGATCAGCTCGTCCCGGCACGCGGCGCTCAGAGCCGAGCGGAGCACTCGGTGCGACTCCTTCGCGGTGGCGGCGCTTCGTCGCCGAAGGCGTGTGCGGGGCCGGTGGCCTCGGCGAGGTCGGCCAGCAATCGCGCCCCTGCATGGCTGACCACCCCACGCTCGCCGACGGCGGCGAGGCGATCGCCGACCTGGCCCTCCCACACGACCAGCCCGACGTCTTTGGCCCGGTCACCTCTGCTCCGACCACCTGGTGGCTGCTGGCAGACATCGACCCGCCGGCACTCGGTGCGCTGCGGACGGCCCGAGCCGCCGCCCGGGAGGTCGCCTGGCTGCAGGCCGACGAGACCGGCCATGGCATCCCAGCCCCGAAGGCGGGCGGACGTGAACTGCCCGGACTGGTCCTGGACATCGACGCCACCCTCGTCACCTACAGACGTTCAAATGCGGCATGTTCGCCACGCCGATGAGGTTCTTAGCTCGACTCAAGAAATGCCTGGTGCCGGGAGCCTGCCACCACAAGGAGCTCTTTTCGGAGGCTGTGCCGGCTGGACCCGCGTGTCTTGAGTGCATGGCAGTTCGGACACAGCGCGATCATCGTCTCTGGAGTGTCTTGGCCGCCACGCCCGAGGTCATTAACGTGGTCGACCTCCAATATGGGCAAGCCAGCGTCTGTGAGTTCTGACGGGTGCCCGAGACATGCGGGGTTTTCGCACTGACCGTCGCTGCGAAGGATTACAGCCTGCCGGGCGGCTGGTGAGCGAAGGTATCGCTCGACCTGTGTGAGCTTCGACCGGCGGGATCGGCTAGCGGTGGTTCGATGGGCCGCCTCATTCAGCTTTCGGTACCTGTTGCGGCTCTCGGTCGGGCTTTCTTCTCGATCCGGAGCTGCGGACACAGCGGGTACGTCAAGGGAGTCGTCATGAAGCCACCCGTCATCCTCGTTGAGAGCGTCGACGACCTCCGCAGTCCACGTTTCACGCAGAGGCGACGGGACGGGGGCAAGAACCCACACGAACTCCCGGCGAGGTTCGCCATCCTGTCCGCGACCCCACCGCAGCCGCCGTTGGACGATCACCGCCCAGGTTTCAAAGGTCCAGTGCCCGCGGTGCGGCTTGTGCCAATAACGCAACGCCCTTTGCTGATCCTGATATTCGGCCATGGATCTGTTTCCGCCAGCAAGCATTTGATCGCCCGACAAGCCGTCGCCGGTGTAGGCGATCCAGTCCATCCCAGGGATTCGCTGGTCCGCGTAGGGCCCCTTGTCGTCCGAGTAAACGGTGAGGACGCCATCAGCCAGCGGGGTGATACCGAGGACCCGGTTGCCGCCGTAGGCGTCTGCGATGACGTCTCGGTTCGAATGCGGCTCACCCGCGGTCGGGTGAAGAGACGAGTCGATGCGCCCTTCCATCAACTCCGTGAGTGAGAGAGCTTCCAACAGGCCGGCTGGTGCCGGCGTAAAGAAGCGAAGTAGCAACGTGGCGATGGCCCATGCAGCCAGCTCCGGATCCTCGACCAGTTGGTCGTGGTCCTCCTTGGACAGTCCGGCAAGGGGGTCTGCCGCGTCAAGGGCGGAAGTCTTGGGGCGGCGCCGGTCACTCGTTAGTGGGAGTTCGGTAGCTTCCGCCACCTGCCAAAGACCATTTCCTTGCAGTGCCCAGAAGGGGTACACCACGGCCCGTTCTCCGTCTGGCGCATCTGCGAACGCGGTTAGGAGCGGCGCAACGGCGGACTTCACTGCGGACCACGGTTGCTCACGGGGCTGCCCGTGCACAGCTTGGGAAATAGCCCACAGCAAGAGAATGGGCCGATGCAGAGCTTGACCAGTTCGCCTACGGGCAGGCTTCACCTTCCCGATCCGCTTGATCAAGTCCAACCTGCTGGTTCTCATTGACACCTCTCACCCAGATCTTGAAGCGGTGAAGCGGGTCTCTTCTGAGAGAAACCCGCCAGGTGGCACCGTTCCTTGGCTACATAGGCGCGGGCGGAGGGCTCAGACCTTCCTGCGCCGCGTGGCGGTCCTGTTGCACGACATGAACCGGTTAACACCGGGCACGACGACGATGGTCAGGGTCAGCACGAGGGTTGCCCACCAGGGCATCACGTCGTGACTCTCCCGAACCATGAGCAGCGCCCCTCCGGTCGGGATGACCGTGTAACCGATCATCTCGATCAACTGGCTGGCGCTGAGGGCAGGCACCTGCATCCGTCCGTGGATGTCCGGCGAGAGCTTGATCTCGACCGATGCTCCATCGCTGGGCATCTCGGCCGAAACGGGAAGCTCCTGGCTCGTCCAGATCTTGACCTCAGCGCTCGCTGACGGAGCGATGCGGTTGGAGTCGCCGTACATCGCGGGATCGGTGTTTGTCACTGGGAGTCCTTCTTGGGATGCCTCAGCTAGAGATCGGCGATCTCCTGACAGGCTGCCGCATCCTCAATCGCAAGTCCCAGGCGGTAGCAGTCCGGGCTAGGGAGCCCCGGAGTGGTTGACGCCTAGAACTGGATGGACCGTCGTGGCCATCGGATTCCTTTCGTGTCAGTGATCTAACGTGCCTCCCCGCCGGCCGTAGTCGGCGGAGAGGCAGCGCTCACACTGTAACCAAAGACACCGACAGTGCACCAATCTGGTGCTGATCTGGTTCACCATTGGTGCTTCATGAGATGCTGGAGCGCGTCAGGCACGTCAGGCGTGCACACCCAGTAACAGAGAGGCTGTAACAGTGACCGACTCAAAGAGTGCAGGGGCGCCGAGTGAGCGGTTCAGTATCACGTTGATTGGTGCAGCCGTTCGAGCGCTGGCTGACCTCACCTTGGCTACTGGACTTTCCAAGACCGATGCGATCAACCGGTCGGTCCAGGTCTACGGCTTCCTCGCCCAGCAGATGACTGAGGGCAAGGAGTTGCTCCTTCGAGACAAGGACGGAGTCCTTGAGCGGGTCCACATCGTCTAGTGGAGTCTCAGTGCGCCGCGGGAACGGGCGAGCATGTCGGCGGGAGCATTCAGGAGGGACCATGGTCAACTACCTGAGACGACGATGCCGCAGGGCGCGGCAGCACTAACGACTCCCACACCCAGCCTGCCCGGTCCTACCATCGGCTGACACGCGGCCTGAAAGTGGAAGGTCGCTGGTTCAACCTCCACCCCTGGGCACACGCGCGAAGTCACGCAGAGATCAATCTGTGAGGCTCTGCGTGGCTGGGATGCCCTTCTCTGCGTCAGTAACCCAGCTGATAGCTGCGTCTACGGCTTTGTTGGAGACAGTTGTTCTCGATGTCGTGCCCCGCCATGCTCCTACCGAGCGTGTCATCCTGAACGCCCTGGTCGCCCCTGACAATCAAGCATCCAACGTCTGCCTGACTCGCTTCGGCCTCAAGCCTCAGGGTCGCTCAGAGGGCGGCAAGTACATACTTCACACGGCGCGCATCAGCTAACGGCCCCAACCAGCCTTCGGCAGCGCCGGCGAGACTGCAGGCCCGGTTTGACCTCGGTGTCGGTGGCCCGGCCATCTCGGCGGTAGCCTGCCTCGGATCTGCGGCGGCCGCACCTGACCCGACATCTGCTCCTGACATCAACGACAGCGGACATCAGCAACCCTGTTGGTGTTCAGGTGGATCACTGCCGCGTCGTGATCGCGGGCGTGCGCAGCTACCGACACCGCCCGATCGAACTTACAAAGCAGATGTCGGCGGTTCGAAACCGTCCGCGCCCACAGCAGGGGTGTGGGTCCGCGAGGGCCCGCACCGAGATCGAAGAACATCGAGAACACATCACGCCGCAACTCCTGTGGCTGGAGCCTCCAGGGCGGCCGACTCGGCAGCGAGTTCGGCCGCTTTTCTGTTCGGCCGACTCCCGGGCCTTCGAGCGCGGGTGGCCAGAACCCCCCCAGTGTCTGCGACGCCGCCCCGTGCTCCCGGTGGCTCCGGCGTGAGATCGCCGCCTCGACACGCGGTGTGAACTCCCACCGCCGCCGATGTCTGCATTGCGTAGTGTGCGGAGGTCTGTGAATGTGCTGAGGAGGCCGCCATGCTCCTGACCCTCTGACCGTTCGCCCCGCGCGGGTGAGCGGGCCCACCGCCGGTGCGGTGCCGACGCTGGAACTGGAGGACATCCAGGGCGCCGTGCTGCGCTGTCGCCCGGACGTCTACCACGGTGTCTACTTGCTCTACCGGATCGACGACCCAGCCGCGGAGAAGCGGTCGCTGCGCGAGATCCTGCCGGAGGTCACCAGCGCGGCGGACTGGGAGCGGCCCCGCCCGTTCACCCTCAACGTGGCCTTCACGTACCGGGGGCTGGCCCGGCTGGGAGTGCCGCCGGATTCGCTCGCCTCGTTCTCCCCGGAGTTCCGGGCCGGCATGGCCGCCCGGAAAGGAGGTGCTGGGAGACCTCGGTGCCAGCGCCCCCGGCAACTGGCCCCCGCCGCTGGGCGGCCCCGACGTGCACATCGGGGTGGTGATCATCGCGACGGCCCCCGAGGGGCTCCACGAGTCGGTGGCGGCGGCCGGACGGCTGGCCGGGGTGAGCCTGGTCTACCGGCTCGACGTCGGTTCCCCGGTTGTCGGGCGCGAGCACTTCGGGTTCCGGGACGGCATCTCCAGCCCGTACCTGCTCGGCAGCGCCGACCGGCCGCTGCCCGGCCAGGACGCCGTCCAGCCCGGCGAGTTCCTCTTCGGCTACCCGGACGAGTCCGGGGCAGCGCCGGCGGGGCCCGCGCCGGACGTGCTCGGCCGCAACGGCTGCTACCTGGCCTTCCGTCAGATGCGCGCGGACGTGGCTGCGTCCCGCAGGTACCTGCGGGACCAGGCCCGCTCGCCCGAGGACGAGGAACTGCTCGCGGCCAAGATCGTCGGCCGCTGGCACTGGCGCCGGAGCACGACGATCCGGACCTTGGCGCCGATCCGACGCGCAACAACGACTTCCGCTACCACGACGACCCGCGGGGCCTGGTCGTCCCGCGCGGCGCGCACATCCGGCGGACCAATCCTAGGGACGGCCTGGCGGACCCCGTGGTCGAGACCGGCATCCACCGGGTGCTGCGGCGCGGCGCGGCGTACGGTCCGCTGCTGCCGGCCGCGGCCTTGGAGGACGACGGCGCGGAGCGCGGGATCATCTTCATCTTCATGGGCGCCAGCCTGTCCAGGCAGTTCGAGTTCGTGCAGCAGGTGTGGCTCAACGACGGCGACTTCGCCAGCCTCGGCCCCGAGCAGGACCCGCTGGTCGGCAACAGCGGCGGCGCCGGTGTGTACACCATCCCGGCCCGCCCGGTCCGCCGCCGGCTCACCGGGCTGCCCCGGTTCGTGACCGTGCGCGGCGGCGAGTACTGCTTCCTGCCCGGCCTCGCCGCGATCGTCTGGCTCACCACACTGCCGGACCTGGCCGGCGGCCCGTCCGCCGCGCCGCACTCTCGACATCGGAGGACGACAGGCGACCCCGCCCGAGAAGGACTTCACCCCCGTGCGGTACTCACCCGATCTCGTACCACCGGAACCGGACTTCGACCGGCACCTCCAGCAGTGCATCGAGGTCGTCGAGGACTTCGAGCGGGGCTCGGTGGCGGGCGAGGGCGAGAACCGCGCGGTCCGCTTCGCCCATGCGAAGGCGTACGGGCTGGTACGCGGCACGTTCGAGATCCTCGACGGCGTGCCGCCCGAGTACGCGCAGGGCGTCTACGGCAGGCCCGGGACGCACGACGCGCTGGTCCGCTACTCCAACGGGCTGTCCCACCTGGGTGCCGACCGGATGCTGGGCAACGTCGTGGGCATGGCCACCAAGGTGTTCGGGGTGGACTCCACCACCACTGCAACACCGCGGCCCACTACACCTTCCTCTCGAAGCTCTTCGTCGACCTGCCGAAGTACCGGCTCGACGGCCGCCGGGGCAACCACCGGATGTACTGCGACTGGGTCACCGGGTACGGCACGCTGCCGCCGGAGGAGTGGGCCTGGGACGAACTCGCGAGGTGTACCGGCGCTCGTCGGTGCTGCGCCACGAGCTGAACGGCCAGCGCCGCGCCGAGCCGGCCTCGGCCGCCGACGTGCTTCCCGACCCGTCCTGACGCTTCGCCCGAAAGGAATCCAGATGTACGACTTCGCCCCGTCGACCTGCCAGCCGATCTCACCGGACGTGTCGGTCGAGGAGATCGCCAAGGCCTTCCAGAGCCCCCGTCAGCAGACCGAGGGCGTCGGCCTGCGGGCGGTGAACCGGTCGGAATTCACCCTGATCGCACCGGTCATCCAGCCGACCGGGCCCGCCGTCTTCCTGGAGCGCGCAGAGAAGGCCTGCATCGAGGCGCCCTACTGGGAGAACCGCCTCGGGACGGTCCACGACCTGTGGGTCGCGCTCGTCAACGACGGTCATCAGGTGCTGTTCTGCGTGACCTAGAGTGATGAGTTCAAGCCCTACGTCATCGACGTCATCCGCTTCGCCACCCCCTGGATCGACCACATGTTCAACGACGTGGCGGCCGGCTACCCGGGCCTGGCCTCCGATCAGGCGATCGACTACATCGCGAAGTACCAGGTGCAGGCCAACGTCTGGTACGGCGGGCCGAACCCGGAGGCCAGCCCCAGGGACATCGGCAAGGCCATCGCGGTGGCCGCCGCGTTCGATGACCTGCTGGACGCCGCCCAGAGCTGACCGCGTGCGTCGACGGGCGCGCCGGCGCCGGGCGTCAGGGGGCGGGGCTCGGGAGGCGGGGTGGGGCGGGCTGTGTTTGGGTGGCTGCACACCGCTTGGGAGAGGTGATCCTCCGTGACCATGCCCCCGTTCGGATCGAGCGATCCGTTCTCCGATCTACTCAGCCGCTTCTTCGGGATGAGTCCGATGGCCTCCCCGCCCGCCGTGCAGCGGGTGCCGATCGGGCGGTTGCTGAGCGAGTCCTCGCAGGAACTGCTGGGGCTGGCCGCGCACCGGGCCGGCGAGGACGGGACCAGCGACCTCGACACCGGGCACCTGGCCTGGGCGGCCACCCGGGTGGAGCCGTCGCGCCGGATGCTGGAGCGGGCGGGGATCGACCCGGACCAGCTGGCCGGTGACCTGGAGCGGTCGCTGCCGTCCGGGGACCCGGCGGCGGTGGACGGCGGGCAGCCCGCGCTGACGCCGTCGGCCAAGCGTGCGCTGCTGGCGGCGCACGCCCGTTCGCAGGCGGCCGGGGCCTCGTACATCGGGCCGGAGCACATCCTCGGCGCGCTGCTGGACCAGGAGCGGTCCGGGGCGGGGACGGCACTGCGCAACGCGGCGCCCTCGCAGGAGGCGCTGAAGACGGTGCTGGAGGGGCGCGGCGTCGGCGGGGAGCGCAGCAGCACGGGCGCGCACCCGAGCGAGACGCCGACGCTGGACGAGTACGGGCTGGACCTCACCGAGGCGGCGCGCTCGGGCCGGCTGGACCCGGTGGTCGGGCGGGCCGAGGAGATCGAGCAGACCGTCGAGATCCTCTCCCGCCGGACCAAGAACAACCCGGTGCTGATCGGCGAGCCGGGTGTCGGCAAGACCGCGATCGTGGAGGGGCTGGCGCAGCGGATCGTCTCCGGGGACGTGCCGCAGAGCCTGCGGGACAAGCGGGTCGTCACCCTCGACCTGACCGCCCTGGTGGCCGGCTCCAAGTACCGGGGCGAGTTCGAGGAGCGGCTGAAGAAGGTGATCGACGAGGTCACGGCGGCCGAGAAGAGCGTGATCCTGTTCCTGGACGAGCTGCACACCGTGGTCGGCGCGGGTTCCGGCGGCGAGGGGTCGATGGACGCCGGCAACATCCTCAAGCCGGCGCTGGCCCGCGGCGAACTGAGCGTGGTCGGCGCGACGACGCTGGACGAGTACCGCAAGCACGTGGAGAAGGACGCCGCGCTGGAGCGCCGCTTCCAGCCGGTGCTGGTGCCCGAGCCGAGCGTCGAGGAGACGATCGAGATCCTGCGGGGGCTGCGGGACGCGTACGAGGCGCACCACCAGGTGCGGTTCACCGACGAGGCGCTGGACGCGGCGGCGACGCTGTCCGACCGGTACGTCAGCGACCGCTTCCTGCCGGACAAGGCGATCGACCTGCTGGACCAGGCCGGCGCCCGGGTGCGGCTGCGCAGCCTGAGCGGCTCGACCGAGGCGACCGGGGTGCAGGACCGGATCACCAAGCTGAAGCGGGAGTTGGACGAGGCCGTCGCGGACGAGGAGTTCGTGCGGGCGGCCAACCTGAAGGCCGAGCTGCGGCAGACCGAGGACGAGCTGGCGGCCGTCGCCGAGTCCCGCGAGGAGGTCGTCGACGTGACCGCCGACGACATCGCGCAGGTGCTGTCGTCCCGGACCGGCATCCCGGTCGCGGAGTTGAACGCGACCGAGCGGGAGCGGCTGCTCAAGCTGGAGGAGCACCTGCACGAGAAGGTGATCGGCCAGGACGAGGCGGTCACCGCGGTCGCCCAGGCGGTGCGCCGCGGCCGGGCCGGGATGGGCGACCCGGACCGGCCGACCGGCTCCTTCCTCTTCCTCGGGCCGACCGGCGTGGGCAAGACCGAGCTGGCGAAGGCGCTGGCGGCGCTGCTGTTCGGCGACCCGGACCGGATGATCCGCTTCGACATGAGCGAGTTCCAGGAGAAGCACACCGTCTCCCGGCTGGTCGGCTCCCCGCCCGGGTACGTCGGCTACGACGAGGCCGGGCAGCTGACCGAGGCCGTCCGCCGCAAGCCGTACAGCGTGCTGCTCTTCGACGAGGTGGAGAAGGCGCACCCGGACGTCTTCAACCTGCTGCTCCAGGTGCTGGACGACGGGCGGCTGACCGACGCCCAGGGGCGGACGGTCGACTTCCGCAACACCGTGGTGATCATGACCAGCAACATCGGCTCGCAGCGCATCCTCGACCACGCCGGGAACGTGGACGAGATCCGCGACGACCTGATGCGCGACCTGCGCCAGCAGTTCCGGCCGGAGTTCCTGAACCGGATCGACGAGGTGATCGTCTTCCACGCGCTCACCCGGAAGGACCTGCTGTCGGTGGTCGACCTGCTGCTGGAGCGCAGCCGGCGCCGGCTCAAGGCGCAGGACGTGCGGTTGGAGGTCACCGAGGCGGCCAAGGAGTGGCTGGTCAACCGCGGGTACCAGCCGGAGTTCGGGGCCCGGCCGCTGCGCCGGACGATCCAGTCGGAGCTGGACAACCGGGTGTCCAACCTGCTGCTGGACGGCACGGTGCAGGAGGGCGACACGCTGATCGCGGAGGTGAGCGACGGCGACCTGGTGGTCACGCTCGCCCGGCCGGAGGCGTCGGCGACCTTCGAGGAGGCGCAGGAGAAGGCGCAGGAGAAGGCGCAGGAGAAGGCAGGGGAGGAGGCGGGGGAGCAGGCGCGGGGGGCCTGATCCGTCGGAGATCTGCCCCGCCGCCGGACGGTCGGGCGGCGGGGCAGGGCGCACCTACGCCTGCGGGAAGACCTCGCGCAGCAGCGGCTCCGGCAGCCCGCGCTTGCGCCACTCGCGCGGGTAGCCGAGCGAGACCTCCTCGAACGGGACACCGTCGTAGCTGGTCTTGCGGGGGATGTGCAGATGGCCGTAGATCATCGCCGCGGTGTTGAAGCGGCGGTGCCAGTCCGCGGTCAGTTCGGTGCCGCACCACTGGGCGAACTCGGGGTACCAGAGGATCTCGGTCGGGTGGCGGACCAGCGGGTAGTGGTTGACCAGGACGAGCGGTACGTCCGGGTCGCAGGCCGCCAGCCGCTGCTCGGTCAGCCGGACGCGCTCGCGGCACCAGGAGTCGCGGTCCGGGAACGGGTCCGGGTGGAGCATCCGCTCGTCCGCGCAGACGATGCCGCTCTCGTAGGCGGCCGCCAGGGACTCCTCCTTGGTGGTCGTGCCCGGCGCGCGGAAGGAGTAGTCGTACAGGAGGAAGAGCGGGGCGATGCGGACCGGTCCGCCGGCGCCCTGCCAGAGCGGGTACGGGTCCTCGGGGGTCAGCACGCCGAGGCTCCGGCAGAGGTCGACCAGGTGGTCGTAGCGGGCCACGCCGCGCAGCTGCACCGGGTCCTCGGGGTGGGTCCACAGCTCGTGGTTGCCGGGGGCCCACACCACGCGGGCGAAGCGTTCGGCGAGTAGCCCGAGCGCCCACTCGATGCTGGTGGTGAGCTCGGCGACGTCTCCGGCGACGAGCAGCCAGTCGTCGGGGCTGGTGGGCCGGAGCTTCTCCACGAGGTCGCGGTTCTCCTGGTAGGAGATGTGCAGGTCGCTCACGGCGAGCAACCGCCCACCCGCCCCCGTGGGCTCCGACGGCGCGTCGCTGCGGTACTCGGTAGTCACTCCTGCCCCCTGTGGTCACCCGTCCGATGTCGCCACAGTACGTGGCGGACGGGGGCCGTGGGGCGGGTTGACGCGATCGGCGGTGCGAAGGGAGGGGTCGGCGCACCGCCGCCACCGCGCGAACGAGCCATTGCGGCCGAAGTGCTTTCTTGGTGTCGTCTTGACTCTTGACAGTGAGTCATGTCCGCGACAGCTTTGGTGCACCCCCACACCGAGAGGTCTCTCATGAAGAAGCCGCTCATAGGCATGCTCGCCACCGTCCTGGTCGCCGGAGCAACCGCCCTCGCCGGCGCCCTCCCGGCCCAGGCCGCCACCGCGGAGGCCCCCGCCGCCGTGTCCGTCGCGGCCCGGGACGGCCAGTCCCTGAGCGACCAGGCCCAGGTCACCGACACCAAGGCGGCCCCCCGCGCCGTCAACTTCGCCGGGACGGTGGCGCTCAACAACTGTTCCGGTTCGCTGGTCCGGATGCCAGGCTCGGCCGCGAGCGACCCGGCCCTCGTCCTGTCCAACGGCCACTGCCTGGAGTCCGGCATGCCCGGCCCCGGTGAGGTGATCCTCAACCAGCCCTCCAGCCGGACCTTCACCCTCCTCAGCTCCAGCGGCAGCGGGCTCGGCACCCTGCGCGCGACCAAGGTGGTCTACGGCGCCATGACCGACACCGACGTGTCGATCTACCAGCTGAACACCAGCTACGCCTCGATCCAGTCCCGGTACGGGATCGCCCCGCTGACCATCTCCGCCGCCCACCCCACGCAGGGCACCTCGATCAAGGTCGTCTCGGGTTACTGGAAGAAGATCTACTCCTGCTCGATCGACGGCTTCGCCTACCAGTTGAACGAGGCCGACTGGACCTTCAAGGACTCGGTCCGCTACACCTCCGGCTGCAACGTGATCGGCGGAACCTCCGGCTCGCCGGTGGTGGACGCGAACACCGGGCAGGTGGTCGCGGTCAACAACACGATCAACGAGAACGGCGAGTCCTGCACCCTCGACAACCCGTGTGAGGTCGACGAGAACGGCTCGGTGACGGTGCACCAGGGCATCGGCTACGCCCAGGAGACCTACGGCATCCCGGCCTGCTTCGCCGCCGGCAACCGGTTCGACCTCACCCTGCCCGGCTGCACCCTGGTCCGGCCCTGACCCGACCGTCGGGACGGCGCTGACCCGACCGTCGCGAAGGCCTTGACTCGACCGTCGCGAAGGCCCTGACCTGACCTGGCCGTCGCGAAGGCCCTGACCTGACCTGGCCGTCGCGAAGGCCCTGACCCGACCTGACCTGACCGCCGCCCCGTGCCCGACCGTCACGACGTGACGGAACCGGGGCGACCCCGCTGACCAGCACCGATCCCCGATGGGCCACCCGTGAACGGCGGGTGGCCCATTCGGCCGTCCACCGGGCGGCCGCCGCACCACCCGCGCCGCACTGTCGGTCCCGACAGGGCGGCAGTCATATCCGTGTGACCAATGGAGAGTTGATGACCACCACGCTGCGAAGGCTGCTGGTTTCCGTCCTGCTGATACCGCTGCTCGCGCTCGGCGGCCTGGCGACCCCGGCGCTGGCCGCCGGTGCCCAGGGCGCCGACGCCGCCGGGGCCGCCCACGGCCGGAGCCCCGCCGACGACCCGAATGCCGACATCAAGGACCGGCTGGCGGCGATCCCCGGGGTGACGATCACCGAGGAGAAGCCGACCACCACCGGCCACCGCTACTTCCTGCTCACCTACACCCAGCCGATCGACCACTTCCGCCCCTGGCTGGGCACCTTCCAGCAGCGCTTCAGCGTGCTGCACCGGGGCTACGACCGCCCGACCGTCTTCTACACCAACGGCTACACGTTGGGCACCAACCC
The DNA here is from genome assembly GCF_040685715.1 of Kitasatospora sp. NPDC088264. NCBI lineage: Bacteria > Bacillati > Actinomycetota > Actinomycetes > Kitasatosporales > Streptomycetaceae > Kitasatospora > Kitasatospora sp. NPDC088264. The sequence continues at coordinate 36,303 of NZ_JBFBIR010000005.1, forward strand.
GTCCCGCACCGAGCCGACCCGGCTGGTGGACGGCAACCAGGTGTCCATCGAGTACCGGTACTTCACCCCGTCGCGCCCCGAGCCGGCGGACTGGTCCAAGGCCGGCATCCGCCAGCAGGCCGCCGACTCGCACCGGCTGGTGACCGCGCTCAAGCGGATATACCAGCAGGAGTGGCTCTCCACCGGCGCCAGCAAGGGCGGCATGTCCTCCACCTACTTCCGCCGCTTCTACCCGGACGACGTCGCGGGCACGATCGCGTACGTGGCGCCGAACAACACCGACGTCAACGACTACGCGGCCTACACCAACTTCTTCCGTACCGTCGGCACCCCCGAGTGCCGGGCCGCGCTGAACGCCGCCCAGCGCGAGCTGCTGGTGCGCCGCGACCGCCTGGAGACCCGCTACGTGGCCGACAACAAGGCCGCCGGCTCGACCTTCAACACCCTCGGCACGCCGGACCGGGCGTACGAGGCGGGCGTGCTCGACGTGGTCTGGGCGTTCTGGCAGTACAGCACCGAGGCGGACTGCGCCAAGGTCCCGGCCGCGGCCACCGCGACCGACGACGCGCTGTACGCGTGGTTCGACTCGCAGTCCGGCATCACCGGCAACAGCGACCAGTCGCTGGCGAAGTACACCGCGTACTACTACCAGGCCGCGACCGAGCTGGGTGCGCCGTTCTTCGACGTCTCGCACCTCAAGGGCGTGCTGCACTACGACTACAAGGAGCTGTACTCGGCCCGGTCGTACGTGCCGAAGGAGATCCCGATCTCCTTCAACCCGAACGCGATGCGGGACATCGACCGCTGGGTGAAGCACGACGCCGAGCGGATCATCTACGTCTACGGCGGCAACGACCCGTGGGGCGCCAAGCCGTTCAAGCTCGGCCGGGGCAGTGACGACAGCTACGTCTACACCGTGCCGGGCGGCAACCACGGCTCCAACATCGGCCAGCTGCCGGCCGCGCAGTCGGCGGAGGCGACCGCCAAGGTGCTGGAGTGGGCCGGCCTGGGCGACCAGGACGCCGCCCGCTCGCTCGGCAAGAAGCAGCAGATCCCGCCGTTCGGCCCGCTCGACGAGGAGGGCCTGAAGCTGGAGTCGCAGCGCCACCCGCTGTAGAGCGCCACCCGCTGTAACCGGCAGGCCGTGACACCGTGTGACGCCTTGGAGGAGGCCGTCCCCAGCCGGGGGCGGCCTCCTCGCGCATCTGGCGGGGCCGACCCCTCACCGAAGCACTGAATCAGTGCTTCAATACTTTCATGGCCTACCGACGCACGCCCGCCGTCCAAGCCCGGCTGGACACCCAGCGCGAGGCCGTGCTGCAGGCGGCCGTCCTGCTGCTCGCCGAACGCGGCTACGGCGGCTGCACGATGGCCGCCGTGGCGGACCGCGCCGGGATCGCCACCGGAAGCCTCTACCAGCACTTCGCCAACAAGGCCGAGCTGTCCGTGCAGCTGTTCCGCCGGGTGGTCACCCACGAGATGGCGGCCGTCAACGCGGCCGTCGCCCTCCGGGAGGGCCCGCGGCAGCGGATCGCCGCGGTCGTCGAGACCTTCGCCGCCCGCGCCCTGCGCGCGCCCCGGCTGGCGTACGCGCTGCTGGTCGAGCCGGCCGACGCGGTCGTGGACAGCGAGCGCCTGGTGTTCCGCCGGGCGTTCCGGGACGTGATCGCCACCGAGATCGCCGCCGCCGTGGCGAGCGGCGAACTCCCCGAGCAGGACCCGGTGCTGACCGCCGCCGCGCTGGTCGGTGCGGTCGGCGAGGCGCTGGCCGGCCCGCTCGCGGCCGCGCCCGCGCCCGCGCCCGCGCCTGAGGCAACGGCCGCGCCCGCACGGACGGCCGCGCCCACGAAGCCGGCGGGCACCACCGACGTGGTCCCCGCCCTGGTCTCCTTCACTCTGCGTGCCCTGGGAGGACGCGATGACAGCGACGCATGAGGTCACCAACCAGGTGCCCCTGCCGTACGGACACGACACCGCCGCCGATCCGACCCTGCTCGCCGCCCTGCACCGGGCCGGCGCCGGCTGGGCCGAGGCCGAGCTGCACGAGCTCGGCCGCCTGGCCGGCTCCGAGCAGGCCGCCGAGTGGGGCCGGCTGGCCAACGAGAACCCGCCCGTCCTGCGCACCCACGACCGCTTCGGCCACCGCGTCGACGAGGTCGAGTTCCACCCGGCCTGGCACGAGCTGATGCGCACCGCCGTCTCCCACGGCCTGCACGCCGCGCCCTGGCGGGACGAGCGGCCCGGCGCCCACTCCGCCCGGGCCGCCAAGTTCTTCGTCTGGGGGCAGGTCGAGGCCGGCCACACCTGCCCGATCTCGATGACCTACGCCGCCGTCCCGGCCCTGCGCGCGAACCCCTCCCTGGCGGGCGAGTTGGAGCCGCTGCTGGCCGCCACCACGTACGACTTCGGGCTGCGCGAGCCGCGCACCAAGCGCGGGCTGATCGCCGGCATGTCGATGACCGAGAAGCAGGGCGGCTCGGACGTCCGCACCAACACCACCACCGCGACCCCGCACCCGGACGGCACCTACCGGCTGACCGGTCACAAGTGGTTCACCTCGGCGCCGATGTCCGACCTGTTCCTGACGCTCGCCCAGGCGCCGGGTGGGCTCAGCTGCTTCATGCTGCCGCGCGTCCTCCCGGACGGCACCCGCAACCGCCTCCAGTTGATGCGGCTCAAGGACAAGCTCGGCAACAAGTCCAACGCCTCCGCCGAGCTGGAGTACGACGGCGCGGTCGGCTGGCTGGTCGGCGAGGAGGGGCGCGGGGTGGCGACCATCATCGAGATGGTCAACATGACCCGTCTGGACTGCACCGTCGGCGCCGCCTCCGGCATGCGCTACGGCGCCACCCGGGCCGTGCACCACGCCCTGCACCGGCGCGCGTTCGGCCGGCCGCTGGTGGACCAGCCGCTGATGCGCAACGTGCTCGCCGACCTGGTGGTGGAGTCCGAGGCGGCCACCGCCGTCGCGATGCGGCTCGCCCAGAGCACCGACCTGGCCCTGGCCGGGGACGAACCCGAGGCGCTGGTACGGCGGTTGGGCCTGGCGGTGGCCAAGTACTGGGTCTGCAAGCGCGGCCCGGCGCACGCCGCCGAGGCGCTGGAGTGCCTGGGCGGCAACGGCTACGTCGAGGAGTCCGGGATGCCCCGGCTCTACCGGGAGGCGCCTCTGGTGTCGATCTGGGAGGGCTCCGGCAACGTCGCCGCCCTGGACGCGCTGCGCGCCATGGCGAAGCGCCCGGAGACGGTCGAGGCCTTGCTCGGCGAGCTCGACGCCGCCGCCGGGGCGGACCGCCGGCTGGACGCGGCCGTCGCCGACCTGCGCAAGCAGCTCACCGACCAGGCCGACCTGGAGTACCGGACGCGCCGGCTGGTCGAGTCGATGGCGCTGGCCTTCCAGGGCGCGCTGCTGGTCCGCCACGGCAGCCCGGCGGTGGCCGACGCGTTCTGCGCCACCCGCCTCGCCGGCGACCGCGGCTCCGCCTTCGGCACCCTGCCGTCCGGCGTCGACACCGCCGGGATCATCGACCGGGCCCGCCCGGTGCCGGCGTGAGCGAATCCCAGGAGGTCCGCGCGTTCTGGCAGGCCCTGGGCCTGCCAGGCCTCATCGACGTGCACACCCACTTCATGCCGAAGAACGTCCTCGACAAGGTGTGGGCGTACTTCGACGCGGCCGGCCCGCTGGTGAACCGGCCCTGGCCGATCACCTACCGCGAGGCCGAGGCGCAGCGCGTCCAGCGGCTGCGGGACTTCGGCGTCCGGGCGTTCACCTCGATGCTCTACCCGCACAGGCCCGGCATGGCCGGCTGGCTGAACGCGTGGTCGGCCGACTTCGCCGCCCGCACCCAGGAGTGCCTGCACACCGCGACGTTCTTCCCCGAGCCCGAGGCGCCCGGCTACGTGGCCCGCGCGATCGAGGACGGCGCCCGGGTGTTCAAGGCGCACGTGCAGGTCGGCGGCTACGACCCGGCGGACCGGCAGCTGGACGAGGTGTGGGGGCTGCTCGCCGAGACCGGCACGCCGGTGGTCACCCACTGCGGGTCCGGACCGGTGCCGGGCGACTTCACCGGCCCCGGTCCGATCGGCGAGGTGCTGAAGCGCCACCCCGGACTGGTCCTGGTGGTCGCCCACCTCGGCATGCCCGAGTACCGCGACTTCCTCGACCTCGCCGAGCGCCACCCGGCCGTCCGGCTGGACACCACGATCGCCTTCACGGACTTCGCCGAGGCCGACGTCCCGTTCCCGCGCGCCGAACTGCCGCGCCTGCGCGGCCTCCAGGACCGCGTCCTGCTCGGCAGCGACTTCCCCAACATCCCGTACCGGTACGTGCACCAGCTGGAGGCACTGGCCGGGCTGGGGCTGGGGGAGGAGTGGCTGCGGGCCGTCTGCCACGACAACGCCGCCGGGCTCTTCGGGCTGCCGGGCTGAGGCGGCCGGTCGCCGGGGGTGCGGCCCTGAGCGCCCCCGGCCCCGGGCCCTTACCTGCGGGGTAATCGACGCCCGGCGGCCGGGCGGGCAGGGTGGGGGGCCCGGCCGGCGTCACCGCCGCCGGGCCCCATCCCCGTCAGGAGGCTGACCCGCCATGTCCGCGAACACCCTCACGCCCGCCCGCCCCGGCTCCGCCTCCCCCCTGTGGACGGTGCGCGGCGTGCTCGCCCTGGACGCCCTGGTCACCGGCGGCAACGGCCTCGTCTACCTGGCCTTCGCCGGCCCGGTCGGCGAACTGCTCGGGGTCGGCCGTAGTGTCCTGCTCGCCCTCGGGCTCTTCCTCACCGGCTACGCCCTCGGGGTCGGCGCCCTGGCCGCCCGCCGGTGGCCGCCGCGGCTCGCGGTGCGGGCGGTGATCGACCTCAACGCCGTCTGGGTGGTGCTCAGCCTGGTGGCGATGGCGGCCTGGCTGGAGCCGACCACGGCCGGTGCCGTCTGGATCCCGGTGCAGGCGGTGGTGGTGGCCCTGTTCGCCGTCCTCCAGTTCACCGCGCTGCGCCGACGCGACGGTCGCGTCGGCCGCGTCGGGGGCGTCGGGGGCGGCACCGAGGGGCGCCGCACCTGAACCGGGGTCAGCGCTCCGGGCCGACCGCGTCCTGGAGGAACCGCACCGTCTCCGCGTCGGCCGGCAGGAGGGTCTCCATGGCCAGCTCGGAGACCGTCACGTCCAGCGGCGTGTTGAAGGTCGTGATGGTGGACAGGAACGACAGCACCCGCCCCTCGTGCCGGATCCGCATCGGCAGCGCGAACGGGAACAGCCCGGCGCCGTCCGCCTGCTCCCCGCCCGGGCCCGGGTCGTCCGCCGCCGTCGGGTAGCCGGCGACCTCCTCGTACAGCCGCCGCAGCGCCTCGCCGCGCAGCAGCTCGATCCGGTGCTCCACCCGCTCCAGCAGGTGCCGCCGCCACTGCGGCAGGTTCACGATGCGCGGCGCCAGCCCCTCGGGGTGCAGGGCGATCCGCATCGCGTTGAGCGGCGGTTCCAGCAGGTGCGGGGCGACGCCGTCGAGGAGCAGCCCGAGCGAGCGGTTGGCCGCCAGCACCCGGAAGGTCCCGTCGACGACCAGCGCCGGGTACGGGTCGTGGGCGGCGAGCAGCCGCTCCAGGCCGCCGCGCAGCGCGTCCATCGACGGGTCGTCCAACGGCGTCTCGGGGAAGTGCGGGGCGTAGCCGGCCGCGAGCAGCAGGGTGTTGCGCTCGCGGACCGGGACGTCCAGGTGCTCGGCGAGCCGCAGCACCAGCTCCCGGCTCGGGCGGGACCGGCCGTTCTCGACGAAGCTGAGGTGCCGGGTCGAGGAGTCCGCCCGCAGGGCCAGTTGCAACTGGCTGAGCTGTCGCCGTTCGCGCCAGCCGCGCAGCAGCGGACCGACTCCGGTACCTGTCGGGCTGCCCATGCCCGCCATGATCGTCATGGCCAGGACGGTACTGGACCGGGCCCGCCCCGGGGGAGAGGGCCTTCCGGCCCGGTCGGCGTGGCTTCGGCCGGCACGGCCGGGCGGTGGAGTCCCTCGTTCGCTACGGCTTCGGTACGGCTTCGGGGGCCCGGCTCAGACGCCGGTGCTCGACCCCGGCCGGATGACCATCAGCACCACGACCACCGCCCACAGCAGGTTGAACACCCCGGCCGTCATCGGCAGCAGCCGCAGGCCCTGGACGGCCTTGGCGTGCTGCTCCGGCGCGGTGTCGGCGCCGAGCGCGTCCACCGCGGCCTGCTGCCCGGGCAGGACGAAGAGCAGCAGCGAGAGCGCGGCGATCGCGGTGAGCACCATCGAGACGATGATCCAGGACTGCCCGAGCACGTCCATCACCTGGGCGAGGCCGATGCCCATCACCGGCACCGCGACCCCCAGCAGGGCGTAGACCTGGGTGATCCGGTGCAGGATCCGCAGCACGCCCGCGTCCGAGGCCTGGTCCGGCCCGCCGGCCAGCGCGGCCTTGGCCCGGCGCGGGAACATGCTGACGGCCACCGCGACCGGGCCTATGAACAGGACCGACGCGAGGACGTGCAGGCTCAGCAGGAACTTGGCCATGGCGGGGACACCCTTACATCCGGCGGTGGGCAGCTGGTGCGGCGGGCGTCCGGTGGCGGCGCGCCCGCGATCAGGCACGCTAACACCGCTTATCCGGGGGCCCGCCGCGCGGGTGGGCGTGCTCGTTCCGCAGGACGGCGGAGCTCCGCCCTGGTCAGCCCGCCGTCGTCAGCCGGACGATCCTCGGCGCGGCGGTGCTGACCGCCGCGACGGCGGCGCCGTGCTCCGGGTCGGCCCAGTCGAGCAGGTGCAGGTCCTGGTGGCGGCTGCGCAGCGGGGCGCCGGGCGGGACGTCCAGGGGCAGGTCGGACAGGTCGACGGAGGCCAGGGTGTCCAGGGTGGCCCGCCCGATCTTGATCAGCGACTCCTTGCGCACCCACAGCCGCAGGAACGCCTGGTCCGGCTCCGGTGCCGTCTCGACCAGGCGCAGTTCGGCGGGGGAGAGCACCCGGCGGGCGACCGCGCCCAGCGACCCACCGCGCGCGGCCAGCTCGACGTCCACCCCGACCGGCTGGTGGCCGGCTCCGGCCGCGACCACGCCCCGGGTGTGCGACAGGCTCACGTGCACCTCGGGGTGGTCCGGCAGGTACGGCTTGCCGTGGTCGGCCAGGCCGCAGTCCGGGCACTGCTGGGCGAGCGTGAGCGAGGCCGCCGGGACGTCGAGCAGCCGGGCGGCGCAGAGCCGGACCAGCACGTGGCCGGCGGTGAAGTCGATCCGCCCGGACTCGTGCCGGAAGCGGGCGGCGCGTTCGAGTTCGAGGGGGGTGAGCAGGTGCTCGCCCGCTTCGGGGTGCCGCAGTACGGCGTCGGCGGACGCGACGGCGACGAGCGGCGTGCTCTGGTCCTGGGCCTCGGAGGTCATTGCTCCAACCTAACGGGCGCGGGCGTCGGGCGGGGGCGGCGCGGAGGTCGTCCGGGCAGGGCCGGTGGGAGGCGACTGCTGCGCCGCGCGGTGGATTCTCGGATCGGATCTGAGGATCTGTAGGGTAGGAATCGCCCGATTTGATGTTGGATGTCCCGGATCTGCGGGATCGCCAGCAGATAGTACGAACGGGGCAGGTTGTGCGCACCTGCTCCTTTTCCTATGCGCGGAGGAATGTGTCGATGGGTCAGGGCACCGGTACGCCGGATCACAGAACGACCGCCGTGAGAAGAGAACCCGCCACCCGCAGGCGTCGGACCGTCCGGGTCGCCGTGGCGACCGTCGTCGCGGCGCTGCCGCTGGCGGCCGTGCTGACGGTCGGTTCGGCCGCGCCGCTCGCCCCGCCGCTGGGCGCCTGCACGGGCCCCGACTGCCCCGCCACCTGGCCGCCGCCGAACAACGGCGACTTCCCCGGCCGGGACGCCAGCATCAACGTCTTCACCGGCGGCGACTACACCGTGACCGGTCGCGCCGCGGAGGCCGAGGGCAAGATCGTCGCGCTGGGGAACCTGACCGTCGAGAAGAACGGCGGCGGCATCTACAACATGGGCGTCGTCGGCGTCGGCTCGCGCGTCGTGCCGCCCAACGGCAGCGACTTCGTCACCACCGGCGGCAACGTCGACGTCGTGACCGGCAACTCGATCCTGATCGGCGGGAGCGACTCCCACGGCCCGGCCTTCGGCAACCTGCGCCACGCGGGCAGCGTCACCGGCACCGTCAGCATCGACCCCACCGGCCAGTCGATCCAGGACCCGAACGCCGCCGCCCCGTACCAGACGGTGCTCACCCAGATCGAGGAGATCTCCGACTGCGTCGGCAAGGCCGCCGCGACCGGCACCGTCGACATCTCCTCCAGCCAGGCGACCCTCACCGGTGACGGGACCAGCCTGAAGCAGGTCTTCAACGTCACCCAGAACCTCGCCTCGCCGAGCGGCGGGCAGATCGGACTGGTCTTCAACAACATCCCGGCCGGGGCCACCGTCGTGGTGAACATGCTCGGGGACAGCCCGATCATCAACACCTACACGGGCACCGGCCTGGCCGGGGACCAGACCACCGACATGCGGTCGAAGCTGATGTACAACTTCCCGACCGCGACCTCGGCGCAGATCCTCGGCAGCGCCCAGTTCCAGGGCTCGGTCCTGGCTGGCAACCCGGGCGGCACCACGACCATCGCCCAGCCCGGGATGAACGGCCGGGTGTACCTCGCGGGCAACCTGATCCACACCGGCACCGGCGGTTACGAGATCCACAGCTACCCGTTCGACGGGGACCTGCCGGACTGCCAGACGACGCCGAGCCCGTCGCCGTCCACCTCGCCCTCTTCCTCCCCGTCCTCCTCGCCGTCGTCGTCGCCCTCCTCTTCGCCGTCGTCGTCACCGTCCTCCTCGCCCTCTTCCTCCCCGTCCTCCTCGCCGTCGTCGTCGCCCTCTTCCTCGCCGTCGTCGTCACCGTCCTCCTCGCCCTCGGCCAGTCCGTCCAGCTCGGGTCCTGCCCCGACCAGCCACCACCCGTCCGAGCACCCGACCAGTCACCACCCCGGTGGCGGTGGTGAGCTGCCCTCCACCGGCGCGGGCAACGCCCCGGTGGTCTTCGGCCTGGCCGGCGTCGGCCTGCTCGGCCTCGGCGGTCTCGCCGTCCTGGCCGCCCGCCGTCGCGGTCGCCACAGCTAGGGCCTGCCCAGCGCAAGGACGCCCGAGCAGCAACAACGGCCCAGGCCGCCCGTGTCGACCCCGACCGGGCGGCCTGGGCCGTGTCGACGGCCCGCCGCAGGCATGCGTCGGCCCCTCGCCCAGCACGGGCGAGGGGCCGACGGCGGCTCAGCGGGAGCGGAAGAAGCGGTCCACCGTGCGGCGGCCGGCGGCGACGGCGTGCACCGGTTCACCGACCACCCGGCCGGCCAGCGTCACGGCCAACTCTCCTACGTCCTGCCGGAGTTGTTCGGCGGCTTCGGCCCGGTCGGCGGCGATCCGCGCGTGGGTGGCGGTGACCAGCCGGTCCCGGTCGCGGATGCCCTCCGCGCGGGCCGCGGCGACGGCCGCCGCGCCCTGCTCGGCGTACTCCTGTCGGATCCGGGCCGCCTCGTGCCGGGCCTGAGCCAGTTCCTGCCGGCCGGCGTCGTGGGCGGCCTCGGCTTCGGCGCGGATGGCTTCGGCGCGTTCGGCGCGGCCCTCGGTCGCGTCCCACCGCTCGGCCTGAATCCGCTCGACGCGGGGGAGGATGCGGTGGCCCAGCGTCCACGTGATCAGGAAGAACAGGGTCAACCCCAGGGCCAGCATGAAGGGTTCGGGCGAAAGCGGTCCGAGTTCGATGTTCACGCAAACCTCCCCTTGTGGCTGACGGTGAGTCAATCAGGAGGTTTCCCAAGGGTGATGAGGGTCGAACTTTACCTGGGCATGACGTGCGTCACTGTTCCATGGCGGGCCGCGGCGCGGCGCCGGGCCTCAGGTCACCTCGCCCCGGAGGGAGAACCGCTCCTCCCGCCACTCCCCGCCGGCCAGCACCTCGGCCAGCTCCCGGGCCGCGTCCCAGGCGTCGGTGTACGAGAGGTACAGCGGGGTGAAGCCGAACCGCATGAGGTCGGGCGCGCGGAAGTCCCCGATCACGCCGCGCGCGATCAGCGCCTGCACCACCGGATAGCCGTCGGCGTGCCGCAGCGCGACCTGGCTGCCCCGCCGGGCGTGCTCGCGCGGGGTCACCACCTCGATCCCGTCCAACCCCTCGACCAGTCCGATGAACAGGTCGGTCAGGGCCAGGCTCTTCGCCCGGACGGCGGCCGGGTCGGCGCGCTCCCAGACGTCCAGGCTCGCGCCCAGCGCGGCCTGCCCGAGCAGCGACGGCGAACTGGTCAGGAAGCGCCCGATGCCCGGCTTGGGGTCGTACCCGGGCTCGAAGGCGAACGGGCGGGCGTGCCCGAACCAGCCGCTCAGCGGCTGCCGCGGGCCGGCCGCGAGGTGCCGCTCGGCGACGTACAGGAAGGCCGGCGAGCCGGGGCCGCCGTTCAGGTACTTGTAGGTGCAGCCGACCGCGAAGTCCGCTCCCGCGGCGCCGAGTCCGACCGGCAGCGCGCCCACCGAGTGGCAGACGTCCCAGATCATCAGCGCGCCCGCGGCCTGCACCCGGGCGGTGATCCCGGGCAGGTCCAGCAGCTCGCCGGTGCGGTAGTCCACGTGCGAGAGGACGACCGCGGCGACGTCGCCGTCCAGGTGCCGGTCCAGCTCCTCGGGCCGGACCAGCACGCTGCGCGCGCCCTCGACCAGGCCGGTGGCGCCCTCGGCGATGTACAGGTCGGTCGGGAACGCCTCGCCGTCGCCCAGCACCGTGCGCCGCCCGGGGCGCAGCCGCAGCGCGGCGACGAGCACCTTGAACAGGTTCACCGAGGTGGTGTCGCAGACCACCACCTCCTCCGGCCCGGCCCCGACCAGCGGGGCGATCCGCCGCCCCAGCCGGTAGGGCTGCTCGAACCAGCCCGCGTCGTTCCAGCTGCGGATCAGCTCCCGGCCCCACTCCTCCTCGACCACCTGCCGCACCCGCTCCGCGGTGCGCACCGGCAGCGCGCCGAGCGAGTTCCCGTCCAGGTAGACCACCCCGTCCGGCAGGGCGAACTCCTTGCGGAACGCCGCCAGCGGGTCGACGGCGTCCAGCGCCGCGCACTCCTCGCGCGTGACCATGCCCATCCCCTCGTTCACAGCTCGTCCCGGATCGTCCACAGCTCCGGGAACACGTCCTGCTCGGCGGACCTGCGCAGCCAGCTCAGCCCGCTGGAGCCGCCCGAGCCGGGCTTGCCGCCCATGGTCCGCTTGACCGCGGACAGGTGGCGCTGGCGCCAGCGGGTGACCCGCTCGGCGACGTCCAGCAGCGCCTCGGCGAGCGGCCGCAGTCCGGCGTGCTCCGGGTCGGTGTAGACCAGGCGCCAGGCCGCGGCGACCTCGTCGCTGGCGCGGTAGCGCTCCTCGGAGGGCTCCGGGCGCAGCGGCAGGCCGCGCCGTGCCAGCAGGGCCAGCGCGTCGTCGTACAGGCCGGGGGAGCGCAGCGCCTCGGTCAGCTCGGCCTGCGTCCGCGGCATCCCGTCGTACATCGTGAGCAGTGCGGCGTTCTTGTTGCCGAGCAGGAACTCCAGGTGCAGGAAGGCCGCGGACTGGAAGCCGGAGGCCTGGCCGAACGCCGCGCGGAAGCCGTTGAACTCCTGCGGCGTCATGGTGGCCAGCAGGTCCCAGGACTCCACCAGCACGTCCTGCACGTGGGTGCCGCGCCGCAGCGCGGCCAGTGCGGCGGGCAGGTCGTCCTCGCGCAGCGCGCGCTGGGCGAGCGTCCACTCGTGCCGCAACAGGTCGAACAGCAGCTCCATCACCTGCGTGGTGACGATGAACGACAGCTCGGCCGGCACCTTGCTGCGCGGGTGCTGCAGGCTGTGCAGCTCGTCCAGGCACACGTAGCGGGCGTACGGGGTGCCCCGATCCGGCTCCCCGCGCCGACCGAACGACAGGCTGGGCGTCTCCACCGTGTCGTGCCCCATCCCGATTCCTCCTGATCCACCCGGGCCCGTCGCCCGGACCGGCGACCAGACGGATGGCCTGGTTCCACCGGGGTGCCCATTGTGCGGCGGTGCGACCCCCCGGTTGAATGGTCGACGGACACCGCAACCGCGATCCGGGCTGTTGTTCGCGAGGCGTTCGGCCGATTCGCTTTACGATCGCGAAACCACCCGTTCCAGTCACTCCGGGAGCCGCCATGGACGCCGTCGACCGCCGCCTGCTGGCCGAGTTGCAGACCGACGCCAGGCTCTCCTACAACGAACTCTCCCGCCGGGTGAGCCTGTCCGCACCCGCGGTGGCCGAACGGGTCCGCCGACTGGAGTCCGACGGCGTGATCACCGGGTACCACGCCCACGTGGACCTCAGCCGGGCCGGACTGCCGATCACCGCGCTGGTCCAGATCCAGTGCTACGGCCCGCGCTGCGTGCTGCGCGACCCCCAGGTGGCTGCCTGGCCGGAGGTGCTCCAGTTGCACCGGGTCACCGGAGGGGCCTGCTGCGCGCTGCTGGTCGCGGTGCCCACGATGGCCGATTTCGAGGCCCTGTGCGACCGGCTCGGCGGCTACGGCCAGCCGTCCAGCTCGATGATCCTCTCCAGCCCGGTGCCCTGGCGGCCGGTGGTCGCGCCCGCCGGGGCGTAGGAGCCGTAGCGCCACAGCGCCACAGCGCCACAGCGCCACAGCGCCACAGCGCGATGGCGCCGTCGCGACCGCAGTGCGGCCCGGGGCCGGAACGGTAGGTTCCTCGGCATGCCGAACGAGCGCCACATCCTGCTGCTGCCCGGGAGCCTGCGGGCCGGTTCCGCCAACGAGACGGTGCTGCGCACCGCCGCCGCCGTGGCCGCCGCCACCCCGGGCCTGCGGGCCACCTACTACGCGGGGCTGGCCGGCCTGCCGCACTTCAACCCGGACCACGACACCGACCCGCTGCCCGGGCCGGTGGCCGCCCTGCGCGCCGCCGTCAGGGCCGCCGACGCGCTGCTGGTCTGCACCCCCGAGTACGCCGGGACGCTGCCCGGCTCCTTCAAGAACCTGCTGGACTGGACGGTCGGCGGGACGGAGATCGCGGACAAACCCGCCGGCTGGATCAACGCGGCGGGCCCGGGCCGGGGCCAGGGCGCCGAGGCCACCCTGCGCACCGTCCTCGGTTACACCGGCGCGGCGGTGGTGGACGGGGCCTGCGTCCGCATCCCGCTGGACCGCGGGGCGGTCGGCCCGGACGGGCTGGTCGCCGATCCGCTGGTGCGGGAGCGGATCGGCGAGGTGCTGGCCCGGCTGGCGGCGGCCGCGGCCTGACGGGTGGCGGTCTGACGGGCGGCGGCCGGGCTCAGTGCCCTTCGGGCAGGTGGACCCCGAGCCCGGCCAGGCCGGTCAGGAACAGCTCCACGCCGACCGCCGCCAGCAGCAGCCCGAGCAGCCGGGAGAGCACCTCCAACGAGGTGCGGTGGGTGCGCTGCATCAGCGGCGCCAGCAGAGCCACGCAGACGTAGTTGATCACCACGACCGCGAGGTAGGCCCCGCCGATGGTGGCCTTCCAGCTCCAGTCGTTGCGGGCGAGCGAGGCGACCAGCACGGCGGTGACCGCGAGCGGGCTGGCGATGTACGGCAGCAGCAGTTCGCGGATGCCGTCCACCATCGGGTTCGGCAGGTGGTCGTCGTCCTCGTTCTCGCCGCCGAGGTGGACGCCGAAGACCAGCGCGACCGCGTAGATGAAGAAGATCGTCCCGCCCGCGAGCTGCAGCGACTGGTCGCTGATGTGGAAGAGCGTGGTGACCTCGTCCGCGGTGAAGCCGAGCACCAGGCCGATCACCGCCGAGATGATCGTGCTCCACGCCGCCAGCCGTCGCAGTTCCCGGGTGCTCCGGGTGGAGGCCAGCCGGGCGAAGGCCAGCAGGACCTTGGGCGGGCCGACCACGGCGAAGAAGGTGATGAAGGCGCTGCTCAGATTGAAGACGAACATGCGCCAAGCATGACCGCGGTGGCCGGTGCGGCCGCTCCGCCACGCCACGCCCCGCGGTCGGGCGTGGCGTGAATCTCGCCGGGGAGCGGTTCATTCCCGGTCGCCGACGAATTCGCCCGGATGGCCGTCCTGGCTCGAACGGGTGCGCGCTCTCGGCTCCCATGGAAGTCGGATCACCTCCCCGGGAACGAGGATGCGACATGTGTCTGAACCGTAAGGACCTGGGCCTGCTGGCCCTGCGCGGCGCGGTCGGCGGGGTGCTGATCGCGCACGGCACCCAGAAGCTGTTCGGCTGGTTCGGCGGCGGAGGCCTGGAGGGCACCGCCCAGGCGATGGAGCACATGGGCTTCCACCCGGGCCGGCAGAGCGCCATCGCGGCGGGCGCCGGTGAGGCGGGCGGCGGCGTGCTGCTGGTCGCCGGGCTGGCCACCGGCGCGGCCGGCGCGGTGGTGGCCGGGACGATGGCCGGCGCGGTGGCGGTGCACGCCCCCGGGGGCTTCTTCGCGACCTCCGGCGGCTACGAGTACCCGGCCTTCCTCGGCGCGGCCGGGCTGGCGCTCGGCCTGGCCGGTCCGGGGCGGTACTCGCTGGACCACCTGACCTGTCACGTCCTCGACCAGCCGTGGATGGGCCTGGTGGCCTTCGCGGGGTCCGTCGCCGGGGCGTACGGCGTGGTGGCGCGGCGCCGGCACGTGGTGCGGCTGCGCGAGGAGCGGGCCGCGATGGAGGCGGACGAGCAGGAGGGCTCGGGGCTGTCCTGACGCGCCGGCGGCCCCCGGGCGGCCCTCGCCGGCCTGCTCGCCCCGGTCACCCGGAGGCACCAGTCCTGCTGGCGGCCCCCGGGCGGCCCTCGGAGGGTGGTCGGGAAGGCGTGCCGGGCAGCCCGGCGCCGGGGCAGAAACGAGGGACCGCATGGACCGCCTGGACCGCATGGACCGCCAGCCGCTCACCCGGATCGGTTCGAGGCCGCGGATCACCGCGCGGCAGCTGGACGCGCCGGTGCGCCGCCAACGCCGGGCGGTGGCCGGGGTGTTGGCCGCCACCATGGTCGCCGCGGCGGCGCTGGCGGGCTGCTCCTCCGGAAAGAGCGCGAGCAGCGTGGCCACCTCGGCCTCCGCCGCGATCGAGCGGGGCGCCTCGGCCGCGGCCTCCGCCGCCTCGGCGCTGGCCTCGGTGGCGGGCGGGGCGGGGGCGGTGATCGCCTCGGCGGAGGCGCGGGCCTCGGCGGCGGTGTCGGCGGCCTCCTCGGCGGTCTCCGGGATCAAGGGCGGGCTGGACGCCAAGGGGGACGTGGCCGTCGGGGCGGTGAGCACCGGCTCGGACGGCAGGGCGCAGGTGGAGCTGACCGTCACCAACCACGGGCAGCAGTCGTACCGGTACGTGATCCAGGTCGACTTCACCGACGACTCCGGCACGGTGCAGGACGCGACCGCGGTGACGGTCCAGGACGTGGCGGCCGGCCGGAGCGCCCAGGCCACCGCGCGCAGCAACCGGGACCTCTCGGGCAGCCTGAAGGCCGTGGTGGCGAACGCGCTGCGCTACTGACTTCCCCGCCACTGACTTCCCCCACTGACTTCCCGCTGCTGGCTCGCAGGTCAGCGCGGGTGCCGGGCGGGGGCCGAACCTTAAGCGCGGCTCAAGGCCCAACGGGACCCCTTGACGGGGGAGTTGGTCTAGTCCATTTTTATTGCCCAGGTGCAGGGAGCCCCTGAACCGGCGTCAACGGCCTCGTGCCGCGGGCGCCGGTTCGGCACATCCCGGTGTCCGTCCAGGCCCGATCCCGCTGATCCCGCTCGATTCCCCGCACGATTCCCCGCACTGAGCTGTCATGTCCCGGTCGCCCGACCCCACCTCGGGCGCACCCCCACGGGACGACGGAAAACCCCCACAACCAGGAGTCACGCACCCATGCTGCGTTCACGCATTGAAAGGGCCGGGACCCCGGCTCCGACGGGCGGCCGTCGACGCCGCCCGAAGAGCCTGGCCGCCGTCGCGGCCGGCACCGCCGCCTCCGTGCTGCTCGGCGCGGGCCTCGCGCTGACCGGCGGCGCCGCGGCCAACGCCGCGACCACCAACACCACCGGCGCGGCCGCCACCAGCGGCGGCATCAAGGTCGCCTACTACGACCAGTGGTCGGTCTACGCCAACGCGTACTACCCGAAGACGATCCAGGACACCGGCGTGGCCGGGAAGCTCGACTACCTGATCTACGACTTCGCGAACATCCACCCGACCGACCTGGGCTGTTTCGAGGCGACCAAGGCCGCCGACACGAACGACAACAACCCCAACGCGGGTGACGGCGCGGCCGACGCGTTCGCCGACTACCAGAAGAGCTTCGGCGCGGACATCTCGGTCGACGGCGTCGGCGACGTCTGGAACCAGCCGATCGCGGGCAACTTCAACCAGCTGAAGAAGCTGAAGGCGAAGAACCCCAACCTCAAGATCCTGCTCTCGATCGGCGGTTGGACCTACTCCAAGTACTTCTCGCCGGCCTCCGCCACGGACGCCTCGCGCAAGCACCTGGTCTCGTCCTGCCTCGACATGTTCATCAAGGGCAACCTCCCGAGCGACGCCGGCTACGGCGGCCCGGGCTCCGGCGCCGGCATCTTCGACGGCATCGACATCGACTGGGAGTACCCGGGCGGCGGCGGCCACACCGGCAACATCTCCAGCCCGGCCGACAAGCAGAACTTCACGGCGCTGCTGAAGGAGTTCCGCACCCAGCTGGACGCCCAGGGCAAGGCCGACAACAAGACCTACGCCCTGTCGGCGGCGGTCGGCGCCGGCCAGGACAAGATCATGAACGTCGAGACCGACAAGATCGGTCAGTACCTCACCTTCCTCGACGTCATGACCTACGACATGCACGGCGGCTGGGACGCCCAGGGGCCGACCAACCACCAGGCCGCGCTCTACGCGGGCCCGAACGACCCGTCGACCCCGGTCAAGCCGGGCCACGGCAAGTACTCGATCGACAACGCCATCAAGGCGTGGACGGTCGGCGACGCGGACTACGGGATCCCCGGCGGCTTCCCCGCCAACAAGATCAACATGGGTGTGCCGTTCTACTACCGCGGCTGGACCGGCGTCCAGAACAACGGCAAGAACGGCCTGTTCCAGCCCGCCGCCAGCCCGGCGACCGGCGCGGCGATGTCCGGCAACGTCCCCGGCATCCAGATGTACAAGGAGCTCGCGGGCTTCGTCGACAACCCGTCCAGGACCTTCTGGGACGACGACGCCAAGGCCACGTACTTCTACGACGGCAACACCTTCTGGAGCGGTGAGGACACCCGGTCGATCCAGGCCAAGCTCGACTACGCGCACTGCAACGGCCTCGGCGGCTCCTTCGCCTTCTCGCTGTACGACCTGGGCACCAAGACCGGCCTGTTCGACACGATGGTGAACGCCACCAACGGCTCCGCCGCCGGTTGCCCGGCCCCGCCGACCGGCACCCCGAGCAGCACGGCGACCCCGACCCAGACCCCAACCGGCACGCCCACGGGCACGCCGACCGGCACCCCCACGGGTACCCCGACCGGTACCCCCACCGGCACCCCGACCTCGCCGGCCGGCTGCCCGGCCGCCCCGAGCTGGGACGCCAACACCACCTACGCGGCCGGCGGCACCAAGGTCTCGTGGAAGGGCCACTACTACACCAACAAGTGGTGGACCAAGGGCGATGACCCGAGCCAGAGCGGCCAGTGGGGCGTCTGGACCGACAACGGCGCCTGCTGACCCCTCGGGCGGCACGGACTGAGGGCCTGACGGACCCTCGCAGCACCTGAACCAAGCGGTCCGGCCCGCCGGGGGAGCACCCCCGGCGGGCCGGACTCGTTGCGTTTCGGGGGCGCGACCCGGGGGCGCGACCCGGGCGCGCGGCTCAGGCCAGGTCGGCGGTGCGCCCGAGCGCGTCCGGCTGGCTCTCCTCGATCCGCCGCAGCATCCGCGCCAGCATCGCGGACAGCACGGCCCGCTCCTCGCCCGTGACGTCCTGGAGCAGCTCCTCCTCGAACACCGCCGCCATCCGCATCGACTCCAGCCACTTGTCGCGGCCGTTCTCGGTCAGCTCGATGATCACCCGGACCCGGTTGGTCTCGTCGCGCTCCCGGGTGACGAGGTCCTCGGTCACCATCCGGTCGATCCGGTGCGTCATCGCGGCCGGGGTGAGCCCGAGCCGCTTGGCCAGCTCGCCCGGTCCGAGCTGGTACGGGCTGCCGGAGACCACCAGTGCCTTGAGCACCTCCCACTCGGCGGCCGTGATTCCCAGCACAGTCAGCTGCCGGTCGTAGGCCACGCCCATCCGCCGGGCGACCCGGGACAGGGTCTGCACGATGGTCTCCACCTGGGGGTCGACGGTGGGGAATTCCCGCTGGTAGACGGCCACCTGCTCGGTGATGCCGAGCTCCCTGGCGGTGGCCGGCGGGGGCTTGTCCGTAGTCATGCGGACCAGTGTCGCACGGGGGCGTGCATCTCTTAAGCCTTTGACTCCACACTCTTCCAGTGCTAAGAATTTATCTTGTCAAACTTTAGCTCTGAAATCTTCTGGACTTAAGAGTATCCAGTTGAATCCAGGAAGGGATGTGCACGGTGACCGGCACGGTGAAGCAGCAGGGGCGGCAGCGACGCGGGGCGGGCGGCCCGCTGCGCCGCGTCCAGATCGGCAACGCGCTCAGCGCGTTCGGCAGCGGCTTCACGATGCCGTACATGTTCGTGTACGTGGACCAGGTGCGCGGGCTGGGTTCGCTGGCGGCCGGGATGGTGTTCACCGTCTTCGCGCTGGCGGCGCTCGCCGTCCTGCCGTTCACCGGTCGCGGCATCGACAGGTACGGCCCCCGTCCGGTCCTGCTGGCCGGTACGGCGCTCGCCGCCACCGGCGCGTTCGCCTTCGGCCACGCCACCGGCACCCCGGCCCTGCTGGTCTCCTCCTTCCTGTTCGGCGCGGGTGTCACCACCTGCCAGCCGGCGCTCGCCACGATGATCGTCCGCTGCTCGACGGCCGCGACCCGCTCGCACGCCTTCGCGCTCCAGTTCACCCTGGTCAACCTGGGCATGGGCATCGGCGCCCTGGTCGGCGGCCAGATCGTGAACGTCGCCGACCCGGCCAGCCTCACCCGGCTGTTCACCATCGAGGCGGCGACCTTCCTCGGCCTGGCCCTGGTCACCGGCACCGCCCGGATGCCGGCCAACCCGCTGATCCCGCTCCAGGAGAAGAGCGACGGCCCGACCGGCCTGCGCGCGCTGGTCGCCGACAAGGCGATGCTGCGGCTCTGCGTGCTCGCCGGGCTGATCTTCTTCACCTGCTACGGCCAGTTCGAGTCCGGCGTCGCTGCCTTCGCCACCGACACCGTCGGCACCGCGCCCTCCACCCTGGGCTTCGCGATCGGCGCCAACGCGCTGACCATCGTCGTCCTGCAGATGTTCATGGTGCGGATCACCGCGCGCCGCCGCCGCACCACCGCGATGGCCGCGGCCGGCGTGGTCTGGCTCGGCGCCTGGGCGATGGCCCTGGTGGCCGGCCTGATCCGGACCGAGACCATGGCCGCCACGGTCGCGATCGTCTCGATCTACGCCCTGTTCGGCGTCGGCGAGTCGCTGCTCGCGCCCACCATGGGCCCGATCGTCGCCGACCTCGCCCCGGCCCGGCTGCTCGGCACCTACAACTCCGGGTACGCCCTGGTGAAGCAGATCGCCATCGCGGTCGGCCCGGCCGTCGGCGTGCTGCTGGTCGGCTCCGGCACCTGGCCGCTCTACCTCGCGGCCATGGCGGGCTCCACGCTGCTGGTCGTCGTCCTGGCGCTGCGGCTGCGCCCGTACCTCACGCCGGAGCAGGACAACGCGGCCCCGGCCGTGGTCCGCACCACGGTCGTCCGGGAGTTGCAGACGGCGGCGTGACCGCCGACGGGGGGCTGTGGGCGGCTGCGTGACCGCCGACGGGGGTTGCAGACGGCGGCGTGACCGCCGATCGAACAGGCGTGTCGACGGGCGCCGACCGGGTCACCTGGTCGGCGCCCGTCGCGCTTGGCTTCGCGACCACCGCCACATAGTGTCAGTGGCTGTTGGCCGCCCGGCCCGGTCGGTACAGGAGACCCGGCCGGCACAGGAGACAGGCGAATCGGCGAGGCAATGACGCAAGCGGCGCTCACGCACCCCCCGGCGGCCCAGGCCCCGGCCCCCGCCGCCCCGGCACCGGCCCGGGGCCGGCTGCTCCGCCTGTCGGCCGACTGGTCCGGCTGGCTCGGGCCGATCGGCGTCGCGCTCTTCGCGGGCCTGCTGCGGTTCTGGAACCTCGGCTACCCCAACGCCTTCGTCTTCGACGAGACGTACTACCCCAAGGACGCCTGGTCGCTGCTGCGGCAGGGCTACGAGGGCAGCTGGCCGGACCACGCCAACGCCGACGTCCTGGCCGTCCCGCAGCACATCCCGCTCACCTCCGCGCCCGAGTTCATCGCCCACCCGCCGCTCGGCAAATGGGTGATGGCGATCGGCGAACAGCTGTTCGGCCTGCACCCCTTCGGCTGGCGGTTCATGACCGCCCTGCTCGGCACCGTCACCGTGCTGATGCTCGCCCGGATCGGCCGCCGGCTCTTCGGCTCCACCCTGATCGGCTGCACGGCGGCCCTGCTGATGGCGGTCGACGGCCTCCAGCTGGTGATGAGCCGGGTCGGGCTGCTCGACGGCATCCAGATGTTCTTCGTGCTCGCCGCCTTCGGCAGCCTCCTGATCGACCGCGACCACGTCCGCGCCCGGCTGGCCGGCATCACCGACGGCGACGGCGACGGCGACCGCGTCCGGCTCGGCCTGCGGCCCTGGCGGATCGCCGCCGGGGTGCTCCTCGGCGCCGCCTGCGCCGTCAAGTGGAACGGCGCGATGATCCTCGCCGCCTTCGGCCTGCTGACCGTCCTGTGGGACCAGTCCGGCCGACGCGGGGCCGGCGCCCGCCGCCCCTGGCGCTCGATGCTGCGCCGCGACGCCGTCCCCGCCTTCCTCGCCATGGTCGGCTCCGCCCTGGTGGTGTACGTCGGCGCCTGGGCCGGCTGGCTCGCCGGCGGCGGCAACGGCGAGGGCGGGTACGACCGGCACTGGGCCGACGGCCGCCCCGGCCTGTCCCCGGACACCTTCCTCGGCGTCCCGCTGCCGCAGGTGTCGATGAGCTGGGTGCCCGCGCCGCTGCGCAGCCTGTGGCACTACCACTCGCAGATGTACGACTTCAACACCGGGCTGAGCACCCCGCACACCTACCAGTCCAACCCCTTCAGCTGGCTGGTCGTCGGCCGCCCCGTCTCCATGTACTGGGAGCAGGTCCCGAACGGGCAGCACGGCTGCACCGCCACCGGCGGCTGCGCGTCCCAGATCCTCGGCCTCGGCACCCCGCTGCTCTGGTGGACGGCCTGCTTCGCCCTGGTCTACCTGCTGTGGCGCTGGTTCTTCCGCCGGGACTGGCGCTCGGGCGCCGTGCTGTGCGCCGTCGCCGGGATCTACCTGCCCTGGTTCCAATACCAGGAGCGGACCGTCTTCTCCTTCTACATGGTCGTCCTGGTGCCGTTCCTGTGCCTGGCCGTCGCGCAGATGCTCGGGGCGATCCTCGGCCCGGCCGGATGCAGCCCCGAACGCCGCCGGATCGGCGCGGCCGGCGCCGGGCTGATCGTGCTCGCCATCGTCGCCTGCTTCGCCTTCTTCTACCCGCTGTACACGGCGGAGGTGATCCCGATGACGTCCTGGCAGGACCGGATGTGGTTCACCAGCTGGATCTGACACCGGTGACCCTGTCCGCCGCGGGCGGCCAGCTGCTGCCCGTCACCCCGATGCTCGGGGTGGTCACCGCCGCCCTGCTGCTGGCCGCCGTCGCGGTCGCCGGCCGGGGCCTGCTCGGCCACGGGCACGCGGTGCTGCGGGCCGGACTGCGCGCGGTGGTGCAACTGGCCGCCGTCGCCGCGGTGATCAGCTGGGTGGTCGGCTCGCTCTGGTGGTCGGCGCTGTTCGTGCTGCTGATGTTCACCGTCGCGGTGCGCACCGCCGGGCGGCGGATGACCCCCGGCCCCGGCTGGGTCTGGGCGGCCGCGCCGATCGGCGCCGGCGTGCTGCCGGTGCTCGCCCTGCTGCTGGCCGTCGGGCTGCTGCCGGCCAAGGGCCTGTCCGTCATCCCCGTCGCGGGCATCCTGATCGGCGGCGCGCTCACCGCCACCTCGCTGGCCGGGCGGCGCGCCCTCGACGAACTGCGGCAGCGCCGCGGCGAGGTGGAGGCGGCCCTGGCGCTCGGCTTCGAGGACCGCGACGCCCGGCTGGAGATCTGCCGCACCGCCGCCGCGACCTCGCTGGTGCCCGCCCTCGACCAGACCCGGACGGTCGGCCTGGTCACCCTCCCCGGCGCCTTCGTCGGCATGCTGCTCGGCGGCGCCTCGCCCGTCCAGGCGGGGGCGGTGCAGCTGTTCGTGCTGGTCGGGCTGCTGGCGGTGGAGTCGGTGGCGATCGTGGTGGTGCTGGAGCTGGTCGGCCGGGGGCTGGTGAACGCGGGCTGGTGAGCGTGGGTTGGTGAGCGTGGGTTGGTGAGCGTGGGGTACCGGGCCGGGGCGGGTGCCGGACGGGGGCGGGGACCGGGCCGCCTTGGGCACCGGACGCGGTCGGGTACCCTTGAGCACGTTGAAGGGGAGTAGCCCTCCACCGGACCGTCGACATACTGGCCCTCACGGGCCCGGCGCCCGGGGCACCCGATCCTCCGGGGTCGGTGCCGGCGAGACCTTCGGCCGCAGTGCTGTGACCATGACCAGTGCTGTCGGGCCGAAGCGTCCCCTGACGGACCTGCGGAGGCCGGGCAGCCCGACCGAGGGACCCTTTCTGATGAGTTTGACCGTGGCCGCGCTGACGTTCGGCATCATCTTCCTGGCCGAACTGCCGGACAAGACCGCGCTGGCCAGCCTCGTACTCGGCACCAAGTACCGTGCCAGCTACGTCTTCGCGGGTGTCGCCGCCGCGATGGGCGTTCAGGTCGTCCTCGCCCTCGCCGCCGGGCACCTGCTCTCGCTGCTGCCGCACCGCTGGGTGGAGGGCGTCACCGGCGTGCTGTTCCTGGCCGGCGCGGCCATGCTGCTGTTCCACGGCGGGGGCGACGACGAGGAGGGGCACGCCGCCAAGGAGCCGTCCTCGAACAGCTTCTGGAAGGTGGCCGGGGCCAGCTTCGTGGTCGTCGCGGTCGCCGAGTTCGGCGACCTGACCCAGATCATGACCGCCAACCTGGCCGCCAAGTACGCCGATCCGCTGGCCGTCGGCCTCGGCGCCTGGCTGGCGCTGTGCGCGGTCGGCGGACTCGCCATCGTGGGCGGGCAGAAGCTGCTCAAGTACGTGCCGATGAAGCTGATCATCCGGGTCGCGGCGGCGATCATGGTGGTGCTGGCGGGCATCAGCATCTTCGGGGCGATCACCGGCTGACCCCTTGTTCGCGGGGCTCAGCAGCCCGGGTCGGCCTCCAGGGCGGCCCGGGTCTTCGGGCCGTAGACGTAGGTCTCGCCCTTGATCCGGTTGCTGGTCTGGTAGTCGCCGAGCACCGACCTGGTCCAGAAGTCGAAGGTGCCAGTGATCATCGACTTGTCGACGTATCCGCACTCGGCCGCCCACAACCGCTGCTGCATGTCCTTGACGTCAGCGCCGGTCATCCCCATCTGGAGCACCCGGGTGGTCGGGGTCGGCGTCGGGGTGGGGGTCGGCGTCGGAGTCGGCGTGGGCGTCGCGGTGGTGGGGGTGGGCGTGGGTGTCGGGGGCGCGGTCGGGGCGGAAGCCGGGGCCGGGGGAGCGGCGGCCGGGGCCTGGGTGGTCGGCGTCGGCGCCGGGGTGGCCGTCTTCGTCGGGCTCGGCTTGCGGGTGGGGGACGACGTCGGACTCGGCGCCTCGCTGGTCGGCGGCGGGGTGGCCGGGTCCGTCGGTGCCGGGGCGGTCGGCTCCACCGGCGCGGGCGCCAGGGTGGTGGGCAGCGGCTGCGCCTGCCGGGTCGTCGGCGCGGGCGAGGGCGTCACCGCGTACGCGATGCCGATGGTGAGCGCGACCAGGCCGGCGCCCACCCCGGCCAGCAGCAGCTTGTGCCGGGCCAGCGGGTTCTGCGTGGCCTGCTCGGCGGCTCTGCGCGCGGCCCGGCCGCTGACGGGCTCCGGCTCGGGCCCGGGCGTCGCGTGGTCGAAGGGGAAGACTCCGAGGTCGCCGCCGGACGCGGCCTGCGGGGCCGTCGCCACCGCGTAAGCGCCCGGCCCGGAGGCGGGCACCGGCGGCAGCACGGTGGTGGCGTAGGCGTCGGCGTCCGGCCCCAGCGGGGGAACCACGGGCGGGGCAGCGGCGGGCGGGGGCGCGGCGGGGTGGACGGGGGTCGGCTGTCCCGGGGCGACCGGCGGCAGGACGGCGGTCGCGAACGGGTCGACGGCGGGGACGTCCGCCACGGGCTCCTCGGCGACCTGGCCGACCGCCTGCGGCACGTACGGGCGGACCAGCGGCGGGCCTTCGAGGTGCGGGAGGACGGCCGTCTCGGTGAGGCTCGGGTCCGGGACGCAGCCGCACCCGGTGGAGCGTGCGGTGCCGCACGTCGGGCAGTGCTGGTCCGGCATCGGCCGGTCCTCCTCGGTTCTCGGGCGGTCTCCGTGCCCCGGGGCGGTTCCCGGGCTCACGATCGCGCCTGATTATGCAGGACGTCCCGGAGGGGGGACAGGGGCGTCCGGACCCGGGCGGGGGTGTTGTGCCGGTTGGTGGCGGTTGTCTCCCGAGGAACGGCCGGGGGGTGGCGGATGTCCCCGGCGCCGGCGGTCGGGTCGGTGCGGTGGGTGTGGTCGGCTCGGCTCGGTGCGTCCCGGGTCGGCAGGCCCGGAGGGTCCGCTCGGGCAGGCCCGGAGGCTACGTTCGGCTCAATCCGAGGGAGCAAACCGGGGCATTTCTGACAGCATGGTGAGCTGGGAGTGATCATCCGCACGGGCCCGCCGCCTCGGCCGGGGCCCGCGACCCTACGGAGCCGCCATGACGGACTCGCGCGCCGCGTCCGACCGCAGCCCGGCGTACGAGCCCGGCCCGCCGGAGGTCACCGCCCCCAACCTCTGGGTGCCGATCGGGGCCCTGCTGCTGGCGATGCTGCTCGCCGCCCTCGACCAGACCATCGTCTCCACCGCGCTGCCCACCATCGTCAGCGACCTCGGCGGCCTGGACCACATCTCCTGGGTGGTCACCGCCTACCTGCTGGCCTCCACCGCCGCCACCCCGCTCTGGGGCAAGCTCGGCGACATGTACGGCCGGAAGCGCTTCTTCCAGGCCTCCATCGTGATCTTCCTGCTCGGCTCCGTACTCTGCGGCATCGCCCAGAACATGGGCGAACTCATCGCCTTCCGCGCGCTGCAGGGCCTGGGCGGCGGCGGGCTGATCGTGCTCACCCAGGCCATCGTCGGCGACCTCGTCTCCCCCCGGGACCGCGGCAAGTACCAGGGCCTCTTCGGCGCCGTCTTCGGCGTGACCAGCGTCCTCGGGCCGCTGCTCGGCGGCCTGTTCGTCGACAACCTCAGCTGGCGCTGGGTCTTCTACATCAACCTGCCGATCGGCATCGTCGCCCTGGTGGTGATCGCCGCCGTCCTGCACGGCCAGGAGGTCAGGCGCCGGCACCGGATCGACTACCTCGGCACCGTGCTGATCGCCGCCGTCGCCACCTGCCTGGTGCTGATGACCTCCCTCGGCGGCACCACCTGGGGCTGGACCTCCTGGCAGATCGTCGGGCTCGGCGTGCTCGGCCTGGTGCTGCTGCTCGCCTTCGTCCTGGTCGAGCGGACGGCCAGCGAACCGGTGCTGCCGCTGCGGCTGTTCCGCTCCCGGACGTTCAGCCTGGTCGCGGTGATCTCCTTCGTGGTCGGCTTCGCGATGTTCGGCGCCCTCACCTACCTGCCGACCTTCCTCCAGGTCGTCATGCAGGTCTCGCCCACCCTGTCCGGCATCCACATGCTGCCGATGGTGCTCGGCATGCTGCTCACCTCGATCGGCTCCGGCCAGATCGTCGCCCGCACCGGCCACTACCGGATCTTCCCGATCGCCGGGACGGCCGTCACCACCGTCGGCCTGCTGCTGCTCTCCCGGCTCGACGAGCACAGCAGCACCACGGAGATGAGCCTCTACTTCCTGGTCTTCGGCCTCGGGCTGGGCCTGGTCATGCAGGTACTGGTGCTGATCGTGCAGAACTCCGTCGGCTACCAGGACCTCGGCGTCGCCACCGCCGGCGCCACCTTCTTCCGCTCCATCGGCGCCTCCTTCGGCGTCTCCATCTTCGGCACCCTGTTCGCCAGTGGGCTGCGCGACCGGCTCGCCGACGCCCTCACCGGCCTGCCGCTGCCGCCTGGCTTCCACCCCGAGGCCATCACCTCCGACCCACGGGTGATCACCCGGCTGCCCGCCGTCGCGCAGGAAGCCGTCCACCACGCGTACGCCGAGTCGATCACCAGGGTGTTCCTGTACGCGGTGCCCGTCGCGATGGTCGCCTTCGTGCTGTCGCTGTTCCTGCGCGAGCAGAAGCTGCGCTCCACCGCCACCGCGCCCGACCTGAGCGGATCCATCGGCCTCAACCCCGTCCAACGCTCGTCGCTGGACGAGATCGCCCGCGCGCTCTCGGTGCTGAGCTCCCGCGAGGCCCGGCGCGACCTCTTCCGGCGGATCACCGAGGGGGCCGGGCTGGACCTCCAACCCGCCTCCAGCTGGCTGCTGTTGCAGATGCACCACCACGGCTCGGTCGAGCCGGCCGAACTCGCCGAGCGGCGGATCATCCCGATCGCCGTCATCGAGAGCGCCGTCCGGGAAGTCGAGGGCCGGGGCCTCGCCGTCCGCAGCGGCGGGCTGCCGCTACGGCTCACCGAACCGGGGGCGGAGGCGGCCGTCAAGCTGGTCGCCGCCCGGCGCTCGCAACTCGCCGACCTGCTCGGCGACTGGGACGAGCAGCAGTACGCCGACCTCGCCGACCTGCTCACCCGCCTCAGTTCCACCCTCTGCGCCGACCGGCGCGACCGCCCCGACCGACCGGCCCACGAGCCGCCGTACCGGGGCGAGGGGCGGTCGTTCTAGCCCGCCTCGCAGGGGGTCTGGTGGGAGAGCCAGGTGACGGCGGCGGCGAGCGTGGGGTCGTCGTCCTTGCGGGGGTCGGCCGTTTCGACCGCCTCGTCCGGCTCGATCGGGCCCTCGTGCACCCTGCCGGTGCGGTCGGCCTCGGCGGCGCCGGTGAGCAGCAGGACGGCGCCGTCCGACAGCCGGTGGGCGGCGTTGCCGGTGGGCACCCCGTAGGTGGGCTGGCCGAAGCTGCGGGTGGCCGGGCGGCCGATGAAGGCGATGGCGACCGCCTCGCCCGCGCTGCCGGTCGCGCGGCCGGTGAGGACGGCGACGGGCGTTCCGGGCGTCTTGTCGTGGTGGGTGGGCGCCTTGTCGTGCTGGGTGGCGGGGGAAGCCTGCGGGGCGTCGTCCAGGTACGGCACGCCGTCGCGGACCGACCAGGTGCTGCGGGTGCCGTCCGCGGTGACGAAGGCGCCCAGCGGGCCGTCGCCGAGGACCGGCGCCGCGACGGCCAGCGGGGCCCACATCCCGCCCCCGGTCTCGTTGCGCAGGTCCACCACCCAGCCGCAGGCGCTCGCTTCGGCGACGGCGGCACGGCCGCGGGTGACGTACTCGGCGTAGGTGCGCTCCGATCCGTTCACCGCCGGGAGGGTCAACTGGGCTATTCGGCCGGGGAGTTGCCGGGTGGTCGGGGCGTTCACTGCCTCCGGGTCGGCGTCGACCCTCGCCGCCTGGTCGGGCGGGTAGAAGCGGCTGTGGTGGTCGTCGAGGGCGGTGACGGCGGCGCTGATCGCGGTGTGGGTGTCGGCCGGGGTGCGGGCCGTGGCCGCCTGGGCGAAGGCCTGGGTGCGGAGCTTCGGCCAGTCCACCTTCGAGGTGTTGAGGGACTTCCGCTGGATGAGGTCCAGGGCCTCGGAGAGGTAGCCGCGGGCCTCGGGGGACATGTGCTCGGGGGCTGGTGATTCGGGGGTCGGTGACTCGGGGGCCGGTGACTCGGGGGCCGGCGAGGAGCACGCCGCGAGCACCAGTACGGCCGCCGCCGCAACCGTCCGTCCCAGCCGTCTCATCCGCTTCTCCCTCCGCTTGCCCCTGGTTCGTGTCGCTCCTGATCCTCCCTCACGGACTCCCGAACCAGCGAGGGGTGTCGAGGCGGAACGGGTCGCCGGGGGCGAGCAGGCGCAGGGCCGTCTCCACCTCGCGCAGGCGCTCCTCGCCCAGGGTGGCGGACCACTCGGCGCGCAGCTCGTCGAAGATCCGGGCCGACCGGACCAGGCAGTCCACCCCGCGGGCGGTCAGCCGGACCACCTTGCGGCGGGCGTCGGCCGGGTCGCCGCCGCGCTCGACGTAGCCGAGCTGCTCCAGGTTCTCGACGGTCTTGCCGGCGGCCTGCTTGGAGACGCCGAGCCGGCGGCCGAGTTCGACGGCGGTGGTGCCGTGCGGTCCGATCGCCTGGAAGACGAAGCCGTGCATGGGCCGCAGGTCGGGGTGGCCCTCGCGGGCGATGCGCTCGTGCAGCTCGTCGATGATCGTCCGGAAGGCGAGCAGCAGGCGCAGCGGCAACTCGAAGCCGGGCGGGGCGGGTTCGCTCGTGGGTGCGCTGGTGGGTGTGCTCGCGGGCTCGCTTGACATAGGTAGACAACCTCATTGACCATATAGACAATGCCATTGACCATCTTAGGGGGTTCCCTCGCCATGCCCGTGATCCGCCACGCCGACGCCCGTCGCACCGAGACGCCGAACGCCGTCATGACCACCTACGCCTCACCCACCCAGGGCTCAACCGCCCTCGCCCTGTGGCAGGTCGACATGACGGCCGGAAAGAGCGGCCCGCTGCACGCCATGGACGTCGAACAGATCTGGACGCTGCTCACCGGCACCGCCATCGTCACCCTCCCCGACGGCCCGGTGCCCCTCACCGCCGGCGACACCTTCGTCCTCCCCGCCGACCTCGCCCGCCAGATCACCACCGCCGACGGCTTCACCGCCATCGTCGCCGGCCCGTCCCCCGCCCACGCCTACAACCCCGACGCCGTCACCCCCGAAGGCGCCTGCGGCCTCGCCCCCCGCGACGCCGAGCGCCTCCTCCCGCCGTGGATCGCCTGACCCGCGAGGCGGTCCGGCGGTCCGGGCACGGGTGCGGGGACGGTCGAGGGCCTACCCCTGACCGTCCCCGCCCGGTCCTCGCCGCTACTTCCGGTCGTCGATGTCGTCCTGGAGGTCGTCCAGGTTCTGCTGACCCTGCTGTTGGCCCTGCTGCTGGGTCTGGGCGGCCTTCTGCTGGGCGTCGTCCCCCTTCGGGGGCTTGCTGCCGAGGCGCGACTTTGCCTCCTCCTCCAACTGCTCGGCCTTGTCCCGGAACTTGTCGCCGATACCCATGGCTGTGCCCCATTCGGTTGGATTTCGGGTTCTCCAACCAGGCTTGCACGCACCTTCTCCGCCTGCACTTCGGGCAAGTTGCCGCAGAGCGTCACGATCGACAGACCCCGGATCGCCCGACCCGCGCGGTGTGAGGTGTAGGAGACTGCTGACCGCAGACAGTCACCGGACCGGCGGCCGCACCCGCGGCCCCGGCGGAGCAGAAGGAGCGGCATGTCCGTCGTCAAGATCAACGAATGTGTCAAGCCACTCACATAAGCTGCACGGCCGTCGAGGGAACTGTCGCCGAACGGCGAAGCTCCGCCCATGCGTCACGGGGGACGACGTATGGGCGGGGCTGTTTTCGGGGTCATGCGGGCGTGGACTGCCCACCGTTGCTACCCGGGTGGTCGTTCGGGTCGTGCCTTCTCGGCCGGTAGGGCCGATTCTTGGGCGTGTACCGGTACGGATCCGGTTGATCCGGGTAGACGGTCGCCCACTGGTCGCACCGGAAGCAGAAGCCTTGGCCTGTCTCCGGGTCGAACGCGACGGGCTGATCACACAGCGGACAGTCCACTACTCTCCTACGCGCTCAGGTCGAACTTCCCGCACCTGACGGCGTAGGTGAACTCCGCCCACGCCTCACGGGTCATGGTGACCACCTCACCGGGCCGCTCGCTGTCGCGCAAGGCGACGACGCCGGGGATGTTGGTGGCCACCTGCGGGCACGCCTTGCGCACCGTGTTCTGGCACGCCGCGATGGTGACGAACTCGAATTCGGGACGGGCGGTCATTGCACTGTCCTCTCTCTCGATCTTCCCTTGCGGTCCCCACCCTCTTGGAGTGGGAGTCTCAAATCCCCCAGCGGGAGCGGGCGTTGGCGATCGCCGTCGCGATCCTGAGGCGGGCCATGGTCGGCGAGTCGGGGACGGGCCCCAAGGGCGGCAAGGCGTCCTCCTCGGCGCTGTCCTGGTCGCCTTGGTCAACCGGGTACGGCACTGGTCCGCCCAGGAAACTCGTCCAGTCCGGCGGCAGGTACTCCGGCTCACTCGTCGGCATCGTGCACTACCGGGCATTCGCCGTCCGCGATGTGCTGCGCCCGCCTACGCGCCACGTTCCGCGCGATCGTGGGGAAATCCTCGGCCGGGTACTGCGCTTGCGCGAAGTCGAAGTACTGGCAGCCGGGGCACTGATCAGCGTTTGGGGCGGGCGTGTCCGGTCTCCGCCGAGCGATCTCACGAAGCGACACGCGCCACCGCCTTGCAGATGAGTTCGTGCGCCAGGCGGCGAAGTTCGATCTCGCGCAGCACCGACTGATCCGGAAGCTGGGGCGACTCCGCGAACGCGTGGTCGATCTTGTCGAAGGATGCGCACACGGCACACCTCGGCCGGCTGTCAGGCGGCGCCACTGGTCACGTCCTCCCACCCCAGCGGGGCGTACTTGAAGGGGTCCGGGGGACGCCGGTCGTCGTCCGCCTTGGCCTCGCGGTAGTCGGCGCGGCAAGCGGCGATCAAGGCCGGGCTGGCGCCCTTGCCGGGCGGTCGCCTGTGTCGATCGGCCTCGTGGTCCTCGCGTGTCATCGTCACCGCTCTCCGACTCCGATTCCGTGGTCCTCCGACTGTCAGCAGGCTGATCGTGCCCCGACCTTGTGAGCCATTGCGACGGCGTGAGGGCGTCACTCCGGAGTTGTGGCAAGACGTCACTTCGGCGTCGTTGGGCGACGTTTGGGCCTATCGTCTAGCCATGACTACGCCGAATGAGACCCTTCGGGCCGTACGCCTCGGGCTCCGTCTCAGTCAGGACGAGTTCGCGAAGCGGCTGCGGGCGGTCGGGGACGACCAAGGGGAGCCGAACGACGCCAGCAAGCGCCTTGTTCAGCGCTGGGAGTCGGGAGAGGTGCGGTATCCCCGCCCGGTGTACGTTCGAGCCCTTGAAGCTGTCACCAAGATTCCCGTTGACCGCCTCGGCTTCGACTCGCCACAGTTGCCGCCAAGGGTCAGCGTGGACGGTATGGGAGGGCACGACGTGACCAGTGATGAACCGGGCGTGCCCGTGCAGGCCGCGCCCACTCCTACCGGTGAGGACTACTCGGGGGTATGGGTCAGCCACTACGAGTTCTACAGCAGCAGTCGGGAGAACACGTTCACCGGCCTGCATCACGTCGTGCTGTCCCAGAGCGGGAACCGGATCACGGGGCGATCCCTGCCCGGTGCGTCGTCCAACCCTGACTCGCCACTGTCATTCGATCTCACTGTTGATCGGAACGTCGTGACGGGTTCCTGGGTGGAACAGACCGCGCAGGACGGCTACTACCAGGGGGCGAGGTACCACGGCGCCATTCAGTTGCTGGTCGACCCGACCGGCCGCCGCATGGCCGGCAAGTGGGTTGGCTTCGGCAAGGACTTCGACGTCAACTCCGGGCCGTGGGAACTGCGCCTGCTGGACAAGTCCACGGCGGACGACGTCCTGAGCCGCTACAGCGTGCCGCCGGAGGCGTAGCCCGCCTCACAGTGCAGACGGGGAAGAGTGCTCGCATCTGACCTCACCCGATAAGGGATGGGACGGTGCGGGGACTCTTCTCAGGAGCGCTGGGGACAGCCGTAACGCCCAGCCTTGCTGCCGAGGCGCGACTTCGCCTCCTCCTCCAACTGCTCGGCCTTGTCCCGGAACTTGTCGCCGATACCCATGGCTGTGCCCCATTCGGTTGGATTTCGGGTTCTCCAACCAGGCTTGCGCGCACCTTCTCCGCCTGCACTTCGGGCAAGTTGCCGCAGGGCGTCACGATCGACAGGCCCCGGATCGCCCGACCCGTACGGTGTGAGGTGTAGGAGACTGCTGACCGCAGACAGTCACCGGACCGGCGGCCGCACCCGCGGCCCCGGCGGAGCAGAAGGAGCGGCATGTCCGTCGTCAAGATCAACGTACTGACGGTTCCCGCCGAGCAGCGGGAGGTCCTGGAGCAGCGCTTCGCCTCCCGCGCCGGCGCGGTGGAGAACTCGGACGGCTTCGAGTGGTTCGAGCTCCTCCGCCCCGTCGAGGGCACCGACCAGTACCTCGTCTACACCCGCTGGCGCAGCGAGGAGGACTTCAAGGCGTGGATGGAGGGCCCCATGCAGGCCGCCCACCGCCCCGCCGCCCCGGAGGGCGAGGCCCCCAAGCGCCCCGCCGCCTCCGGCTCCACCCTCTGGTCCTTCGAGGTCGTCCAGTCCGCCGGCCCCAAGGCCTGACGCCTCACCGAGTGACCGACGCGCCCCGGGGCTTCCGAGCCCCGGGGCGCTCTGGGTGGCCCGTCCTGTCGTCGGCGGGTCGGGCGGAGCTTGCGGCGGGCGTGGGAGGGCAGTCGCGTGAGGGCTATCGGTGTTGGGGGCCGTAGAGGGCGGCGGGTGCGCCTGTTGTGAGGGCCCAGTAGCGGTCGCCGTAGGACCAGTGCCACCACTCGGTGGGGTAGTTGACGAGGCCGGCGCGGGTGAGGGTGTGGCTGAGGAGTTGCCGGTTGGTGCGGGCTTCGGGGGAGAGGTCGGCGGCGTCGGTGTAGCACGCTCCGGCGCTTTCCTCCGGGTTGGCGTTGACCCGGGTGCCGAGGTCGAGTTCGTGGCCGTCGGCGTCGGCCAGGGTGAGGTCGACGGCGGCGCCGGCGCTGTGTGGTGCGATCTCGGGCGGGGAGACGTAGCGGCTCGTGGCCGAGCGGAGCTGCGCGGCCGGCCAGTTGGGGTGCGCGGCGCGCAACTCGGCGGCGTAGTCGTCGAAGTAGCGGCGCTGGAGGGCCGGCGGGCGGTAGCCCTCGACGAAGAGCAGCCGCAGGCCGTCCGGGAGGTGCGATTGGGCGTCGAGGAGCCGGTCGAGGACGCCGGACCGCAGGTGGGCGAACGCCCCGGCGTCGTCGCGCTTGCGGCCGTCCAGCAGGAGTTCGTGCTCGCGTACGTCCAGGAGGCGGTCGCCACAGTCCTGGACGAGGACGGCGGCCACCTGCGGGTCGGACATGAGGATGATCTCGGTCAACAGGGTCTCCTGGGGAGGAGGGAGCGGCGGTGCGGGCCCGGCGGCCGGTGCGGTGTCCGCCACCGCCCCAGGCGGCGGGGCGGTGGCGGACGGGTGGTTCAGATGAGGGCGGCCTCGACCAGGTCGGCGGCCCTGGCCGCGCTGCCGCCGGCGCGGACCTCGCGGCTGAGCTCGGCCAGCCGGGCGGTCACCGCCGGGTCGCCGGTCAGCTCCAGTACGGCGGAGCGCAGCGCCTCCGGGGTGGCCTGGGGGGTGTCCAGCCGGCGGGCGACGCCGAGTTCGACCAGCCGGTCCGCGTTGTCGAACTGGTCGGCGGCCTGCGGTACCGCGACCATCGGCAGCCCGCAGTACAGGCCCTCGCTGCACCCGCCCATTCCGGCGTGGGTCACGAACGCGTCGGCCTGCTGGAGCACGGCGAACTGCGGCACCCACTGGTGCACTTCGATGTTGGCCGGGATCGTACCCAGTTCGGCCGGGTCGGTTGCCTGGCCGACCTGGAGCACGACGTGCCAGCCGGGCAGGTCGCCGAAGGCCTCCAGGCACGCGCGGTAGAAGTCGGGCTGGTGGGTGAAGGTGGAGCCGAGCGAGACCAGCAGCACCTTCTGCGCCCCCTCCGGACGGGTCCAACCGCCCTGGTGCTCGCGGGCGCCGAGGCAGGGCCCGGCGAAGGAGAAGATCTGGGGATCGACCAGCTCGATCTCGGGCTGGAGCACCCGCGGGATGAGCGCCAGCCCGCGATCCGGGCGCAGCATGTACCCGAACGGTTCGCCCGCCGGCACGCCGTTGTCGGCGAGCCACTGCGCGAACCGCTCCGGGATCTTCTCCGCCTCCAAGGCCTCCCGCGCCATCTCGAAGCGCGCCAGGTGGGAGTCCTCCCGGATGATCATGGACGGCGAGATCAGCATGGACGGCACGCCCCAGCCGTCGGCCAGCGCCCGGCCCGCGTACGCCATGAAGTCGTACAGGACGAGGTCGGGCCGGTCGTCGTGGAAGGCCTCGCGCAGTCGCGGCAGCATCGCCTGCGCCTCCTCGAAGATCATGGTGTGCACGCCGGCCCCGATGTTGGGGTCGACCCCGCCCTTGGCGATCGGCAGGGTCGTGTCGTGGGGCACGAGTTGGGCGCCGGTGGATTCGATCTGCCCGGCGAACGACGGGTCGTTGACATAGCTGACCCGGTGGCCGCGGGCGACCAGCTCCCGCATCACCTCCAGGCTGGGGTTGACGTGGCCGTGCGCCGGGATGTTCACCATGGCGATGTGTGCTGGTCGGGACATGTCGGGCCCTCTCCTCGTATGTCGCTAGGCGTCTGCGTTCGGCTGGCTGACTCGTCGTCAACTCGCCTTTCAGAACAGTACGTAACGTTGGCAGTCGTTGCGGTGACGAGGGGTGGGGTTCGGCCGAAGATCGGCCGGTGCGGAGGATCACATGGAGGTTCGCATGGAAGGTCGCGAGACGGGTCGGCCGAGGCTGTGCTGCGAGCAGTGCGCGCGGCTCATCCGTATGAGGAACCGGTCATCCACTTCCTGCCTTTGTACGAGCCGGGCGTCGAGCGATGACCGAGCTGGTCATGGCCACTCGTCGATGGCTGTGACCGGCGCGGTCGCTTCGTAGCGGACGGCGGGTTTGCCGTGTCGAGTCGCGATGGCTCGGTGCCTCTTGAAAGGTGTTGCCGCAGAGGCCCCTGGTTTACGCGTGCGGCTCTCCGTGCTCAAGGTAGGCGGTCTCGCCCTGTGCCCGGGCGGCGTATGCGGCGTGGACTCGGCGGGCGAGCCGGGGGATGAGGAGCACGTCGAGTTGGTCGACGTGGTGAAAGGAGTGCTCGCCGATCTCGACCTGGTCGACGGTGATGCGGTCGAGTTCGGCGGTCGGAAGAACCCCTCCGTCGAAGACGAAGAGGAGCTTGTCGCCCTCGGCGGGGTGGGGTGCCCAGTCGGCGACGAGCAGGCGGCCGATCGGCGGAGTGATGCCGAGCTCTTCCTTGACCTCCCGGGCCGCTCCCTCGCTGGGGGTCTCGCCCGCGTGCAGGTAGCCGCCTGGGATCTCCCAACCGGGCTTGTAGGTCGGCTTCACGAGGAGGATGCGGTTCTCCTCGTCGAAGAACAGCACACCGGCGGCGGTGCGCGGCTGGGCCAGGGCTTCGTGCGGGGAGTCGGTCACGGCGAGACTGTAGTCGCCGTGACGGAATCCCCTGGGCGGCTGGATGCGAGGCGTGCCCAATTCCCTTCTCCGGCTGCCTTGATCGACCCGGCGGCCCTACGCTGATGGCATGGCTGTGGATCCCGCTCTGCCCGTTGGCCGGCGCTGCGCGGGCCCGGCCGGGCGGGTGCCGCGCGCTTCAGCTGTCTCAGCTCCGGCCTGTGCGCCCCGGGGCTTGGTCCCGGGGCGCACGTTGTCAGTTCTGCTCTGTGACCGGGGCCAGTACGGGGCGAAGCAGGTCGAGGACGTGGGTCCAGTTGTACTTGTCGCGACCTCCGCCGGATTTCGGCTTGTGGGGGATGTAGTCGCCGATCAGGACGCCCATCGAGCGGAGTCGTTCCAGGCTCTCGCTGTACGCAGGGTGGGCTGCTTGGGCCGAGTTGACGTAGGGCTGAACGGCAGTGGGGATGCCGAGCCCGTACGCCTCGCAGAGAATGCCGAGCGCAAGGGTGTCGGATATCCCAGCGGCCCATTTGTTGATGGTGTTGAACGTGGCGGGCGCTACGGCGATGGCGTCCGCCGGGGGAAGGGGCCGGGGAATTGCGGGAGTGCGCCAAGCCGAGCGGATCGGGTACCCGGTCTGGCGCTCGACGGCTTCCGGGTCGATGAACCCGAGCCCATGGGGGGTGGCGATGACGCCGACCTTCCAGCCTTCGGCGTGGGCGGCGCTGATCAAGGTGCCGACGTCGTCCGCGATGCCCGAGGCGCAGACGACGACATAGAGGAACGGCTCGCGTTGGTCGGTCAAGTCTGGACTCCCAATTCCTGGCAGAAGCAGCGAAGTTCCGGGACAGCGCCGACGGATGTCTTCCGGCGCACAGCTCTTCGCGATTCTGGGCGCCCCGCATCCCACGGCCAGTCTGCCGTGTCGGCTGTACGCCCGTGCGGACTCCACCCAGAGTGCGACCCGTCGCTCTGGACCGGGGATGCGTCGGTGCAGGAGGGGCCACCCCGCCCTCCGGAGGCCTGGATTCGGAGCGTGCTCAATTCTTTTCTCTGGCTGCCCGAGGAGACCCGGCGGCCCTACGCTGGTGGCATGGCTGTGGATCCCGCTCTGCCCGTTGGCCGGCGCATCCAGTACTACCGGGAGCGTGCAGGGAAGTCTCGTCCGGTGTTGGCCGCGCTGCTGGGGCGGTCGCCGAGTTGGCTGAAGCAGGTGGAGAACGGGGCGTTGCTGCCGCCGCGCCTGCCGATGCTCGTGCGTATCGCTCAGCACTTGGGGGTTGATGATCTCTCGTTGTTGACGGGCGACGGCAGCATGCCCAGGGCGCTGTACTCAGGCGTGGAACACGCGGCGCTGGACTCCGTCCGGCGGGCGGTTGACGGTGCGCAGCTCGGGTCGGCCGGTGGGCCGGTGCCCAACCTCGACCACATCGAGGTCCAGCTGGCGAACGCCTGGCGGACCAGGATGACCAGAGGCGACCACCGGACCGCCTTGGCGGAGTTGCTGCCGGCGCTCGTGTCGGCGGCCTCCCTGGCAGCTGCGCATCAGGACTGCGCCGATCGGCGTCGGGCGGAGGTGATGTACGCCGGCGCACTGAACCTGACGCAGATGTATGCGGCCTTCCAAGGGGACGGCAACCTGGTCTGGCGGGTCGCCGAACGGGCGCTGGCCACCGCACGGGCATCGGACGACCTGCGGGCGATCGCGCAGGCGTGCTGGTTCCTGGTGGAGGCGTTCCGGAAGTCCGGCCAGTGGGACAGCGCCCAGTCACTGACCGAGGGAGCTCTTCGCCTGCTCGACCCCGTCCGCGGGGATTCTCCGGAACTGGCCTCGGCGTGGGCGGACATGGCATTCCACGCCGCCATCACGCATGCGGTCGCCGGTGAGGCCGGTGAGGCCTGGGGCTGGATCGACCGTGCGGCAGCCGTTGCCGAGCGCCTTCCCGCAGGCTTCTGGAGCGCCCCGACGTCGGGCTCCCGTCAGGCGGTCGGGTTGCACTCGGTCACTGTGGCGGTCGAGCTTCGCCAGACCGGTACCGCGCTTCGGTGGGCCCGACGGTTGCCGGTGGCCGAGGTCACGGCGATTCCGCGCCGTGGTCGCCATCTGATCGAGGTTGCGCGGGCACACGCCCTTCGCGGGGAATCGGCGTCCGTGGTGGAACTGCTCACGGACGCCGTTGCGGTCGCGCCCGAGACGGCCCGGTGGAACGAGGAGGCGCGGGCCATGGTCCGAGGGTTGATTGATGGCCGTTCGCCGGTCCAGGAGGCCGGGCGTCGACTCGCCGAGTCGATCGGGATGGCCGCATAGCGGGCTGCCGGAGTTGGTGGCAGAAACCCTACCCCTTCGCACAGTGACGAACCCGTAGCGTTGAGTGACGTTCGGGTTCGGTGCGTAAGGGAGTGTGCGAATGGCGCAGGACGGAATCGCCGCCGCGAGGGCGGCCAGGCTGTCGCGGCAGGAGGTGCGGGAGCTGGATCCGGCCGCCACGCACGGGTACGGCATCCGCTGGGACCCGGCGGCGCGTTGCTACCGCGTACGTGACGAGCAGGGTGGCGAGTGGTTGCGGGACGGCGACGGAACCATTCGGGCCTTCGTACGGTTCGAGGCCGCGAACAGCGAGTGGCTGTGGCTGCGGCGTGAGCACCTGGAAGCCCGCGTACGTGAGGCGAACTGGGCGTCCCGGTGGAACTGATGGAGGCGGGGCGCGATACCGCTTCGGGGCCGGTCGGCGACTGTGCGCAATGCGCCGAACTGGCCGTTCGGGAGGCGGAGTCCGCGGCCCGGTTCGACTACTCCGGTGCCGTTGAGTTTGTCGACGTCGTCTGGTCGATGGCCCGCGTGCAGGGCCGCAGCCCCGCCGGAGAACGATGCTGCGATCACGTGCACAGGCCCGGGGCGACCCGCGATCTCTGTCAGGTGCTCGGATGCCGCCCGGATGTCGTTGGCGATGGCGGCGATCGTGATGTCGGAGAAGCGCCCGGCGCTCGCGCCGTGGGCCCGCAGATCGAAGCGCAGGCAGGTGATGCCGGCGGCCGCGAGGCCGGCCGCCAAGCGGTCGAAGAACCCGCCCTCTTCGCGGGTGACGCCAGCTCCGTGGGTGAGAACGGCGAGTGCTGCTGGGTGAGTTGGGGAGGGAGTGACCGTGCCGAACAGTTCCGTGCCGTCCAGTGACCGGAACGTGGTTTCGTAGTCGGCCATGAGTCGAACGTAGCAACTCGCCCATGATGTGGGGCGTGTTCCGGGCTTGTGGGCCTGGGGCGCGCTGGGGGGTGTGCGCTTGCGCCGCCCGTTTGGGTGATGTGGTGGGGAGTTTGACGCTCAGTTAGCGCATTACGGTGATCATTGGGTCGGCGCGGGCGTTCGGAGGGACGGCCTGTGCGCGGCAAAAGTGAGCCCCGGCGGTGCGCTAACACCCCGGGGAATGGCACTAGGAGTAAAGGGCTCCCGAATGCACATTCATCGTATCCCGAAGCACTCGCCCGGGTACACGATCCTCGACAACGGCCACGTCGTCCGGAAGCACTCGCTGAGTTGGGCGGCGCGTGGGTTGCTCAGCTACCTGCTCAGCCTGCCGGACGGTGCGCGGGAGGACATCCGGACGCTGGCGGCGAAGAGCGTCGAGGGCCGGGCGACGGTGGCGCGGGCGCTCCGTGAGCTGGAGGCGGCCGGGCACTACGTGCGGCGGACGCAGCGGGATCCGGTGACGGGGCAGGTGCGGACGATCGTCTCGGTGCACGAAGTGCCGGTGACGGGCAAGGCGGTTCACACCGTGCCGCCGCTTCCCGTGTCCCCGGCCGCCGGTGGGCCCGGAGCTGGGGTGACGTACGCCGGGAAGGCGGGAAGCCCTTCCGGAAAGGTGATGGGGAAGGAAGCGGAAGTTCCCTCCGTCCCTCCGTCCGGGAAGTTGACGGCGGGCATGGCGCTGCTGCTCGAACTCGGGCGCAGGGAGCCCAGGATGGCGCTGGCGGGCAAGCCGCTGTGCGACCAGGCCGCGCGGGTGGAGGGGCTGCTCGCGGGCGGGTGGAGTAGGGAGGCGCTGGCGGGGATTCTGGCCGCGCCCTTGCCGGAGAGGGTCACGCACAGCGTGGGGGCGGTGCTGGCGGGGCGGTTGGCGAAGGTGCCGCCCGTTCCGTTGACCCCGCAGGGCGGCGGCGGGTCGGGGCCGCGTCGGCATGAGTGCCCCGGGCGGGACGGCTTGTGCGGGCGGCCCGTCGCGGGTGTCGGGCAGGTCTGCGGGGAGTGCCGGGCTCCGCGCGTGTCGCGGGCCTTGCCGTAGTCGACCAGGGGGCGGGGCTGCGGAGTTCACCTGCTCGGCGGCCGGGAGTCCGGCGGCCGGAACGTCACCGGCGCGTCGAAGGCGGCCCGGCGGGTGGCGCGGCGCAGGGCACGCAGGACGGCGGTGCCAAGGGTGAGGCAGAGGACGACGGTGAGGGCGGCGCGGGGGAGGTCCCAGCCCAGCGACGTGGTGAGGCAGTAGGCGGCGAAGCGGACCAGGTTGGCGGGCAGCGGGTCGCCGGGGACGAAGGAGATGGAGCCGGAGAGCCCGGCGATGTACGGCCAGCCCTGGAGGTTCATGATCGTGCCGTAGAGGACGGAAGCCAGCGCGCCGTAGCCCGCGAGCAGCCAGAGCTCGCGCCGGCCGCGCAGGCGCGCGGAGCCCGGGAGGAGGCCGGCGCCGAGGCAGACCCAGCCCATGGCGAGCATCTGGAACGGCAGCCAGGGCCCGACGCCGCCGGTGAGCAGCGCGGACGCGAACATCGACAGCGAACCGAGGACGAAGCCGAAGCCCGGCCCGAGCACCCGGCCGGACAGCACCATGAGGAAGAACATGGGCTCCAGCCCCGCCGTGCCCGCGCCGAGCGGCCGTAGTGCCGCGCCCGCCGCCGCCAGCACCCCGAGCAGGGCCACGGACTTGGCGTCCAGGCCGGGCGCGCCGCCGCCCGCCGTGCGGCCCTCGGAGATCTGGGCGATGACGACGGCGAGGAGCAGCGGCAGCAGGAGGGCGAACAGCCAGGGGGCGTCGGTGGCGTGGCCGACCAGGGCGGACTTGGTGGAGGCGAGCAGCGGCCAGCCGAAGGCCGCCACGCCGACGAGGGAGGTCAGGAGCAGGACCGCTACGGATCGGCGGCCGAGG
Source organism: Kitasatospora sp. NPDC088264 (assembly GCF_040685715.1). Taxonomy (NCBI): domain Bacteria; kingdom Bacillati; phylum Actinomycetota; class Actinomycetes; order Kitasatosporales; family Streptomycetaceae; genus Kitasatospora; species Kitasatospora sp. NPDC088264. The sequence goes on from NZ_JBFBIR010000005.1 coordinate 76,906, forward strand.
GGCACGGGGCGACCGGCAGGAGCACCGGAAGGAGCGGGGCGGCTCATGCGCTCAGTGCCTCCGCGACCTGGCGGACGGTGAGCCATGGGCCGGGTGCCAGCACCTTGGCGACCTGCGGGGCGAACGCGGGGGAGGAGACGACGACGTCGGCCGTCGGGCCGTCGGCGACGATCTCGCCCTCGGCCAGGATCGCCGTGCGGTGGGCGAGTTCGGCGGCGAGTTCGACGTCGTGGGTGGCGAGCAGGACGGCGTGGCCTTCCGCCGCGAGGTCGCGCAGGATCTCCACCAGCCGGGCCTTGGCGGCGTAGTCGAGGCCGCGGGTCGGCTCGTCGAGCAGCAGCAGCGGGGGCCGGGCGGTGAGTACGACGGCGAGCGCGAGGGTGAGCCGCTGGCCTTCGGAGAGGTCGCGCGGGTGGGCGGTGTCGGCGATGCCGGGCAGCAGCCGTTCGACCAGGGCGCGGCAGGTGCCGGGGGTGGCGTCCGCGTCGGTGTCGGCGGCGGCGCATTCGGCGGTGACGCTCTCGCCGTAGAGGAGGTCGCGCGGGTCCTGCGGGACGAGGCCGACCTGGCGGATCAGTTCGGCCGGGCGGGTGCGGTGCGGGGTGCGTCCGCCGACCGTCACCCGGCCGGAGGCGGGGGCGTGCAGGCCGACCAGGCTGCCCAGCAGGGTGGACTTGCCGGCGCCGTTGCGGCCCATCAGAGCGGTGATCTCGCCTGGGTGCAGCGCCAGGTCGACGCCGCGCAGGGCCTGGACGGGGCCGCGCCGGACGGCGAGGCGTTCGGCGGCGGCGATCGGTGCGTCGGTCGAAACGGTTGGAACAGGGGCCGCGTCCGGGTGCAGACCGTCCAACCGGGAGCGGAGCCCGGCGGCCTTGCGGCGGGCGTCACGGACGGACAGCGGCAGCGGCCGCCAGCCGGCGAGCCGCCCGAGGCCGACCACCGGCGGGTGCACCGGCGAGTGCTCCATCACCTCGGCGGGCTCGCCGAGGACGGGCGGGGCGCCCGGGGTGAGCAGCAGCACCTGGTCGGCGTACTGGACGACGCGCTCCAGCCGGTGCTCGGCCATCAGCACGGTGGTGCCGAGGTCGTGCACCAGCCGCTGGAGGACGGCCAGCACCTCCTCGGCGGCGCCCGGGTCCAGCGCCGAGGTGGGCTCGTCGAGGACCAGGACGCGCGGGTGCACGGTGAGCACCGAGCCGATCGCGACGCGCTGCTGCTGGCCGCCGGAGAGGGAGGTGAGGGCGCGGTCGCGCAGGTCGGCGAGGCCGAGCAGGTCGAGGGTCTCCTCGACCCGGCGCCGCATCACGTCGGCGGGCAGGCCCAGGGACTCCATGCCGTAGGCGAGTTCGTCCTCGACGGTGTCGGTGACGAAGTGCGCCAGCGGGTCCTGGCCCACCGTGCCGACCAGGTCGGCGAGTTCGCGCGGCCGGTGCTCGCGGGTGTCCCGGCCGCAGACCGTGACCCGGCCGTGCAGGGTGCCGCCGGTGAAGTGCGGGACGAGCCCGCTCACCGCGCCCAGTAGGGTGGACTTGCCGGAGCCCGACGGGCCCACCAGCAGGCAGAGTTCGCCTTCGGGGACGGTCAGGTCGACGTCCGCGACGGCGGGGGCGGCGGCGTCCGCGTACCGGACGGAGACCTGCTCGAAGGTGATCACGAAGCCCTCCGGGGCGGGGTCGGGGCGGCGAATGCCGGTACCAGGCCGAGCAGTACGGCCAGCACGGCGGCCAGCGGCAGTGCGGGGACGGTCGGCGGGACGACGGTGGGCGCGAAGGCGGCCGGGTCGCGCGTGGACAGGTAGATGGTCAACCCGGCGACGGCGGCGCCCGATCCGGCGGTCAGCCACTCGGGCAGTGCCCAAGGGTCGGGCCGGTAGCGTGTCCTGACGGATCGTCGGCTGCCGAGTAGCAGTCCGGCGAAGGCGGCGGCCAGGCCCAGCAGCAGCACCGGCGGCGCCCAGCCCGCGCCGCCCGCGGTCAGCAGCCCGTACGCGGCCAGGCAGATCCCGAGCAGGCCGGCCAGGGTGAGCGCGGCCGTCGCCCGGGCGAGTCGGCGCGGGACGTCCGCGGTGCGGCCGAAGCCGCGGGTGTCCATCGCCGCGGCCAGCGCCACCGAACGCTCCAACGCGCCCTCCAGGACGGGCAGTCCGACGCTCAGCACGGCGGCGATCCCCCGGTCGGTGCGGCCGCGCAGGCGGCGGGCCGCCCGCAGCCGGCGGACGTCCGCGACCAGGTTCGGCGCGAAGGTCATCGCCACCACCACCGCCACGCCCGCCTCGTACAGCGCGCCGGGCAGGGCGCGCAGCAGTCGGGCTGGGCTGGCCAGCGCGTTCGCGGCGCCCACGCAGGCGAGCAGGGTGGCCAGGCGCAGCCCGTCGTACAGCGCCGCGAGCAGTCCCTCCACGGTCACCCGGCCGCCGATCCGCACTCCCTGCGCCCAGGTGGGAAGCGGCACTTCGGGCAGTGTGAACAGCACGTGCGTGCCCGGAATCGGCGAGCCGAGCAGTACCGCGAACACCAGCCGGATGCCCAGCACCAGCAGGCCCAGTCGCAGGAACGCGCCGTACGAACGCGACCAGGGCGCGTCGCCTCGCCGGGCCGCGACCACGTACCCGGCGACGGCGGCGAGCAGCAGCAGGATCACCGGATTGGTGGTGCGGGTCGCCGCCGCGCCCAGCCCGAGCGCCCACAACCACCAGGCCCCGGGGTGCAGTTGCCGGGGTCCGGTGGGCGGTCGGGTGGTGCGGGCGGTGCTCATGGGTCAGTCCAGGTGAAGGGGTCCGGAGGGGTGCGGGAGGGGGGAAGAAGGGCTCGGGAGGCGTCAGGAGGTGCGGCGGCGGCGCGCCTGCCAGACGGCACCGCCGGCCAGCACGGCGATCAGCGCGCCACCGGCGATCAGGCCGACGTCCGGGCCGGAGTCCGGGCCGGAGTCCGGGCCGGAGTCCGAGCCGCCGCCGTCGCCGGACGGGTCGGCCGGCTTGGCCGCCGACCCGAGCTGGTCGGCGCACCCGGCCTTCGGGAAGCCCGCGATGGCGCAGAGCAGGCCGTTGGCGTCGTAGCGCAGCGGCGGGGCGACGGCGGCCAGCACCTCGGCCGAGGTGGCGTTCGAGACGACGCTGGCGCACGCGCTCCGCTGCTCGGGCGGCGCCTCGCCCGAACCGGAACCGGAACCGGAAGCCGAGCCCGAGCCCGAGCCCGAAGCCGAGCCGGAGCCGGAGTCGGTGGCCGTGCCGAAGTCCAGCACGACCGCGACCCGCTTGCGGCCCGCCTGCGCGGGCGTGTCCGCACAGACGGCGGCGAAGTCGCCCGCCGTCCGGGGCCGTGCCGCATCCTGCCCGCCGTCCGGACTCACCGCGAACCGCCACCCGTCCACGGCCCCGTCCGGCGGCACGGCGACGGCCGGCCCCTGCTGCTGGTACAGCCACCCGTCGCCGCCGGCACGCCAGAACGACCAGTACCGGTATCCCGTCGCTGCCTCCGCCGGCGCCCCGGCGGAGGCGACCAGCAGGAGCACCGCACCGAGCATCGCACCGAGCAGCGAGCCGAGCCGCGAGCCGAGAGCGCGGCGGCCACGGCGGCGGACCAGGCGGCCCAGGCGCGCGGGGCGGGGTGTCACAGGCTCTGGCCGCGCTTGCGCTGGAGGCTGAGGAGGAGGCCGCCGCCGAGGCCGACGAGGAGGCCGACGATGATCAGCCAGTACTGGCCGATGCCGTCGTCCTTCTTGGGCGCCGCCGTCGTCGGGGCGGTGCCGGCGGTGGCCTTGAGGGCCGGGCCGAGGGCGGTGAGCTCGGCGGTCAGCGGGGCGGTGTCGCGCTGGGCGGCCTGGGTGACGAGCAGGAGGCTGGCGGTGGCGGCGGCGTCGGTGCCGCCCTTGGTCCAGCCGGCGCCTTCCTTGGCGAGCCAGTCGACGGCGCCGGCGGCCTGCTGGGGGTGGCCGCTCTGGATGAGGCCGAGGGCGGCCCAGGCGGTGGCGTTGTAGTCGGGGGTGGGGGCGGCGCCGGGGGTGGTGAGGGTGAGGTGGTTGCCGCCCGCGGCGAGCTGGGCGGTGAGGTACGCCCCGGCGGCCTCGCCGGAGTCGGCGTGCGCGACCGGAGCAGCCGCGGTGGAGGCGGCGGCGGAGTCGCAGCCGAGGGCCTTGGGCGCGGCGTCGGTGCGGGCGGTGGTGGCGACCGGGAGGTGGCCGCCGGCGGCGGCGAGCGAGGCCTGGGCGCTGGCGAGGGCGTTGGGGGCGAGCGCACCGGAGGACGGGTCGGGCTGGTAAGCGAAGGCGCCGCGCTGGTCGGCGGGGGCGGCGCAGCCGAGCTGGAAGAGAGCGAGCCCGTCGAAGGCGTTCTTGCCCGCCTTGGCGACTCCGGCCGGGTCGGTCTTCGCGGCGAAGAGGGCGTTCACGGCGAGGCCGGTGGAGTTGGCGTCGCCGGGGCTGCCGGGGTTGTAGGGCCAACTGCCGTCGGCGTTCTGGGTGGCCTTGAGCCACTGGACGCCCTTGTCGACGGCTTCCTGGTGCCCGCCGAGGGCGACGAGGGCCTGGACGGCGACGGCGGTGGCGTTGCTGTCCTCGGTCTTGGGGTCGCAGGCGGCGCCGGCGGCCCGGAAGGAGGGCCAGCCGCCGTCCTCGCACTGCTGTCCGGTGAGCCAGCCGACGGCGGAGTCGGCCGGGGTGGCCTTGGCCGCCGCGAGCGCGGTGAGCGCGAGGGACTGCCGCCAGACGCCGTCGTACGTCGGGTCGCCCTTGCCGTAGAGGCCGTCGGGGACGGCGGCGGCGGTGGGCGCGGGGCTGTCGGCGAGGGCCGGTCCGGCGGTGGCGCCGGCGAGGAGCGCGGCGGACAGGGCGGCGGCGCCCAGACGGGCGGCGGTGAGCATGGTGGAGGTGTGCCTTTCGGTGAGCGGTGGTGGCCCGGCGGGGCCGTTCCGTAGTCCTCGACGGTGCCGGGCGGTGCGCGTGGCGGGCCCGGGCTGGCCGCTCGCCCCTCCACGGGCGGTCCGACTCGCCCGGGCCGTCACGGGGGCCGGGCTCACGGTTGCGGGGTCAGCGCCGGATTCGCACCGGCTTCCCCCGGGGGAGGGACGGGATGAAGTTGTGCTGTCCGTCGACTCTAACCGCCGGGGGCGGCCGGCCCCTCCCGCCCGGGCAGGAACAGGTTCCAGTCAGGGCAGGGTGAGCAGCCGGGCCGCGGTGTGCAGGTCGGCCCGGACCTCGGCGATCGAGGCGCGGCCGGAGAGCCAGGCGACCAGGGCGGAGTGCCAGGTGTGCTCGATCACCCGGACGGCCGCGCGCTGGCTCTCGCTGGGTGGCCCGGACTGGCCGATGGCGTCCAGGATGAGCTGGCCGGTGGCGGTGCTGACCTGGTCCACCTCGGCGCCGACGGAGCGGTCCGCGAAGGACAGGGCCCGGACCATCGCCTCGGCGAGCAGCGGCTCGCGCTGGAGCGCGTGGAAGGCGCGGGTGAGTGTGTCGGCGACCCGCGGGGCCGGTTCGGGGTCGGTCGGCGGGTGGCGCCGGATGTGCTCCTGGAGGCCCTGCAACTGCTCCAGCATGACCGCGACCAGCAGGTGCACCTTGGAGGGGAAGTACCGGTAGAGCGTGCCGAGGGCGACCTGCGCGGTCTCCGCGACCTCCCGCATCTGGACCGCCTCGTACCCGCCCCGGGCGGCCAGGGCGGTGGCGGCCCGCAGGATCCGGCGCCGGCGTTCGGCCTGGCGGGCGGTCAGCGGCGGCTCGCCCGGCTGCGCGGGGGGCGGGGTGGTGGGGCTCGTGGAGGTGGTCGGCGGCGGCAAGGAGTGCTCCCGGGGCGCGTGGGTGGCGGCGTGCTCCACAAGGTCGGCAGGGTCGGCGTGGCGGGAATCACCAGCCCTGGCTCCTGAGGGAAAGCTACGGGCCGGTATCTTCGAGGTCTCTCATTGTTCACATGGTCGATGACGAGTTCCACAGCCACTGAAACCTGATCTACTTTAGCGACCGGCGGCAGCGCCGTCGCCAACGCAGAGACAGCAGCAGCACAGGAATAGCAGCTAGAGATGAGGGCCCGAGGATGACCGCGCAGCCGCTGCGGATTGCCCTGCTGTCGTACCGCGGGGACCCCTTCTGCGGCGGTCAGGGCGTGTACGTGCGCCACCTCTCCCGTGAGCTGGCCAGGCTCGGCCACCACGTGGACGTGATCGGTGCCCAGCCGTACCCGGTGCTGGACGAGGTCGACGGCCCCGGTTCGGTGCGCCTGGTCGAGCTGCCCAGCCTGGACCTCTACCGCGCCGAGGACCCGTTCCGCACGCCCGCCCGCGGCGAGTTCCGCAGCCCGGTGGACGTGCTGGAGTTCGCCACCATGCGCACCGGCGGCTTCCCCGAGCCGTTGACCTTCTCGCTGCGCGCCCGCCAGTACCTGGCCCGGCACAAGGGCCGCTACGACGTGGTGCACGACAACCAGACGCTCGGCTACGGCCTGCTCGGCCTGGCCCGGCACGGTTTCCCGCTGGTCACCACGATCCATCACCCGATCACCGTGGACCGGCAGTTGGAGCTGGACGCGGCCACCACCCGGGTCAAGCGGCTGTCGCTGCGCCGCTGGTACGCCTTCACCCGGATGCAGCGCCGGGTCGCCGCCCGGCTGGACCACGTGATCACCGTCTCCGGCACCTCGCAGCGCGAGATCGCCGAGCACCTGGGCGCCGCGCCGGGCGCGATCTCGGTGGTGCCGATCGGCGCCGACACCCGGCTCTGGTCGCCCTCCGAGGAGATCGCCCGCGTCCCCGGACGGATCGTCACCACCTCCAGCGCGGATGTCCCGCTCAAGGGCCTGGTGTTCCTGGTGGAGGCGCTGGCGAAGGTGCGCACCGAGCGCCCCGCGCACCTGGTGGTGGTCGGCAAGCCGCAGAAGGAGGACGGCCCGGTGGCGGAGGCGGTGCGCCGCTTCGGGCTGGCGGACCACATCGAGTTCCGCAGCGGTCTGACCGACCAGGAGCTGGTCGACCTCTACCGCTCGGCCGAGGTGGCCTGCGTGCCGTCGCTGTACGAGGGCTTCTCGCTGCCCGCCGCCGAGGCGATGGCCACCGGCACCCCGCTGGTCGCCACCACCGGCGGCGCGATCCCCGAGGTGGCCGGGCCGGACGGGGAGACCTGCCTGGCCGTGCCGCCGGGGGAGCCGGACCGGCTGGCGGCGGCGCTCGGCCGGCTGCTGGACGACCCGCGGCTGCGCGCCCGGCTCGGCGCGGCCGGCCGGGAGCGGGTGCTGGCCCGGTTCACCTGGGCGCGGGCCGCCGAGCTGACCGCCGACGCCTACCGGGCGGCGATCGCCACCGGCGCCGGCGCCCGGGCCCGCTCCGGGCCGGGCTGGCGGTACGTGCCCTGAGTCGCTCCGGCCGCCCTGCGCGGCGCCCGCCCGGCGGCCCCGGCCGCCCGGTGCGGAGCGGTAGCGGATCGAACTGACGCGGCGTCAAGTCCGCTTGGTAGCAAAAGGAATGGGAGCCCTGCAGTGCTGACCGTCGATTTCTCGCGCTTCCCGCTCGCCCCCGGCGACCGGGTGCTCGACCTGGGCTGCGGCGGGGGCCGGCACGCGTTCGAGTGCTACCGCCGCGGCGCCAACGTGATCGCCCTCGACCAGAACGCCGAGGAGATCGCCGAGGTCCAGAAGTGGTTCGCCGCGATGGAGCAGGCCGGTGAGGCCCCGGAGGGTGCGTCGGCGGTCGCGATGGAGGGCAACGCGCTGGCGCTGCCGTTCGAGGACGACTACTTCGACAAGATCATCATCTCCGAGGTGATGGAGCACATACCGGACGACAAGGGCGTGCTCAACGAGATGTTCCGGGTGCTCAAGCCGGGCGGGCTGCTCGCCGTCACCGTGCCGCGCTGGCTGCCCGAGAAGATCTGCTGGACGCTGTCCGACGAGTACCACGAGGTCGAGGGCGGCCACATCCGGATCTACCGGGGCGACGAACTGCTCGGCAAGCTCAAGGACGCCGGCCTGGAGCCCTACGGCACCCACCACGCGCACGCGCTGCACTCGCCGTACTGGTGGATCAAGTGCGCGGTCGGCGTGAACAACGACAAGGCGCTGCCGGTCAAGGCCTACCACCAGCTGCTGGTCTGGGACATCGTCGGCACCCCGGTGATCAGCACCCTCACCAAGGCCGCCGAACGGGCGCTCAACCCGGTCATCGGCAAGAGCTTCGTCGCCTACGCGTCCAAGCCGCGGCGGACCGAGCCCGGGCGCGTGGACGCATGACCGCCGCCGTCCCCGAGGCACTGCTGCTCGACGGGGTGCTCGACGCCGAGCAGGCCGCCGGCACCGTCCGCAGCATCCTGGCCGAACAGCTTCCCGACGGCGCCATACCCTGGTTCGCTGGCCACCACCTCGACCCGTGGGACCACACCGAGGCCGCCATGGCCCTCGACACCGCCGGCGAGCACGCCGCCGCCGAGGCCGCCTACCGCTGGCTCGCCGCCACCCAGAACCCGGACGGCTCCTGGTACGCCGCCTACACCGACGGCGCCGTCACCGACCGGGCCAAGGAGACCAACTTCTGCGCCTACGTGGCCGTCGGCGTCTGGCACCACCACCTCAGCGCCGGCGACGACGCCTTCCTGGAGTGGATCTGGCCCGTCGTCCGGCGCGCCCTGGACTTCATCGTCGGCCAGCGGCTGCCCGGCGGCCCGATCGCCTGGCGCCTCGACGAGGACGGCACCGCCACCGACGAGGCGCTGCTCACCGGCTCGTCCAGCATGCTGCACGCGCTGCGCTGCGGGCTGGCCATCGCCGAGTACCTGGAGGAGCCGCAGCCCGACTGGGAGCTCGCCGCCGGCCGGCTGGGGCACGCCATCACCCACCACCCCGAGCGGTTCCTCGACAAGGGCCGCTACTCGATGGACTGGTACTACCCGGTGCTCGGCACCGGACTGCGCGGCGACGCGGCGCTGGAACGGATCGACCGGGACTGGGACCGCTTCGTCGTCCCCGGCCTCGGCGTGCGCTGCGTCAGCGACCGCCCGTGGGTGACCGGCGGCGAGAGCGCCGAACTCGCCCTCGCGCTCTGGGCGATCGGCCGCTCCGACCGCGCCGTGGAGATCCTGCGCTGGATCCAGAAGCACCTGCGGCACGAGGACGGCTCCTACTGGACCGGGTACGTCTTCGAGGACGACGCCGTCTGGCCGGAGGAGCGCACCACCTGGACGGCCGGCGCGCTGCTGCTCGCGGTCGCCGCGCTCGGCGGCGACCCGGCGACGGTCGCGGTCTTCGGCGGGGAGCAGTTGCCCGCCGGGCTGGTGGTCCAGGACTGCTGCTGAGGCCCGTAGCCGTGGCCGATGCCGGTGCGAACGGCTGAGGCCCGCACGACGGTTGAGGCTCGTACGGGCAACGCGAAGGGGTGGGACCGGAGAGATCCGGTCCCACCCCTTCGTCGTACCGGCGGGGGCGTCAGCCGCGCTGGATGCCCGAGGTGTCGGCCAGCAGGCCGACGGTGCCGTCCTGAAGCTGGGCGACCAGCGCGCTGCCGCGCTGCTCGACCGCCAGGTACCAGGTGCCGGGCACCAGCTCGCCGACGGGGGCGCCCGCCGGGTTGTCCTTCGACGCCAGCGAGCGCGGGGCCGGGACGGCGAACCAGAACGGTGCGAAGTCGGCCGCCGGGGCGGCCGGGGTCGGCTGCGGCTGCGCGGCCGGGACCGGCTGCGGGGCGGCGGCCGCGTCCTGCGGCTGGCCGGCCTGCACCGGCTGCGGCTGGCCGGCCGCCGGGTAGCCGTAGCCACCGGGCTGGGCGCCGTACGCCGGGGCCTGGTTCGGGTCCTGGCCCGGGGCCGGGTAGCCGTACTGGCCGGGCTGCACCGGCTGGCCCGGGGCCGGGTAGCCGCCCTGGTAGGGGACGGCCGCCGGACGGTCGGCGACCAGCGGGGCCTTCAGCGCGGGCACCAGCGGCGCGGCCGCGGCCGCACCGGCCAGCACGATCAGCGCGATGAGGCCGAGCCAGGCGCCGAAGCCGTGCCCGAAGCTGCCGCCGGACGGGCCGCCGCCCAGCGACCACAGCGCCGTCCACAGCGCGACGACGGCGAAGGCGATGCCCCACTGGTCCAGCCGCAGGCCGAGCACCTGGCGCCCGGCCGCGGCCTCGCCCTGGAAGCGGTGCAGCAGGATCAGCACCGCGGCGGCGATGCCGAGCAGGTAGATCGACGGCAGGATGGGGAACAGCTGGGTGCTCCACGCGTTCTGCGATGTGTCGCCGCAGTACCGGCCGGTGCAGTCCACCGTCCAGTAGGGCAGGAAGGAGGCGATGAAGAGCAGGACGGCCGCGCCGGCGACGGCGGCGTCTCCCCTGGTGAGAGCGCGCAGATTCACTAACGTTCCCCTCGTTGACGTGTCGTGGACGGCGGTTCGTGCGGTCGGGCTGACCGGCCGAAACTCCCGAACGGACCAGAAGCCTAGGCCCAACCGCACCGCCGGTGCACGGCGGGACCGGGAATGGGGCGAAGTCGTTGCCAAAGGCGCGACCCGGGCGGCGCGCACGCCGTCGGCCGCCCCGGCCCAACTTCCTTACCGGGTGGTCAGATACGCCGTCAGCGCGTCGGCGATCCCCTGGGCCGCCCGCTGCCGCCACTGAGGATCCGTCATCCGTTTGGCGTCCACCGGGTTGCGCATGTTACCGCACTCGATGAACACCTTCGGCACCGTGGACAGGTTCAGGCCCCCCAGGTCGGAGCGGGTGTCCAGGCCGTCGCTCGCGGTGTAGTCCGCGTACGGCTCGCCCGTCGCGGCGCGGAAGCGCTCGCGCAGCAGCAGGCCGAGCCGGCGCGACGGCTCGACGATCGCCGAGTTGTCCGCCTTCCCGGCCGCCACCTTCGCCGGGAGGATCACGTGGAACCCGCTGCCGCCCGCCGGACCGCCGTCCCCGTGCACCGACAGGGCCACGTCGGCGTGCGCGTCGGCGCCGGCCCGGGCGCGCTCGTCGATGCAGGGGCCCCACGGACGGTCGCCGTCCTGCGCCAGCACCACCGTCGCGCCGCGGGCGGCCAGGATGGCGCGGGCCCGGTGGGAGACGTCCAGGGTGTACTCGGCCTCGGTGTAGCCGGAGTTGGTCTCGGTGCCGGTGGTGTCGCACTGCTTGCGGGAGTTGCCGATGTCGACCAGGCGGTTGATCTCGGCGGTGTGCGCGGAGTTGCCGGGGTTGTGGCCGGGGTCGAGCAGGATGGTGCGGCCGGTGAGCGCGGTGGGGGAGACCGGGGCGTCCGACGGGGCGGGTGTGTTCGACGGGGCGGGCGTCGTCGGGGTGGTCGGGGGCACCGGGGTCGTCGGCGTCTGGGCCGGGGTTCCCGGTGTGGCGGTTCCCGGGGTGGTGGTGCCCGGTGTGGCGGTTCCGGCCGGGGAGGTGGCCGGCGCGGCGGTGCCGCCCACCGCCGCGGAGTGGCCGAGGGACTGCCAGCCCAGCCAGCCCGCCAGGCAGAGCGGAACGGCCGCGCCCACCGCCGTGGTGGCGCGCAGCAGGGTGGAACGGCGGGGCGGTCGGGAGTTCGGGCCGGTCACGGGTGGATCAGATCCTGTCCTGGGTGCGCGGGGTGAGGCCGTACGTGTCGGCGATCGGCTTCCACTTGCCCGCGAAGTCCTTCTTCGCCTGGGTGGCCTGCGGGTTGAGCTCGTCGGCCCGCTTCTTGTCGGCGGTGTTCGGGGCCGAGCCCGAGCAGCCCTGGCCGGCGACCGCCCGCGCCCAGCTCGCGTACGCCCGGTCGATGTCGGCCGACAGCTGCCAGGCGGACTTCAGCGACGCCATCGCGTCCGCGCCGCCCGGCACGTCGGAGGCGCTCAGCTTGGCGAGCTTGCGCAGCAGTTCGTCGCGCTGCTTGGCGCCGTTGTCGAACACCTGCGCCGCGCTCTCGATGTCGGCCTTCGCCGGGCAGCTGCTCACCTTGGCGACCGCGCTGCCGATCGGGGCCTTCGCGCTCTCGCCCTCGGTGAGCAGGCCGTCCAGGGCCTGTGCCTGCGTCTTGGCGTTGGCGCCGGCACCGCTCGCGGTCGGGGACGGCGCCGCGGCGGACGAGGCCGGGTCGGTGGCGCCGTTCGGCGCGGCGTCCGTACCGGTGGGCGCCGGGCCCGTCGGCGGGTTCCCGGTGGACGTCGCGGAGGCGGACGGCGGGGCGGGCGAGGCCTGGTCCTTCTTGTCGCCGCTGTTCTGGGCGGCCACCAGCAGGCCGCCGCCGACCGCCACCACCAGGAGCAGCGCGAAGCCGATCAGCAGCGGTGCCTTCCGGTTGTTCGGGCGGTCCCCGTCGTCCGGGTCCTCGTAGTCGGCGGGGTAACCGGAGGGGTAGTCGGCGGGGTAGTCGGGCTGTCCCTGGTACGGGACGTACGGGGGCTGCTGCGGGCCGGCGGGCGGCTGCGGCGGGTACACGTAGCCGGGGCCGGGGGCCTCGCCGGACACGTAGCCGGGCCCCGGGGTCTGCGCGGACGCGTGGGAGGGGAACGGCGCCGGCGGCGGCACGGACGGCGGCTTCGGGGCGGCCAGGTACGGGCGGGCACCCAGCGGCGGGCCCTGGTCCCCGACGGCGCCGGTGGCGGGCGGCAGCGCGGCCCCGTCCTGCGGTGCGGCCCCGGGGCGCGGTGCGGCGGGCTGGGCGGGGGCGGGCTGCGCCGGGGTGGGCTCGGCGGGTCGCTGCGGGCCGCGCACCCAGCCGCCCGCGCCGCCGCGCGCGGTGGGGTCCCAGACTGCCGGAGCGGTGTTGTGCTGGTCCGTCATGTGCCGCTAGCCCCCACCGTCCGCCGATGCTCTGCCTGGTGCTGCGCGGACACCGTACCGTTCGAACCTCCGCCCGACAGCTCCGGCACGACGTTAGAGCATCCGTGCAGGACTGTGGGGCCGCTCGGCGGATCGGGCGGCGGATCGGCTGGCGGATCGGGCGGTGGGCGGCGGGTGGTGAGCGGCTAGCTCGCGGCGGTCCGGCGCAGGACGCGCAGCGAGCCCGTCACCGAGACCTCCTCGAAGCCCTCGGCCAGCGCCCGCAGGTACACCCGGTACGGGGCCTGGCCGCCGTCCGCCGGGTCCGGGAACACGTCGTGCACCACCAGCAGCCCGTCCGGCGCCAGGTGCGGGGCCCAGCCCTCGTAGTCGCCGGTCGCGTGCTCGTCGGTGTGCCCGCCGTCGATGAACACCAGGGCCAGCGGCCGGCCCCACAGCGCCGCGATCCGCGGCGAGCGGCCCACCAGCGCCACCACGTGCTCCTCCAGCCCGGCGGCGTGCAGCGTCCGGCGGAACCGCGGCAGGGTGTCCATCAGCCCCACCTCCGGGTCCACCAGCGTCGGGTCGTGGTACTCCCAGCCGGGCTGCTGCTCCTCCGAGCCGCGGTGGTGGTCCACCGTCAGCGCGGTCGTCCCGGTCTCCCGGGCGGCAGCCGCCAGCAGGACCGCCGAGCGACCGCAGTAGGTGCCGATCTCCAGCACCGGCAGCCCGGTGCGCCGCGCCGCCGTCACCGCCGCCGCGTACAGCGCCAGCCCCTCGTCCACCGGCATGAATCCGGTGGCCGCCTCGAACGCCGCCAGCACCTCGGCCGCCGGGCGGACACTCTCCAGCAGGTCGGACATGACGGTGCTCCTCGGGCTCGGGACGTGCGCGAACGCGTTCGCCCCGGACCCTACTCGACGGTAGAGGGGCGGACCACAGCGGCCCTGGAACGTGTTCTAGTCGGGTCGGGTCGCCCGTGTCAGAATCGGGCCCGACCGTGGAGAACCGAGCACACGAGGCACACCGGGAGCAGCCCCATGCGCGCAGCCGTCCTGCACAAGACCGGCCAGGAGACCCTTGACGTCCGGGAGGACGTGACGGCCGTCGGCTTCGGGCCGGGCGCCGTACGGGTCCGGATGCGCGCTGCCAGCCTCTGCCACTCCGACCTCTCGGCGATGAGCGGCGTCCTGCCGCAGCCCGCGCCGTTCGTCCCCGGGCACGAGGGTGCCGGGGAGGTCGTGGAGGTCGGTGAGGGCGTGGCCGGCCTCGCCCCCGGCGACCGCGTGGTGCTCTGCTGGATGGCGCCCTGCGGCCGCTGCGCGCACTGCGAGCGGGGCCGCGGCCACCTGTGCATCGCCAGCCTGCGGCGGCTCGGCGCGCCCGGCTTCCGCTTCGAGGACGGCGGCGCGGCGGTCGAGGCCTCCGGGTTCTACGGCACCGGGGCGTTCGCCGAGGAGGTCGTGGTCGCTGCGGACGCCGTCATCAAGGTGCCCGCCGACCTGCCGTACGAGGCCGCCGCGCTGATCGGCTGCGGGGTGACCACGGGCGTCGGCGCCGCCGTCAACACCGCCCGGGTCGAACCCGGCGCCTCCGTCGCGGTGATCGGCGCGGGCGGGGTCGGGGTCGCCACCGTGCAGGGTGCCCGGGTCTGCGGCGCCGCCCGGATCACCGTCGTCGACCCGGTCGTCTCGCGCCGCGAGCGGGCACTGGCGTTCGGCGCGACCGAGGCGATCGCCCCCGAGGACCTCAGGGCGACGGCGAAGGGCCTGCCCGGCGGCGGCTTCGACTACGTCTTCGAGGCCGTCGGCCGGTCCGCCACCGTCCGGGCCGGCTACGACGCGGCCCGGCGCGGCGGCGCGGTCGTGGTGATCGGCGCCGGCGCGCAGGACGACCTCGCGCAGTTCACCATGGGCGAGCTGTTCTTCAACGAGAAGCGCCTGCTGCCCTCGCTCTACGGCGGGGCGCCGGTGGCCCGCACCATCGCCCTGGTCGTCGACCTGTGGCGGGCCGGGCGGATCGACCTCGACGGCATGATCAGCCACCGCGTCGACCTGTCGGACGTCAACGAGGCGATCGCCCAGATGCGCAGCGGCGAGGCGCTGCGCACGGTCGTGACGCTGGGGCGCTGAGCCGCGGGCCCTGCCCGAACGCGACGAGGGCCCGCCGGGGGGTGCTCCCCCTGACGGGCCCTTCCGGTGCGGGTGTGCTCAGCCCCGGTCCGCCGCGGCGCGGTGCCGGCCGTGCGGGTCGGCCTCGGGCTTGTCGTCGGCGGCGGAACGGCCCCGGTGCCGGCCGTGCGACGAGGTGTACCCGGCGGTGCTCTCGTCGGCGTCGGTCCCGTTGGCCGCGGGTCCGGTGGAGGCGGTGAGGGTGTCGGACATCAGAAATCGTCTTTTCCGTGCGGAGGGTGCAGGTCATCGGCGCCCGGCCGGCGCTTGGCGGCGCGCGGTCGGGTCCCCGATCGGGCGCTCGGTACGCGCCACAGCCGGTGATCGCGGCCCGTGCCCCGGCCACCATAACGGCCGGAACGGACGAGATCCTATCGAGATCATGACGCGCGACCCGCCGTCGAACCCAGCCAGTGACCGACCAACTCGCGGTACAGCGGGGACAGCACCTGAAGATCGCCGTGCCGGGCGAGCACCCCCCGCCCGCCGTCCAGCAGCAGCACCCGGTCCGCGCGCAGGGCCGAACTGATCCGGTGCGCGACCACGACGAGAGTCCCTGGCCGGGCGGCGAACGCCCGCTCGACCCGCTCCTCCGCACGCGGGTCCAGATGGCAGGTCGCCTCGTCCAGCACCACGACCGGCGCCGGCGACAGATACGTCCGCACCAGCGCGAGCAACTGCCGCTCCCCGCCCGACAGCACGCCCGGATCGCGCAGGACGGCCTCCGGGCCGCCCAGCCGCGCGACCACCTGATCGGCCCCCAGTACGCGGACGGCACGGGCGAGTTGCTCCTCCGTGGCCTCCGGGGAGAGCCAGGTCAGATTGGACCGCACCGGCCCCGGGAACACGTACGCCTCCTGCGGCACCAACGCCACCAGTCGCGCCCGCGCGGCCCCCGCCAGCCCGTCCGGCCGCACCCCGCCCACCGACACGGCCCCGCCCGTCGGCGTCAGCACCCCGGCCAGCAGGGCCGCCAGCGTCGACTTCCCCGCCCCGCTCACCCCCACCACGGCCACGTGCTCCCCGGGCGCGAACCCGAACTCCAGCCCCTCCAGCACCGGCGCCCCGGCCCCGCCGTGCCCGTACCTCAACCCGCTGACCCGTACCTCCGGCTCCTGCCCCGCGGCTCTCCCCGGCAGCGCGCTGGGGGCGGTGTCCGCCGGCGGGTCGATCGTGGTGGCCGCCAGGCGGTCCAGGACGACGGCGAGGTTGAGCAGCCAGCCGCCGACCGTACCCGCCAACGTCCGCACCGCCGGGTCGAGTTGCTGCAGCAGATAGGTCGCGACGCCGAGCAGTTCGCCGGGGGTCAGGGCCTCGCGGGCGAGCAGCCACGGCGCGGCGGCGAGGACGGCCAGGGCGGGCAGCCGGCCGCCGAGGGCCACGACCAGCGCGCGCAGGGCCGAGGCCCGGCCCAGGGCGCGGGAGGCAGCGGCGCTCGCCCGGGCGGCCCCGGTCAGTGCCTCGGCGACCTGCTCCCGGGTGCCCGTGGCCTGCACGTCGCGCAACCCGTGCAGCGCCCGCCCCGCCTCGGCGGCCAGCCGCTCCTCGGCGAGCACGACCGCGTGCCGCCGCGCCACCAGCGGGCGCAGCAGACGGGCGAAGAGGAACCCGGCGGCGAGCAGCGGCAGCAGGACCAGCGGCAGGACGACGGGCGCCAGCAGCGCCAGACCGGCCAGGGCGGCGACCAGGGTGACCCCGACGCCGCGCAGGGTGCGCAGCAGGGTGGCGGTCAACTGCCTTGCGGACTCGACCTGTTCGGTGAGCCGGGCGACCTCGGCCGGATCCGCCGACGGCCGGGCGAGCGCGCTGTGGACCACCCGCTCGACCAGGGCGTCCCGCAGCGGCTCCACCACCCCCGCCAGGTGCGGGAACCCGGCCCGCGCCGCGTACGCCCGGACGGCCATCGAGGCGCCGAACCCGGCCAGCCAGGCCACCCCGGCCCCCGGCCGCCCGGCCAGGAACCCCTGGTCGACGGCGGCCGAGACGAGCAGCCCGGACAGCAGCGGCGGCAGCGCCTCCACCCCGGACCACCCGAGCAGCCGGAGCAGCGGCCCGCGCGTGACGGCCAGTTGCCGGAACAGCAGCACCCACCCGGGGGAGGCGGACGCCGGAAGTCGACGACGCCGACTTCCGGTGCCGGGCGGTCGGCCCGCGCCGGGCCGGTGCGGGGCTCCGGCTGTTGCGGGCCGTCGGCGATGCCGACTCCTCGTGCCGGGCGCCGGGGCGGGCGGTTGCGTGGGAAGTCGAGAGGGCCGACTTCCTGCGCCGCCGTCGGGCGGGGTGCGGTGGCGGGCCATCAGACGGCGGCCGTCTGGAGGGCGGTGTCCGACAGGGCGGCGCGGTAGTCGGGGTAGGCGAGGAGGGTGGCGTGCGGGGCGAGGGCGCGCAGGCGGCCGGCGTCGAGCCAGGCGACGAGGTCGGCGCGGGCGGCGACGCCGGCGCGGTGGGCGACCACCAGCCGGGTGCGACCGAGGGTGGCGCGGTCGAGGGCCTCGGTGACCAGGTGCTCGGTGGCGAGGTCCAGGCCCGAGGTGGCGTCGTCGAGGACGACGACCCGGGCGGGCTGGGCCAGGAGCCGGGCCAGGCCGAGGCGTTGCAGTTCGCCGCCGGAGAGCCGGAGTTCGTCGAGCGGGGTGTCCCAGCCCCGGGGCAGCCGCTGGAGGAAGCCGTCCGCGCGGGCGGCCGCCGCCTCGGCGGGGCCGGCGCCGGCCAGCGCGTCGCGGACCGTACGGCCGATCAGGGCGGGCCGGGCGAAGGCGTAGCCGACCGCGTGCCGCAGTTCGGACGGGGCCAGCGCGTCCACCGGGACGCCGTCGATCAGTACGGCGCCCTCGTCGGGGTCGCGCAGCCGCCCGGGCAGCGCGGCCAGCAGGGACTTGCCGGAGCCGGAGCGTCCCACCAGCGCGACCGTGCGGCCGCCGGGGATCGTCAGGTCGAGCGGGCCGAGCAGCACCCGGTCGCCGTCGCGCACCACCACGCCGCGCAGGACGACCTCCCCGTAGCCGTCGGCGGGGAGGGCCGCCCGGCCGGGTTCGGCCGGGCGGACGGCCAGCAGTTCGTCGGCCCGGGCCTGCCCGGCGCGGGCGTGCGCCACCGCGACCAGCGCCTCGACCTGTTCGAAGAGCCCGGCGCCGAGGGCCGCCCAGCCGGCCGCGGCGGCGAGTGCCCCGGGAGCCAGGGTGCCGCCGGCGAGGAGCGCCCCGGCGGTGGCGAGCACCGCGACCTCGACCACCGCGATCAGCAGGGTGGCCTGCCAGGCGGTGCGCCGCTGCGCCGCCCAGAGCGCGAGCCCGGCGGCGGACAGGTCCGGTAGCGGCGCCAACACCCGTGCCGCCTCACGCTGTTCGGCGCCGGCGGCGTGGATGCTGCGCAGTCCGGTGAGGGCGTCGCTGAGCCGGGCAGCAAGGTCGGCCTGGACCTCCTGGTAGCGGGCGAACACCGGCCCGGCCTCGCGCAGGAAGAGCCGGATCAGCACCACGCCGGGGACGACGCCCGCGAAGAAGGCGAGCGCCAGCCACGGTGACAGCAGCCCGAGCCCGACGATCGCGCCCGCCGAGGTGAGCAGCGCCGTGGCCGCGCCGAGGACGGCGGGCAGCCGGCCGCCCGCGTCGCCGGCCGAGCCCAGCAGGCGGGCGGCGAGGTCGCCGGGCGGTGGTCCGTGGCGGAGCCGGCCGCCGGGTCCGAGGGCGAGCAGGTGGCGGACGAGGCGCCCGCGCAGGGCGGCGGTGGCCTCGGCGGAGCAGGCCGGGGCGGCCACGGCGGCGGTGGCGTCGGCCGCGGCGGCCACGCCCAGGACGAGGGCGAGCCGCACGAAGGCGCCGGACTCGGGCCGGTGGCCGAGGGCGGCGTCGACGGCCGCGGCGAGGGCGGCGGGCAGGGCGAGCGTGGTGGCGGCCCCGACCGGCAGGGCGATGCCGAGTGCGAGGGTCCAGCCGGTGGGGCGGCGGGGCAAGTCGGAGCTCCCGTCGGAACGTCGGGTCGGGGGTCGGGCATGTGCGGGGAAACGGACGGTGCCGTCCCCGCCTGTCCGGACAGGCGGGGACGGCACCCACGGCTCACCGCCTGGATCAGCTGTTGGTGAAGATCAGGCAGGTGAGGATGAGACAGGTGTACTGGCAGCCGGCGCCGTGGCCGGTCAGCTCGACGGACTCGGTCTCCGGCAGGTCCTGCAGCGCCGCGAGGTCGGTCTCGAAGTCCACCATGTTCTCCATGATCGGGTTCCTCCCCTGGAACTATGCCCGCCGCGATCTGCCTGCGGGCATCGGGTGTCGCCCCCGGGCGGCTCGGTCCGCCGCGCCGGGGTGGTGCCCCGGGCCGCGTCGGGCCCGGGAGTCTGTGTGTTGAGGTGTCGACGTCCTGATGAGGTGTCGAGGAGTCGAGGTGTCGATGTCCTGAGGTGTCGAGGAGTCGAGGTGTCGACGTCCTGAGGTGTCGAGGAGTCGACGTACCGAGGTGCCGGGGCTCCGGTCAGCCCGGTCGGCCGGTCCGCAGGAACGCGGCCAGCAGCTCGTGCAGCACGGCCGCGCCCTCCTCGGCGAGCACCTCGTGGCCCGATCCGGCCGCCTCGACGTACCGGAAGTCCGCGCCCTCGACCCGGCCGATCCGCAGCAACTCGTGCCGCAGCGAACGGGACTGGCTCACCGGCACGACCTCGTCCCGGTTGCCGTGCACCACCAGCAGCGGGGCGCTCAGCCGGTGCGCCAGCTGGAGGACGTCGCGCGGGCCGCGGGCGTCCGTGATCGGTTCGTCGCCGGCCAGCCGGGTGGTCAACGCCCGTACGGGGGGTGCCGCTTCGGCCAGCAGCCGGGCACCGGACAGGAACGGTGCGACCACCGCGCAGCGGGACACCTGCTCGGACGGCGCGTGCGCGGCCGCCAGCAGCGCCAGGAACGCGCCGTAGCTGACCCCGAACAGGGCCGGCGGCTCCAGCCCGAGTGCCGCGCGCTGGCCGGCGATGCCGTCCAGCAGGTACAGCACGTCGTCCAGGTCGGGCCCGCCCCAGGCGCCCCGGATGGCCATCGCGTGCGCCACCCCGTAGCCGGTGGAGCCGCGCTGGTTCGGTGCGATCACGGCCAGGCCCTCGGCGGCCATCCGCTGAAGGGCCGGGTCGAACTCCAGCCGCCAGGCGTCCGCCGGGCCACCGTGCAGCGCCAGCACCAGGTGCGGGCTGCTCAGCCAGGTGTCCCCGCCGTACACCACGGCCTCCAACGGCCCGGCCGGACCGGCGAGTTCGAGGCTCTGTGCGGGCTGCCAGCGGCCGCCGTCCCCGGGGGTGGTGCTGCCGTCCACCCGCCAACCCGGCGGCTGGGTGCGGGGGGTGCGCGGACCGCCGGGCTGCCAGGGCAGCACGGTGTCCCGCCACGGGCCGGGCAGGCCGGAGCCCAGCGGCGCCAGTTGCAGCGGCAGCGGCATCGGCATCGGGCCGGACCCGGCCTTCGCCGGGCCGTGCGCCAGCAGCGCGTCCACGTCCAGGGCGGCCAGCGCCGCCGGGTGGTCGGGCGAGGAGTACGGAAGCCGCAGCGCCGCCCCGCCCCAGTGGCCGACCGCGCCGAGTCGGCCGGGCGGCACCGGCAGCTGGTCCAGCCGGCCGGCGGCGGCCCGCCACAGGGCGAGCGCGGAGCCGGCGCCGTGGTCGACCTGCACCGCCACCTGCGGGCCGTCCGCCGTCCGCCGCAGCGCGACCGGCCGCAGGAACATGCCCGCGACGTGCAGGCACTCCGGGAACCGCAGCGGTTCGCCGCCGCCCAGCACACCCCAGCCGAGCCGGTCGGTGCCCGGCGCGTCGCTGCGCACCATCGCGAACCGGCTGTCCGGGTCGAACAGCACCAGCCGGTCGTTGCTGCGCTCGCCGATCTCCAGCAGCGGGGTGGTCGTGCCGCTGCGCAGGTCCAGCACCACGGTGCGGACGAGCCCCGCGTTCACCCGGTCCAGCGCCAGCAGCGCCCCGGCGCTGTCCAGCCAGGCGCCGCCGCCGTGCAACCCCGGGATCTCGGCGACCCGTTCGGGCTCGCTGCCGTCCGTCCGCACCAGCCAGACGGTGGTCGCCGGGCGGGTGTCCGTCCCGAGGGCGAGCGCCACCGGCGTCCGAGGACCGGCGCCGTGGGGCGTCGGGACCGGCAGCAGCCGCAGCCCGGGCATCCGGATCGTGGCCATCTGCTGCTCCACGGCGCCGTTCTCGCCGTACGAGAGGCGGACCAGGTCGTGCCGCTCGCCGTCGTGCCGGCAGACCAGCACCGAGCCGTCCGGCAGCGCGACCAGTTGCGAACGCAGGCTCTCCGACCGGTTGCCGGACAGCGGCAACGCCAGCGGGGTGGCCGGCCCGCCGTCCGAGGGCAGCCGCCAACTCTCCACGTACCAGCCGCCGTCGGCGGCCGAGGCGAGGCAGGCGGCGTGACCGCCGTCGGCGGAGAAGGTGAAGCTCAGTCGGCGCAGCGCCTGCGCGACGGTCCGGGTGGCCACGTTCATGCCCCGCTCACCCCGCTGCCTGTGCCCTGGAGCCGGCGTACGGCGGGCGGAGCCGGATCCACCCAGAGTCGGGGGCCGCCGTGCCGAAGCCGCAGCAGGAAGGCCAGCGCGCCCGCCGCGCCGGTGCCGTAGCCGGCCGCGCAGCCCGTCCCGGTCTCGTCCGGCAGCACCAGCAGGCCGCCCCGCAGCGCCGACCGGGCAGCGATCAGTTGCGCCAACTCCTCGGCGCCGGAACGGAATTCCGGCTCGTCGGCGACCTCGGCAAGGTCGAGCAGGTACTCGCCGTCGCCGGCCAGGCCGTGGCAGGCGCTCACCCCGCCGTGCCAGCGCCCGGCCAGTACGGCCCGCCCGGCGGCCAGCGCCAGCCCGTGCGCGGTGGCGTCGCCGGTGGCCCGCCAGAGGCGCAGCAGGAAGGTGCCCACGCCGGACGAGCCGCTGCACCAGTGCGCCAGCCGGACGCGGTCCGGATCGCCCGCGCTCTGCGGCCACCAGGCGCTCTCGCGCGGCGCGTCCCAGCGGACGGTCGCGGCGAGCGTGTGCCCGGCCTCGACGGCGCCGGCCAGCAGGTCGCGGTCGCCGGTCGCCTCGGCGGCGGCCAGCAGGAAGGCGCCCACACCGGCCACGCCGTGCGCGAAGCCGAGATGGGTGATCCCGGCGAGCGCCGAGTCGAAGTCCGCCGGCACCGGCCACACCCGCCCGTACGGCTCGCGCCGGGCGGCGGCGAGCAGGGCGTGGCCGCAGTGGGCGGCGCGGTCGAGGAAGGCCGGGTCACCGGCGGCTTCGGCGGTGAAGCCTTCGGCAGCAAAGCGGAGTTGGGTGAACCCTGAGCCGGCCGCGCCGTGGCAGACGTCGGGGTTGGGCCACTCGACGGGGATCCGCCGGGCGAGCGCGGCGGCCCGAACGGCCAGCCCCTCGTCGCCCAGCGCCCGGGCGGCGTCCAACAGCGCCCAGGCCGTCCCCGACCGCCCGAAGTGCAGCCCGGGCAGCACCACCGGCTCGGCGGCCAGGCGCCGTTCGATCCACCCGGCGGCCGTCCGGGCCGTCCGCGCGGCCTCCGCGCGCACCCCGCCCGGCAGGCCCTCCGCCGCCACCGCCCGCGCCAGCACCGCCAGCACCCCGGCGGCGCCGTGCTGCACATTGCACGGATCCGTCCGCTCCCCGGCGGGCACGACCGGCCACAACCGGTCCCGCCGCAGCGGCGTGGCCGTGACGGCCAGCTGCCGCAGGCCGTCGCACAGCACCCGGTCGAGGAGGCCGGCCGACGCGCGGCAGGCGGCGTCCGGGGCGGCGCCGTCGGGTCGGACGGTAGCCCGGGGGCCGCCGGTCGTGGCGGTCGCATCGGTCGCGGAACGGTCGTCGTGGGCGTCGCCGGAGTGCTCGGCGGGCGTGGCCCGGTGGGCCGCGGCGCGCCACGGCGGAGCGGTGGCGGCCCGGATGGCACCGGCCCTGGCGGGCGCGGCACTGCTGTCGGCGGCTCGCTGCGGGGGTGCGGTGGCGGCGGCGCCGGTCGGGCCGGCGGCATGCGGGCCGTCGGGGCGCCCGGTGTGCGTGTTCCGCCGGTTCGGTGCCTGCCACAGGGGAGTGACGGCGGCGATGGTGTCGTGGCCGTGCACGGCACCAGGGGTTCCGCCGCCGTCGGCCGGGTCCGGGTGCGTGTCTCCGCTGCGCCGGGCGCCCGCGGTGGCTCCGCCCGCGAGTTCCGCCCTGACCTGGGCGAGGCTCCAGCGCTGCCCCGGCTGTTCGGCCCGGAGGCCGAGGATGGCGGGGGCGAGGCGGCGGGCGGTGGTGCCGGTGCGGGCGGCGAGGGCGAGCCAGCGGCCGAGGCGTTCGGTGACCGGGCGGGCCCGGGGGAGGTCGTCCGGGAGCAGCGGGTCGTGGCCGGTGGCGAGGAGGAAGAGCAGGCCGCCGAGGGCGTACAGGTCGACGGCCGGGTCGGCGACGCAGGTGCCGTCGTGGACGAGGCCGAGCCGGCCGGGCCCCTGTTCGGGGGCGCGGTAGCCGGGGGTGCCTGCGGAGCCGGCGGGGCGGCCGGTTTCGGCGGCGAGTTCGAGGTCGACGAGCCGGAGGCGGCCGTCGGGGCGGACCATCACGTTGCCGGGGGAGAGGTCGCGCAGGACGAGCCCTTGGGCGTGCACCTGCTCGACGAGGTCGAGGAGGGCGTGCGCGACCGGTCCGGCTTCGGCCCAGTCGACGTCGGGGCTGCCGTCGCGCCGCAGCCGGGCGGCGACCCACGCGCCGAGCGGCTGTCCGGCGATTCGTTCCTGCACGAGGAAGACGGAGTCGTCCCGTTCGATCAGTTCGATCGGGTGGGGTGCCAGGCCCTGCCCGTCCAGCCGGGTCAGCAGGGCGGCCTCGTGCCGCAGGGCGTCGCGGGCGTCGGTGCCGGCCCGGTCGATCTCGATGTGCGCGCGGGCCTGCTTGACCACGACCTCGGCGCCGCTCGCGGCCTCCCGGCCGAGGAAGACCCCGCCCTTGGTGCTGTGCCGTACGGCGGCGGTGATCGCGTACCGCTCGGCGAGCAGCACGCCCGCGCCGCGCTTCGCCCCCGGCCGGGCCGCACCGGTCGCCAGCGGGTCCCGGGCCCAGGACGGCGCCCGGTAGGAGGCGCCGCGCACGTCCTCGGCCCGTTCGCCGTCCGGCCCGTGCAGGACGGAGCGGTACTCCCCGTCGTGGCCGAGCTCGGCGCGGGCCGCGAAGGCGCCGTACCGGTAGTGGACCAGGCTGCCGGGCCGGTAGGGGCGGTCGGAGAGCACGACGGGCCCGGGCAGTCCGGCGGTGGCCCGGTCGAGTCCGGCGGCCAGCCGCCGGAACTGGGCGTCGTCGGCCGGGTAGACGGTGATGAACTTGCCCGCTGAACCCCGATCGCTGTTACGGGAGTTGAGTTCGCGCAGCCGCTGCTCCCCGGCGGCGAACTTGAACGGGCACGGGTCGTCGGCGAGGGCCCGTACGACGGCCGCGAGCACCGCTTCGCCGACCGCCGAGGCCGCGCTGACGTGGAGCTTCCAGCCCTGCTCCGGGAGTGGAGCCGACGCGGGCGGCCTGGCCGTGCACCAGAAGCCCCCGGCGGTGACCTCCCAGTCGCCGCCGCCTCCCCGGCCGCCGGCGTCCGCCAGCGCCGCCCGCGTCGTCTCCGGCCACGGTCCGGCCGCATCCGGCCCGTGGCCCGCCGATTCCCCGCCCCCGGCCGTACGCAGCGATGTGCCCGCCGCCATTCGCCACCACATCCCTTCGTCTCGTCCGCCGCCCGCGGGTGCCCACTGCTCCGGCACCCGGGCGTGCGGCCCGGCCTGATCGGCTTCCTCGGAAGGAGCGGGAGTGCCGCCCCTGAACGGGAGTGCCGCCCCGGTGCGGCGCACCGCCCTGGTACGGCGGTGCCGCGCCTGGGGCAGGAGCCCCGGCCGCGCCCGCCCCGGGCCCGGTCTCGCCAGGGCCCGTGTCCGGCGGAGCGCCTTCCCGACCCCCGGTCGGGGCAACTGTCGGGGCAACTCCCGTTCGCAGGACTGAAGTTACTTTCGAGGCGGGAGTGGCTCAACGTAGAGCCGGTCACTTCACTCGTAAGGGTGATCAGGAGGCGGTTTCGAATTCGTGCGAGGGCTCCCGTGTGAGCAGTGGGCGCCGGGCGCACGGGCGCGTGCGACCGGCGCCGGCCCCTCCCGGGCGCCCCCGCCGCAGGTTGACGCGCGTCCGTACGCCATCGGCACCCGTGTCCGAGCCGCGCCGCCACCTCGCCGCCGCCGCACACCCGCCGCCATCCCCGCCGCACTGCCGCCCCGCCGCCGTCCAGGTCGCCGAACGGCCGAGGCCCGACCGCCCCCGCGCGCACGGTAGTCTCGACAGGTGCCGAAACTGTCCGACGTCATCACCGCGCTCGAAGAGGTCTACCCGCCGCAGTGGGCGGAGGCCTGGGACGCCGTCGGCCTGGTCTGCGGAGACCCCCAGGCCGAGGTCGGCCGCGTGCTGTTCGCCGTCGACCCCGTGCAGGCGGTCGTCGACGAGGCCGTCGAGTGGGGCGCCGACCTGGTGGTCACCCACCACCCCCTCTATCTGCGCGGCACCACCAGCGTCGCCGCGACCACCTTCAAGGGCCGGGTGGTGCACACGCTGATCAGCAACGGCATCGCCCTGCACGTCGCGCACACCAACGCTGATCACGCCGACCCCGGCGTCTCGGACGCGCTCGCCGAGGCCGTGGGCCTGCGGGTGACCGGCCCGCTGGTGCCGGACCCGACCGACCCGCTGGGCCGCCGCGGCACCGGCCGGATCGGCCTGCTGGAGCCCCCGCTGCCCCTGTCGGCCTTCGCCGCGCAGGTGGCCGAGGGCCTGCCGGCCACCGCCACGGGCGTCCGGGTCTCCGGCGACCCGGACCGGCTGGTGAGCCGGGTCGCGGTGTGCGGCGGCTCGGGCGACAGCTTCTTCGCCGAGGTGCGGGCGGCCGGGGTGGACGCCTACCTCACCGCCGACCTGCGCCACCACCCCGCGTCCGAGGCCGCCGAGGCGGCGCCGGTCGCCCTGGTCGACGCCGCGCACTGGGCCACCGAGTGGCCCTGGCTCGCCCTGGCCGAGCGGGCCCTGCACGCCGCCGCCGACCAGCGCGGCTGGGCCGTGGAGACCAAGGTCTCCCACCGGGTCACCGACCCGTGGACCGCGCACGCCCCCATGTCCTTCACCGCCTGACCCGATTCACAGGAGCCTTCCCCTTGAACGCCGCGCCCGCCGACCAGATCCGCCTGCTCGACCTCCAGGCCTTCGACTCGAAGCTCGACCAGCTGGCCCACCGGCGCCGGAGCCTGCCCGAGCACGCCGAGATCGAGAAGGCCTCCGCCGACCACACCGCGCTCAAGGACCTGGTGGTCGCCGCCGAGGCCCAGCAGGGCGACACCACGCGCGAGCTGACCAAGGCCGAGCAGGACGTGGAGCAGGTCCGCGCCCGGGCCGCCCGCAACCAGCAGCGCCTGGACTCCGGCGCGATCACCTCGCCGAAGGACCTGGAGAACCTCCAGCACGAGATCGGTTCGCTGGCCAAGCGCCAGGGCGACCTGGAGGAGATCGTGCTGGAGGTCATGGAGCGGCTGGAGAGCGCCCAGACCCGGGTCACCGAGCTGACCGCGCGCCTCCAGCACTCCACCGTCGTCCTCACCGAGGCCGAGACCCGCCGGGACGCCGCCTTCGCCGAGATCGACACCGAGGCCGACAAGGTCAAGCGGGACCGCGAGACCGTCGCCGCCGTCGTCCCCGCCGACCTGCTGAAGGTCTACACCAAGCTGCGCCAGACGCAGGGCGGCGTCGGCGCGGCCCGCCTCTACCAGCGCCGCTGCGAGGGCTGCCGCACCGAGTTCTCCATCACCGAGTTCAACGCCATCAAGGCCGAGCCGGCCGACAAGGTGGTCCGCTGCGAGAACTGCTCGCGGATCCTGGTCCGCACCGCCGATTCGGGCGCCTGACCCGGTGGCGGCTCGCTTCATCGTCGAGGCGGACGGCGGGTCCCGGGGCAACCCGGGGCCGGCCGGCTACGGCGCGGTGGTCCGGGACGGCGACACCGGGCAGATCATCGCCGAGGCCGCCGAGTTCATCGGCCACGCCACCAACAACGTGGCCGAGTACAAGGGCCTGATCGCCGGCCTCAAGGCGGCCCGGGAGCTCGACCCGGACGCCTCGGTGGACGTCCGGATGGACTCCAAGCTGGTCGTCGAGCAGATGTCCGGGCGCTGGAAGATCAAGCACCCCGACATGCAGCCGCTCGCCGCCGAGGCCCGCACGATCCTCCCGCGCGCCCGGGTGACGTACACCTGGATCCCACGCGAGCGGAACAAGGACGCCGACCGGCTCGCCAACGAGGCGATGGACGCGGGCAAGGCCGGCCGCCAGTGGGAGCCCCGGCCGCGGGCCGCCGCGGTGGTGGACGAGCCGCCGCTGGAGACCGCCGCCCCCAAGGCCGGCTGGGCCGCCCCCGCCGACCTCGGCACCCCGACCACCTTCGTCCTGCTCCGCCACGGCGAGACCGCGCTGACCCCGCAGAAGCGCTTCTCCGGCAGCGGCGGCAGCGACCCGGAACTGTCCGACAAGGGCCGCTGGCAGGCCGCGCGGGCCGCCGAGGAACTGGCCGCCCGCGGCAGCATCCAGGCCGTGGTGGCCTCGCCGATGCGCCGCACCCGGGAGACCGCCGAGATCGTCGCCGCCCGGCTCGGCCTGGAGGTCCGGTACGAGGACGGGCTGCGCGAGGTCGACTTCGGCGACTGGGAGGGCCTGACCTTCGTCGAGGTGCAGGAGCGCCACCCGGAGGACCTGGCGGCCTGGCTCGGCTCGGCGAAGGCCAAGCCCACCGGCAGCACGGAGAGCTTCACCACGCTCACCCACCGGGCCGGCGTCGCCCGGGACAAGATCATCGCCCGGCACCCCGGCAGGACGGTGCTGGTGGTCTCCCACGTCAGCCCGATCAAGACGCTGGTCCGGCTGGCGCTCGGCGCCCCGCCGGACGCGCTGTACCGGATGGAGCTGTCCGCCGCCTCGTTCTGCGCCGTCCAGTACTACGCGGACGGCAACGCCTCGCTGCGGCTGCTCAACGACACCTCGCACCTGCGCTGAACGCCCGGGGCTGAACGCCCGGCTCCGGGGGGGGGCGCCCCCCCGGAGCCGGGCTCAGTGCACCTCGGTGACCACCACGTCCAGCTGCCACGGCTTGCGCGCCGTGCCTTCGGCGGCGAGCTCCACCCGGTGCCCCAGGCCCCGCAGCGCGTCCAGCAGCTCGCCCGGCGTCTTCGGTTCGATCCCCGCGACCAGCAGGTCCCGCACCAGGCGCCCCTTGGTCGCCTTGTTGAAGTGGCTGACGACCGTGCGCTTGCCGTTGCGCTCCTGGAGCACCCGGACGGTCGCCGTCCGGGAGGCCACCTCGCCGGCCGGCTTCCACGCCGCCGCGTACGCCGAACTGCGCAGGTCCAGCACCAGCCCGTCCGTCACCTCCGGCAGCACGGACGCCATCGCGCCCCGCCAGTACGCGCCGAGCGCCCCCGGGCCGGGCAGTTTCACGCCCATCGAGCAGCGGTAGGGCGGAATCCGGTCGGAGATCCGCACGGCTCCCCACAGACCGGAGAAGACCAGCAGCGACCGCTCGGCCCGGCCGTACGCGGCCGCGTCCAGCGTGGCCAGACCCAGGTTGTCGAACAGCACCCCGGTGTACACCTCGCCCGCCGGACGGGCACCCGCCGCCGGCAGCCCGGCATTGCGGGCGATCTCGCCGCGCAGCCCGGGGCTGAGCCCCAGCACCTCCGCGGCGGTGTCCTCGTCACCCCGGCAGAGGCCGACCAGCGCGTCCAGCACCTCGCCGCGCGCGGCCGTCAGCCCGGGCAGCGACAGCCGGTCGAGCGCCACCGGCACCCCGTCCCCGGACGCGGCCTTGCCCTCCGAAGGCGGCAACAGCACCAGCACAGCGGACTCCTCAACACTCTGTGGCGGATGAACCCCGCCACCCTACGCAAAACCGGCCCGCCCCGGGCGGCCCGTCCGGCCGCGGCTACTCGGCGCCACCGGCCCCCGCGACCACGGCCGCCCCGGCCGCGAGCGCCAGGCAGAGCGGCGAGTAGTACCGGGTGTCCAGCCGCTTGAACCGCTCCGACCGCTCGACGACCCTCCCGAACAGCACCAGGCCGCCGGCGCCGCGCGCCAGCATCACCCCGGCCACCGCCCGCACCCCGGCCCGCCGCAGCCGCCGCGGCCCCACCGCCGGCAGCACCCCGGCCTCCGCCCCCACCAGGTACGCGGCCGTCCCGAGCAGCCCCGCCACCGCGACGCAGGCCGCCGGGGACGGCGCTCCGTCGCCCGCGCCGACCACGGTGTCCGCGAACTCCTCCGGCGTCCGCAGCGGCCACGGCGTCACCGCCCACACCGCGTGCAGCGCCCCCGTCGCCGCCAACACCCCGGACACCGCCGCCCCGGTCGCCTTCACCACACCCATCGCCCGAACCCCCTTCGTGAACGACCACTCGACCCCACCCTACGAGCGCTCACACCCGTGCCCCACCCCGCCCGGGCCCCGCCCGGGAACGGAAATCCGCTGGGGCCGCCCGGCGTTCGCCACTACGGTGAGCAGCGAGGAGAGTGAGCGAGATGACCCTGCGACCCCTGGACCTGGTGCCCGGCGACGACGACGCCGTGGAGGAGTCCCTGTCCGTGCGCCTGCCCGCCGGCCTGCCGGCGGAGACCCGGCAGGCCCTGGAGTTCGCGGTGCGGGCCGCCGCCGAGGCCGTGATGGCCGGGCGGGTGCGGGTGACCGAGGCCCCGGCCGGGTCGGACACCGCCGAGCTGGCCTTCGAGGTCCGCCAGTCCGAGGTGCCGGACGCGCTCACGGAGCAGTCGCAGGAGCCCGGCCAGCAGAGGTCCGATCAGCAGGGGCCCGGCCAGCAGAGCAGGTCCGAGCGCCGGGCCGCCATGGTGGCCCGGATCCGCGCCGCCAACGCGGAGACGCTGGAGAGGCTCAAGGACCTGTGACCGAGTACCTGGACCTGGAGGACGTCACCTACCTGGCCGGCGGCCCGGAGAACATCCGGGACCTCGGCGGCCTGCTCTCGGCGATCGCCCGCCCGCAGGCGAGCCTGTTCGGCGGGGACGCCTACCCGGACCCGTGGACCAAGGCCGCCGCCCTCGGCCAGAGCCTGTCCCGCAACCACCCGCTGATCGACCGGAACAAGCGCACCGCCTTCGAGGCGATGCTGCTGTTCCTGGACTACAACGGCGAGCCGTACACCGACCCGCACCCGGACGACGCGGTGGCCTTCATGCTCCGGCTGGCCACCGGCGGCTACGACGACGCCGTCGTGCTCGCGGGCAAGGACCTGAAGTCGCTGCTGGGGCGCTGAGCCCAACAGCACCGGCAGTCCAGTGCCACCGGCCGCCCGGCGCGTCCGGCGGGGTGATCCGTCCGGAATCACCCGATTCGCCCTACGCTGCCTGCATGCCTCGCCGAAAACTGCGCGTCAAGGCCGCCGACTCCGCCCGGATCAACACCGAACTGACCGAACTCCGCGCCCGCCTGGAGATCCACACCGAGTGGCCGGAGCCGGTGCTGGCCGAGGCGGAGGAAGCGGCCGAGCGCCCCCGGCTGCCCGAGCACGACGCCACCGACCTGCCGCTGTTCACCGTCGACCCGCCCGGCTCGCGCGACCTCGACCAGGCCATGCACCTGCTCCACCGCCCCGGCGGCGGCTACCGGGTGTACTACGCCATCGCGGACGTCGCCGCCTTCGTCCGCCCGGGCGGCGCCATCGACGCCGAGGCCCGCCGCCGGGTCGAGACCCTGTACTTCCCGGACCACCGCGTCCCGCTGCACCCCACCCGGATCTCCGAGGACGCCGCCAGCCTGCTGCCCGGCGAGCCCCGGCCCGCCCTGCTCTGGCAGCTGGACCTGGACGCCGACGGCGCCGTGGTGCTCGCCGACCTGCGCCGCGCCCTGGTCCGCTCGCACCGCCGCCTCGACTACGCGGCCGTCCAGCGCGCGGTGGACCTCGGCGGCGCCGACGAGCAGCTCGCCCTGCTCGCCACCGTCGGCCGGCTGCGCGAGGAGCAGGAGCGCGCGCGGGGCGGGATCAGCCTCCCGGTGCCCGAGCAGGAGGTCGAGGAGACCCTGCACGGCTACGTCCTCGGCTACCGCGCGCCCGGCCCCGCCGACGGCTGGAACGCGCAGATCTCGCTGCTCACCGGCCTGGCCGCGGCCGACCTGATGCTCGACGCGGGCGTCGGCCTGCTGCGCACCCTGCCCGCCGCGCCCGCCGCCGCGTACGAGCGGCTGCGCCGGATCGCCTCCGCGCTGGACGTGGACTGGCCGCGGACGCTCCCGTACCCGGAGCTGATCCGCTCCCTGGACCCGGACGCGCCGATGGACGCCGCCTTCCTCAACGCGTGCACCGGCCTGCTGCGCGGCGCCGGCTACCACGCCTTCGACGAGTCCCGGGGCCTGCCCGCCCCGGCCGACCCGGGCCACGCCGCGCTCGCCGCGCCGTACGCGCACTGCACCGCGCCGCTGCGCCGGCTCGGCGACCGCTTCGCGCAGGAGGTGTGCGCGGCGGTGGCGGCGGGGGAGGAGGTGCCGGACTGGGCGCGCGAGGCGCTGCCCGCCGTGCCGGGCCTGATGGCGAGCGGGGACCGCCGCGCGGCCGAGGTCGAGCGGGCCTGCGTGGACCTGGTGGAGGCGGAGCTGCTGGCCGGCCGGGAGGGCGAGGACTTCACCGCCGTGGTGATCGACGTGGAC
Source organism: Kitasatospora sp. NPDC088264 (assembly GCF_040685715.1). NCBI lineage: Bacteria > Bacillati > Actinomycetota > Actinomycetes > Kitasatosporales > Streptomycetaceae > Kitasatospora > Kitasatospora sp. NPDC088264. The sequence continues at coordinate 108,456 of NZ_JBFBIR010000005.1, forward strand.
GAGCGGCGGCCCGCGGCCGGCACCGTGCAGCTGCGCCGGCCCGCCGTCCGGGCCCGCTGCGACGGCGCCGATCCCGGGGTGGTGCTGCCGCTCGGCGGGCTGATCCGGGTCCGGCTGACGCAGGCCGACCCGGTCACCCGCACCGTCCGCTTCGCCGCCGTCTGACCCCCGGGCTTCCACGCGCCCCCGGCGCTCCCCCCGGCGCCGCCACCCGGACGGTCCGTCACATGGCCCCCGGGCACCGTCCAGGTGGGAGGATCGGTCCCGTGCCCGAAGCCCAGCCCTCCGGCGCCCCGGGGCGCCGCCGCCGACTGCTCGTCCTGGCGATCTGCTGCCTGAGCCTGTTCATCGTCGGCCTGGACAACACCGTGGTGAACATCGCCCTGCCGGCGATCCAGCGGGACCTGGACGCCCCGGCGTCCGGGCTGCAGTGGATCATCGACGCCTACACCCTGGTCCTGGCCTCGCTGCTGATGCTGTTCGGCTCGGTGGCCGACCGCTTCGGCCGCCGCCGGGTGTTCCAGACCGGGCTGCTGTGCTTCGCGCTCGGCTCGCTGCTGTGCAGTCTGGCGCCGAGCCTGGAGTGGCTGGTGGCGTTCCGGGCGTTGCAGGCGGTCGGCGGTTCGATGCTGAACCCGGTGGCGATGTCGATCATCACCAACACCTTCACCGACCCGAAGGAGCGGGCCCGGGCGATCGGCGTCTGGGGCGGCGTGGTCGGCATCTCGATGGCTCTCGGCCCGCTGCTGGGCGGCTTCCTGGTGGAGGGCGCGGGCTGGCCGTCGATCTTCCTGATCAACGTTCCGGTCGCCGTGGTCGCGATGCTCCTGACCGCCCGTTACGTCCCGGAGTCGCGCTCGCCCCGGCCGCGCCGGCTGGACCCGGTCGGGCAGCTGCTGATGATCGTCCTGCTGGGGTGCGGCACCGCGGCCATCATCGAGGGCCCGGGCAGCGGCTGGACGTCCCCGCTGATCCTCGGCCTGGTGGCCGTCGCCGTGGCCGCGCTGGTCGCCTTCCCGCTGTGGGAGCGGAGGGTGGCCGAACCGCTGGTGGACCCGCGGTTCTTCGCCAGCGCGCCGTTCACCGGCGCCACCGTCACCGCGGTCTGCGCCTTCTCGGCCCTGGGCGGCTTCCTCTTCCTCAACACGCTCTACCTGCAGAACGTCCGGCACTACGACCCGTTCGAGGCGGGCCTGTGGACGCTGCCGATGGCCGCGATGATGCTGGTCTGCGCGCCGCTGTCCGGCCGGATCGTCGGCAGCCGGGGCCCGCGCGGGCCGCTGGTCGCGGCCGGGCTGGGCCTGGTCGCGAGCGGGCTGCTGCTGACCAGGCTGGCCGCCGACTCCCCGGCGGCGCTGCTGCTGGCGGCGTACGCGCTGTTCGGCTTCGGCTTCGGCATGGTCAACGCGCCGATCACCAACGCGGCAGTCTCCGGCATGCCGCGCGCCCAGGCGGGGGTGGCCGCGGCGGTCGCCTCGACGAGCCGCCAGATCGGCCAGTCGCTGGGGGTGGCGGTGATCGGCACGGTCGTCACCTCGGCCGTGGTCGGCCCGGTGGCGACGGGCTTCGCCCCGGCCAGCCACGCCGGCTGGTGGATCCTGGTGGGCCTGGGCGGCGCGATCCTCCTCCTCGGCCTGGCCACCACCACCCCGTGGGCGACCGCGACCGCCGTCCGGGTGGCCGCCCGCCTCGGCGGCGAGCCGCCCGCGGTCCGCTCCGGTGTGCGGGAGGCCCCACCCGAGCGGCTACGATGACCACTACGGCGGAAGAGCCGGCCGGGCGGTCGCGACGGGTCCCTGACCCGCCGAGGAACGTCCGGGCTCCACAGAGCAGGGTGGTGGGTAACGCCCACCCGGGGTGACCCGCGGGACAGTGCCACAGAAAACAGACCGCCCACCGCTTCGGCGGCGGGTAAGGGTGAAACGGTGGTGTAAGAGACCACCAGCGACCGGGGTGACTCGGCCGGCTCGGTAAACCCCACCTGGAGCAAGGTCAAGATCGGTGCCCTCGGGCGCCGTGCGCGGATGACCGAGGGCTGCTCGCCCGAGTCCGCGGGTAGACCGCACGAGGCTGTCGGCAACGGCAGTCCTAGATGGATGGCCGCCTCCCCGGGCCGCGCGAGCACCCCGGGAGACAGAACCCGGCGTACAGGCCGACTCTTCCGCCGCCCCAGCTCGACTGAGGCCCCCTGATCTGCGAAAACGCAGGTCAGGGGGCCTTTTTCGTGAGGCCGCCCCAGTCGTGCGAGCACCTGGGGAGACGGAACCGGGGGTACCGGCCGACTGTTCCGCTCGCCCGCCGTTACGCGGGGCGGGCGCCGACGGCGTCGCGGATCTGGTCGCCGAGACCGCCGTTGACGCGGGCGCAGTTGGCGCAGCAGAAGAAGCGGCCGGCCACTTCGACGCCGTGGCCGACGATGCGGACCTGGCACTGCTCGCAGCGCGGCGCGAGCTTCTCCATCGCGCACTCGAAGCTGTCGAAGGTGTAGGTGTCGCCGGTGATGGTCTTGATCTCGAAGGCGAGCCAGTAGTCGTTGCCGCAGGTGACGCAGGTGGCCATGGCGGCCGTCTCCTTCCGGTGGGGGCCGGCCGGGTGGCCGGGCAGCCGTTCCCAGTGTCGGAGGGCCCTGCGGGGGCGGCCACTCGACGGCGTCGTCAGGCGGGCCGGGCGGCCAGTTCCTCCAGGGCCCGGACGGCGCGGTCGGCGTCGTCGGCGGTGACGAACAGGTGGTCGTGGTGGAAGCCGGCCACCACGTTGCAGCTGATCCCCTCCTCGGCGAGGCGCCCGGCGACGGCCGCGGTGAGGCCGACGGCCTCCAGGGCGGAGTGGATCTGCAGGGTGATCCAGGCCGCCACGTACTCGTAGCGCAGCCCGAGCGCGTCGGCCTCCTCCTGGGTGACGACGACCGTGACCCCTTCGGGTTCGGCGACGGTCACCACCGGCCGCATGCCCGCGGGCACCTTGGCGGGCAGCGTGCAGTAGACGTACCGCCCCGGGTTGAGCAGCGGGCGCATCCCGTGCAGCAGCTTCGCGAGGTCTCGTTCACCGGCCATGCCCGTCACCGTAGCGGGCGGACGGGGCCTGGGCGGCGGGGTTGGGTGCCGATGCGCCGTTCGTGTCGGAATCCGTTGACGAGCGACAGTCGCCGATATATCGTCGAGCTATCGAGACAGTAACTCGACTGGCTCGGTGAACGAGGAGGTGAGCGCCATGCGCTCAGGAAACCGAGGAAATCCGGGAATGCGGTTCAGCGGCGAGGGTCCGCGCGGGGGCTGGCGCCGCGGGCCGGGGCCGGACTTCGAAGGGCGGGAGTTCGAGGGCCGGGAGGCCTTCGGCGGCTTCGGCCCGCCGCCGTTCGGCGGCGGTGGGCCCGGGCGGCCGATGGGCGGCCCGTTCGGGCACGGCTTCGGCGGGCACGGCGGGCGCCGGGGCGGCCCGCACGGGCGCCGCGGCGGCCGGGCGCGGCGCGGGGACGTCAGGGCCTCGCTGCTGGCGCTGCTCAAGGAGCGGCCGATGCACGGCTACGAGATGATCGCCGAGATCTCCGAGCGGACGGGTGGGGCCTGGCGGCCGAGCCCGGGCTCGATCTACCCCAACCTCCAACTGCTGGAGGAGGAGGGCCTGATCACCGCGGAGGAGGTCGGCGGCAAGCGGCTGGTATCGCTCACCGAGGCGGGCCGGGCCGAGGCCGAGGCGGGGCCCGCCGAGCCGTGGGCGGAGGCCGGCCGGGAGGTCGACTGGGAGGCCGTCCAGGAGGTCGGCCAGGCGCTGGCCGCGGTCGACCAGGCGATCCGCCAGGTGATGGCGACGGGCACCGAGGCGCAGCGGGCCAAGGGCCTGGTGGTGCTCACCGAGGCGCGCAAGAAGCTGTACCTGATCCTCGCCGACGAGGACTGACCGCCGTGGGGGGCTGGGCACAGGCGGTGCGGCTGTTCAGGGGTGGACCGTGAACAGGGCCACGCAGGCGAGCAGCAGCACCGCCCAGCCGAACCAGAGCCAGCCGTTCGGGCCGATCACCACGGTGTAGACGCACACCGCCACCAGCAGCGCCCCGGTGACGCCGGCGACCTGCCGGTTGTGGTGCGCGACCGCCTGGGGGCGGCTGCGGGGGTGCCGTGCCGTTCTCGCCATGCCGTCCTCCCGGGGAGGCTGGGGGTGGCGGCCGGTGCGGGCGGCGCGGCCGTCAGCCGGACGCGCGGGCGGTGGCCGCCTCGTCGAACTCGTAGCGCCAGTGCCAGCTGATGCCCCGCACCTGCTTGGACCGGACGTACACCAGTGTGCGCGCGGGGGAGTCGCCGTGCGCGGGGACCGGCACCTTGTAGGTCTTCGGCACGCCGAACATCGGCCCCAGCGGGATGGGGAGGATGCGGCCGTCCAGGGGGCCGCCGACGAATTCGGTGTCCGCGCTCTTCACCCCACCAGGGTCTCACCTCCGCACGGGTGACCGGCGCACCCGCCCGAGCCCTCCGGCCGGGTGCGGGGAGTGTGACCGGAGAGGCACCGCCCCCGGTCATCCGGAGCCCCCGCGCACCCTTATCCTTCCTGTTACGCCCCCGGGGTTCACCCGGGTCAGCGGGCCCCGTACGGGCCGGGCGGGGCGCGGATCCGCGCGCCCTCCGGCCGACCTGGCGCGGACAGCGTGCTGCCGCGACTGCGTACCGTGACCCGGGCGTCGGCCCTCCGGTGACCCCGGTTCCCGGTCGGCAGGGCGTGGACAGCAGGGCCGAGCACCGTCCCGGGAAGCAGCGGGGGGCGCTGTGCGTTGCGTCGGAGTGGTACGTCGAACGCTGTGCCGCACCAGGTACGGCAGTGCGCGGAAGGGGCCCGATGGAAGCCGGCGGCAGGTGGACGACCTGGTGGCAGAAGCGTGAGCGTCAGCGGGCCAGGTCGGGTGAGGTGGACGGCCCCGCCGCCCGGCTCGATCAGCTGCTCGGCGCGGTGCGCGCCGGATTCCCGCTCGCGCCGGCCGCGCATCCGGCCGGCTACCGCTGCTCCTGCGACCGGGTGGCCTGTCCGGCGCCCGCCCAGCACCCGGTCTCCTTCGCCTGGCAGACCCAGGCCACGACCGACCCCGAGCAGCTCGCCCGCTGGCTCGCCCGCGATCCGCAGACCAACTTCATCACCGCCACCGGCCGCGCCCACGACGTCCTGGACGTCCCGGTCGAGGCCGGCCGGCTGGCTCTGGAGCGGCTGACCGAGCGGGGCGTCGAGGGCCCGGTCGCCGCCGTCGGCGAGGACCGCTACCTGTTCTTCACCGCCACCCGGGGCACCCCGCAGGACGAGGACGAGTGGTGGCCGAGCGTCCTCGACTCCACCCCGGACACCATGTCCGAGCACCCCGGCCTGCGCTGGCACTGCCGCGGCTCGTACACCCTGCTGCCGCCGGCCGCGCTGCCGGACGGCTCGCAGGTGCGGTGGCTGCGCGGGCCCGAGCAGCCGCTGCCGGACCCGCTGCGCGTCCTGGACGTGCTCACCGACGCCTGCACCGAGGTGGGCGCCGTCGCCGAGGAGCAGTGGCTCATCGGCTGAACCGGCGCCCGGCCGGGGGTCACGGCAGGGTGAGGACCTCCGCGCCGTCCGCCGTGACCACCAGGGTGTGCTCGAACTGGGCGGTGCGCTTGCGGTCCTTGGTGACGACCGTCCAGCCGTCCGGCCAGATCTCGTAGTCGTAGGTGCCCAGGGTGAGCATCGGCTCGATGGTGAAGGTCATCCCCGGCTTGATCACCTCGGTGGCCCGCTCGCTGTCGTAGTGCGGGATGATCAGGCCGGAGTGGAACGACGTGTTGATGCCGTGCCCGGTGAAGTCCCGCACCACGCCGTAGTCGAAGCGCTTGGCGTAGGACTCGATGACCCGCCCGATCACGTTGATCTGACGGCCGGGCTTGACGGCCTTGATCGCCCGGTTGAGGGATTCGCGGGTCCGCTCGACCAGCAGCCGGGACTCCTCGTCGACGTCGCCGACCAGGTAGGTGGCGTTGAGGTCGCCGTGCACTCCGTGGATGTACGCGGTGGCGTCGATGTTGACGATGTCGCCGTCCTGGAGCACGGTCGAGTCCGGGATGCCGTGGCAGATCACCTCGTTGATCGAGGTGCAGACCGACTTGGGGAAGCCGCGGTAGCCGAGGTCGGACGGGTACGCGTCGTGGTCGCACATGTAGGTGTGGGCGACGGCGTCCAGCGCGTCGGTGGTGACGCCGGGGGCGATCAGCTTGGCGGCCTCCGCCATCGCCTGGGCGGCGATCCGGCTCGCGATCCGCATCTTCTCGATCGTCTCGGCGGTCTGCACCTCGGGCCCGGTGTACGGCGTCGGGGCGGGCCGCCCGACGTACTCGGGGCGCGCGATGTGCGCCGGGACCTTGCGGGTGGGGGACTGGATGCCGGGTACGAGAGCCATGGCCGCGAGTCTATCGGCCGCCCCCGGCGCGCCCGGGCGGTGTGCGCGGCGGCCCCGGCCGGGGAATGATCGGTACGACCCCATCGCTTCGACGGGAGGGCACCATGCCCCTGGGATTCCACCGCAAGCCGACCGGCAAGCCCGGCGAGTGGTTCTACTGCATCAAGCACGGCAAGGTCGAGGAGGGGCCGGAGTGCCCCGCCAAGGACCGCCTCGGCCCGTACGACAGCCCGGAGGAGGCCTCGCACGCCCTGCAACTCGCCGACGAGCGCAACCGGGAGTGGCGGCAGGGGGACGAGCGCTGGAACGACACGCCGAAGGACGGCGGCGGCGAGTAGCGGCCGGGGCGGCGTCCGGCGGACGGCTTCTGCCGTCAAGCCGTCGCCGCCGGCCGGCCGGCCGCCGTCAGTCCGTCGCCGCGGCGGCCTCCCGCTCCCGCTGCTGCTCCCGCTCGCGCTCCGCGCGCTCGTGCCCGGCGCGGACGGCGGCGGTGTGCGGGTCGGTGCGGTCGTCGTAGGCGAGCAGCTTGGGCAGCGCGGCGGCCACCGCGAGGACGGCGACGACGCAGATCAGGCCGCCGCTCCAGACGGCGGCGCGGACGCCGACCAGCCCGGCCATGGTGCCGGCCCGGACCTGGCCGAGCTGGGGGCCGACGGAGTAGCTGAGCAGTTCGACGCCGGCCATCCGGCCGCGCACCTCGTCCGGGATGGACTGGTTCCACATGGTCGAGCGGGCCAGCCCGCTGATCTCGTCGGCGCCGCCGGCCAGCGCCAGGCCGAGCAGCACCAGCCAGATGCTCCCGGACAGGCCGGCCAGGGCCATGGCCGCGCCCCAGCCGACGGCGGCGACCACCAGCAGCCGGCCGTGCCGGTGGATCCGGGACGTCCAGCCGCTGGTCGCCCCGACCAGCAGGGCGCCGGCCGCGGAGGCCGCGTACATCGGGCCGAGCGCCCAGTCCGCGCCCAACTCGGAGGCCAGGAAGGGGAAGACGGCCACCGGGAAGGCGAACAGCATCGCGCAGAGGTCGATCGTGTAGGTGCCGAGCAGGTCCTTGCGGCTCCACGCGTACCGGACGCCGGTGAGCACCGCCCGCACCGACGGCCGCTCGGCGCCGGTGGCCGGCGGCACCGCCCGGATCCGGACGAGCAGCAGCAGCGATGCGGCGAAGGTGAGCACGTCCAGCGCGTACGCCGTCCCCACCCCGGAGAACGCCACCACGACGCCGGCCAGCGCCGGCCCGGCCACCGAAGCGGCGTTGCGGTACAGGGAGTTGAGGGCGAACGCGGCGGTCAGGTGCTGGTGCGGGACGATCCGCGGGGTGAGCGAGTCCAGGGCCGGGCGCTGCAACCCGTCGCAGGCCGCGACCAGCGCGGCGACCAGGTAGATCGGCCAGAGCAGCGGGGACGGCAGCAGCGCGTTGAGCAGCAGCAGGCCGGCGAGCAGACCCAGCCCGGCCTCGGCCCGCAGCACCAGCTTCCGGCGGTCCAGGGCGTCGGCGAGGGCGCCGCCCCACAGGCCGAAGACGATCAGCGGGACGAGCTCGAAGGCGCCGATCAGGCCGACCGCGAAGGAGGAGCCGGTCAGCTCCTTGATCTGCATCGGCACGGCGACGTAGGTCAGGTAGCTGCCGAAGCTGGTGACGCAGCCGGAGAGCCAGAGGAAGCGGAAGTCGCGGGAGGCGCGCCAGGGCGAGAGGTCGGGCGCGAGCGAGCGCAGCAGCGTGCGCAACCGTCCGGAGGTGCCAGGGGGATGCGGGGGTTCGTCGTCGTTCACGAACCAGCATCCTCGAACGCGGGCTGCCGGGTTCGCAAAGGGTTTTTCAGCCCGACACACGACCGTCAGCCCGACACCTCGCTGACAACGGCCGGGTCGGGCCCGGGCTACCAGCGGCTGATCGCGGGCGGTGCGGTCAGCCGGCCGGCGAGTTCGGCGAGCCGGTCCAGCGCGGTGCGGCGGGCCGGGGGCCGCCCGGCGGCGGCGCTGACCAGGTGCTGGGCGAGGTCGAAGGGCTCCTCGTCGGCGGTGCCGACGGCGAGCCGCTCGTGCGCGAGCCCGCCGAGGTCGCCCGGCTCGGCGGGGGCGGCGCCGTCCAGCGCAAGCACGGTCGCGCCGTGCCGGCGGGCGTCCTGCACCCGTTCCAGCAGCGGCGCGCCGGCCGTCTCCGGCGCCACCACCAGGACGGTGGCGCCGCGCCCGGCCCCGGTGAGCCGACTCAGGCCGTGCGCGAGGTGCGCCGGGGCGCCGACCGGCGGAGCGTGCCGCAGCAGGGTGGGCGCCAGTCGGGGGACGGCCGACCAGGCGGCCTCGTCGGCCAGGTGCGCGGCCAGATGCCAGGGCTCGTACGCCTCGGTTCCGATCAGCAGCAGTCCGCCGGCCCCGCGCCGCGACACCGAGCGCCGCAGCGACCCGGCGAAGCCGCCGACCGCCTCCAGCCAGCCGGTGCCCGCCAGGTGCTGCCGGAGTGCCGAAACTCTCACCGCGTCCATGCGGCCCAGAATGTCGCGTCCGGCCGGGGGTTTGACAGGATCGGCCCATGACTTCCCTCGATTCAGCGACAAACCCGGCCCACGAACTGCCGGACGTCTCACAGCTGGTGATCGGTGTCCTCGGCGGCACCGGCGACCAGGGGCGCGGCCTGGCCCTGCGACTGGCCAAGGCCGGCCAGCAGGTGATCATCGGCTCGCGCGACGCGGCCCGGGCCGAGGCCTCCGCCGCCGAACTGGGCCTCGGCGTGCGTGGCGCCGACAACGCCACCACCGCCCGGGAGAGCGACGTGGTGATCGTCGCGGTGCCCTGGGACGGGCACGCCTCGATCCTGACCGCGCTGCGCGAGGAACTGGCCGGCAAGATCGTGGTCGACTGCGTCAACCCGCTCGGCTTCGACAAGCAGGGTGCGTACGCGCTGAAGCCGGAGGAGGGCAGCGCCGCCCAGCAGGCCGCCGCGCTGCTGCCGGACTCCCGGGTCACCGCCGCCTTCCACCACCTCTCGGCGGTGCTGCTCCAGGACGAGTCGGTGGAGCAGATCGACACCGACGTCATGGTGCTCGGCGAGGAGCGGGCCGCCACCGACATCGTGCAGGCGCTGGCCGGCCGGATCCCCGGCATGCGGGGGATCTTCGCGGGCCGGTTGCGCAACGCGCACCAGGTGGAGTCGCTGGTGGCCAACCTGATCTCGGTCAACCGCCGCTACAAGGCCCACGCGGGCCTGCGGGTGACGGACGTCTGAGATCCGGTGGAGCCGTGTCGGCCTCACCCCTGGACCAGCTCCGGAGGTGAGGTCGGCGACAATGGGTGCGGCCGCAACCCGGCCGACCGCACCCGGCCCTAGGAGCCTCCCGCCATGCCCCGCACGTCCCTCTTCGCCCTGATCGTCGTCGTCCTCGCGCTGGCGGCCGCCGTGGTCTCGCTGACCCAGGGCTTCTGGCTGGGCCTGATCTGGCTCCCGATGGCCGGTGTGGCGAGCAACGTGCTCTGGATGAACCGCCGCCGCGCGAAGATCGCCGAGGCCACGGCCGCCGCCGCGGCAGCCGAGCAGGGCTAGTCGGCTAGTTCTTCCAGAAGCTGAACAGGTACCGGCCGAGCGTCGCGTAGTCCTGGTCCACGCCGAACAGGCTCATCAGGTCGTGGATGACCCCGAAGAAGAACGAGTTCACCGAGGGCTGCCACAGCAGCGCGAACACGGCCAGCAGCCCGTACGGCGCGAACGGCTCGACCGCGCGCCGGGTCTTGTACGACAGCCAGGGCTCGACGATCCCGTAGCCGTCCAGCCCGGGCACCGGCAGCAGGTTCAGCAGGGCGGCGCTGAGCTGGAGCAGGCCGAGGAAGCCGAGCGCGCCCGCGAACGGCGAGACGTTCAGCTCGTAGCCGTTCCAGACCGCGTGCACCGTCGGGTCGTCCAGCCAGCCGGCGCCGATCGGGATCAGCAGCAGGGCCGCGCACACCACGTTCACCAGCGGCCCGGCCGCCGAGATCAGGCTGTGCTTGAGCCGGCCCCGGATCCGGTCCCGCTCGATCCAGACCGAGCCGCCGGGCAGGCCGATGCCGCCCAGGATCACGAACACGATCGGCAGCACGAAGCTGAGCAGCACGTTGGTGTACTTCAGCGGGTTGAGCGTGAGGTAGCCCTTGGCGCCGACGCTGATGTCGCCACCGTGCAGGGCGGTGCGCGCGTGCGCGTACTCGTGCAGGCACAGCGAGACCATCCAGCCCGCCACCACGAACAGGAACACCCCGAACGCGGCGTTCCCGTAGCCCGAGTACACCGCCCAGCCGGAGGTGGCGAGGACGGCGAGGAGCACCCAGAACACCGGGCTGATCCGGCGGTCCTCGCTGCGTGAGCGCTGCGTGGCGGCGAAGGTCATGGTGTGGGTGCTCCGGGTGTCCGAGGAAAAGCGGGCAGGGGATCGATCATGCCGGGCGGGCCGGTGACCGGACAAGCCGTCCCGGGTGAACGTCCGAGGGCCCCGTCCGGGTTCCGCCGCCGGTGAGGGGCCCCTGGACAATTGTGCGCCCCGATCGCCGCCCATCGACCAGAATGGACCGGTGTACTACGGCATCCTCGGGACCACGACGGCCCACCACGACGACGGCACCCCGGTGCCGCTAGGCGGCGCCCGGCTGCGGGCACTGCTCACCGCGCTCGCCCTCCGGCAGGGCCGTCCGGTGCCCGCCGACCTGCTGGTGGACGAGGTGTGGGAGGCCGAGCCGCCCCAGGACTCCTCCGCCGCGCTCCAGACCCTGGTCGGCCGGCTGCGCCGGACCGTCGGCCGGGACGAGATCGGCTCCGGCCCGGCCGGGTACTGGCTGACCGACCCGGCCACCGACCTCGCCGAGTTCCAGCGGCTCGGCGCCGAAGGCCGCCGCGCCCTGGACACCGGGGACCACGCGCTCGCCGCCGAGCGGCTGCGCGCCGCCCTGGCGCTGTGGCGCGGCCCCGCCCTGGCCGACCTGCCGGACCGCGGCGGCCCGGCCGCCCGGCTGGAGACCCAGCGCGAGGAGGCCCGCCGCCACCGGATCACCGCCGAGCTCGGGCTCGGCCGGGCCGCCGAACTGGTCGCCGAGCTCACCGAGCTCTGCGAACGGCAGCCGCTGGACGAGCCGTTGCAGCAGCTGATGATCCGGGCGCTGCACGAGAGCGGTCGCACCGCCGAGGCGCTGCGCCACTACGAGCGGACCAGGCGTGCCCTCGCCGAGGAGCTCGGCGTCGACCCGGGGCGCCAACTCCAGTCCCTGTACGCCACGTTGCTGACCCCGGCCGAGGTCGAACCGGCGCCCGCCGCCGCGCCGACCACGCCCGCGCCGGAGTCCATACCGGCCCCGCCGGCCCCGCCGACCCCGCCGGCCGCCGGGCGGTCCGGAGCGCCCCAACTCCCGCGCGTCGGCGGCAACCTGCGCGGCCGGCTGACCAGCTTCGTCGGCCGTGAGGGCGATCTCGCCGCACTGCGCGGGACGTTGACGGAGCATCGGATGGTCACCCTGACCGGCCCCGGTGGCTCCGGCAAGACCAGGCTCTCGATCGAGGCCGGCCGCGCCGAGCAGTCCGCCGGGCACTGGCCGGACGGCGTCTGGGTGGCCGAACTCGCCCCGCTGGAGACCCCGGACGCGGTGCCCGCCGCCGTGGTCTCCGCGCTCGGCCTGCGCGAGATCGTGCTGCACAGCGGCGGCATGGTCGCCGAGGTGATCGAGAAGCGCGCCGAGGACCCGGTGCGCCGGCTGGTCGAGCACTGCGGCCACCGCCGGATGCTGCTCGTCCTGGACAACTGCGAGCACCTGATCCAGGCCGCCGCCGACCTCGCCGACATCCTGCTCACCGAGTGCCCCGAGCTGACCGTGCTCGCCACCAGCCGGGAGCCGCTCGGCGTGCCCGGCGAGACCGTGCTGCCGGTCGAGCCGCTGCCCGACCCGGTGGCGCTGCGCCTGCTCACCGAGCGTGCCACCGCCGCCCGACCCGGCTTCGACCCGGACACCGACCCGGCGGCCTGCGCCGAGATCTGCCGCCGCCTGGACGGCCTGCCGCTGGCCATCGAACTCGCCGCCGCCCGGCTGCGGGTGATGACGGCGCGCCAGATCGCCGACCGCCTGGACGGCCGGTTCGCCCTGCTCACCGCGGGCAGCCGCACCCTGCTGCCGCGTCAGCAGACCCTGCGCGCGGTGGTCGACTGGAGCTGGGACCTGCTGGGCAAGCGCGAACGGGCGGTGCTGCGCCGGCTCTCGGTGTTCGCCGGCGGCTGGCAGCTGGAGGACGCCGAGGCGATCTGCGCCGACGGCGTCGAGGTGGTCGGCGGGGAGGTCGCCGACCTGCTGCTGTCGCTGGTCGACAAGTCCCTGCTGGTGGCCGACCTGGACGACGGCAGCCTGCCGCGCTACCGGATGCTGGAGACCATCCACGAGTACGCGACCGAGCGCCTCGCCGAGTCCGAGGAGGAGCGCGACGCGACCGGGGCCCGCCACCTGACGCACTTCCGTACCATCGCCGCCACCGCCTTCCTGAACATCCACGGCCCCCAGCAGCTGCACTGGCTGACGGTGCTGGAGCGCGAGCTGGACAACATCCGGGCCGCGCTGAGGCGCGCCATCGACCTCGGGGACGAGGAGCAGTCGCTGGTCCTCACCCTCGGCATGAGCTGGTACTGGTCGCTGCGCGGCTACAGCATGGAGGCCCGCGGCTGGTACGACGCCGTCGCGGCGCTCGGGCCGGATCCGTTCGGCCCGAAGCCGCCCGTACCGCTGGAGCGGGACGTGCTCTCCTACGGCCTGCCGATGCCCGAAGGGGTCGTCGAGGAGGCCCGCCGACTGCTCGCGATGTACCGGCTGATGGGTATGTTCGAGGGGAACCTGGACGTGCTCGGCAACCCGGTGGCGATCGCCGTCGCGGAGCAACTGCTGGAGGCCTACACCCCGGAGCTGCCGCAGGCCTACCGGTTCCCGGGCCTGATACGGGTGTTCGGGGCGTTCCTGGCCGGCCGGCTGGAAATGATGAGGAGCCTGCTGGACGACGCCGTCCGCGGCTGCGAGGAGCACGGCGGGCCGAACGACCTCGCGTTCATCCTGCAGCTCCGGGCCAAGATGCTGAACGACTGGCCGGGCGGGGCCGACCAGGGAATCCTGGACGGCCAGCGCTCCCTGGAACTGTTCGAGCAGGCCGGCAACCTCTGGGGGGTCTCCCAGGCCCTGTCCGCCCAGGGCGAGTCGCTGGCCAACCGGGGCGATCCGGAGGCGGCCGCCGTCGCGTACGAGCGGGCGATCGAGCTGGCCGAGGAGCTGGGGACGCCGCACGAGGTGCCGATGCTGCGGGTGAACCTCGGCTCCGCCCTGCTGGAGCAGGACATGGAGCGCGGCGAGCGGATCATCCGGGAGACGCTGGCCGGGCTGGACCACCACAGCGCGGACCACTCCTCCACCGGCGCGCTGCTGTTCGGCGGCCTCACGCTCTGCGGCGTCCACATGCTGCGCGGCGAGTACGAGCAGGCGCTGGCCGAGCTGGACCGGATGGAGGCGACCAGCGTCGGCAGCTTCGCCCCGGGGATCGTGACCGGGATGCTGACCACCACCCGGGGCTGGATCACCGCCCGGGCGGGCCTGCCGGACGAGGGGCTCGCGATGCTGCGCGAGGGGCGGACGCTGCTGCGCGAGACGTCGCGCACGAGCGGCTTCGGCGAGCAGATGACGGTCATGGTGGTCCCCGCGGTGGTGGGGGTGCTGCGCGCCTTCGCCGAGCGCGACGGCGACCTGGAGCGGGCCCGGCAGGCCACCGTGCTGCACGGCGCGCACCACGTGCTGAACGGCCCGAAGGGCGGCTACCTGGACCGCGTCGAGCGCGGCCGGGCGGCGACCGACCTGCGGGCCCAGCTGGGCGACGCCGCGTTCGAGGCCGCCCACGCCGCCGGCGAGGGCCTGACCCCGGAACAGATCCGGGAGCGGATGTACGAGTGGATCGGCTGACCGGCGTCCGTCCCTGGTCACCGGTCAGCCGACAGGAGTGGATCGGCTGACCGACGCCCGTCCCCGGCCGTCGGTCAGCCGTTCCGCCGGCCGGCCCCGTCCCCTGGTGCCGGTCGGTCGCCCCCCGGCCCTCCCCCGCGGAGGGTCGGCGGCCGTTCTCAGGTCCGCTTGCGGAAGCGGGCGACGGCGAGCGGCGCGAAGATCGCGGTGGTGGCCACCGACCAGATCAGCACGACCATCACCGGGTGGGCCAGCGGCCCCTGGCCGTTGAGCAGGGAGCGGGAGGCGTCGGCGAGCGCCGACAGCGGGTTGACCTTGGTGAAGGCCTGGAGCCAGCCCGGCATGGTGTCGGTCGGCGCGAAGATCGAGCTGCCGAACTGCATCGGCATCAGGACCAGCATGGCCACGCCCTGGACGGCCTGGGCGCTGCGCAGCGCCATGCCCAGCAGCATCGAGACCCAGACGATCGACATGCCGAACACCAGCGACAGGCCGACCGCGGCCACGACCTCCAGCGGACCGGTCTTCACCTCGAAGCCGATGCACATCGCGAAGCCGATCAGGATCACGAAGGAGAGCAGCGCCCGGCAGGTCTCGGCGGCCATCTTGGAGAGCAGGACGGAGGCCCGGCCGATCGGCAGGGTCCGGAAGCGGTCCATCACGCCGGTCTGGAAGTCGCTGTTCAGGCCGGTGCCGACGGCCATCGCGAGGGTGAGGCCGGTCTGCCCGAGCAGGCCGGGGATCATGTACTGCTTGTAGGAGTCCTGGTTGCCGGAGACGGCGCCGCCGAAGACGTAGACGAACAGCACCGTGAAGATGACCGGCATCAGCACGGCGTCGAACATCGACTCCGGGTCGGCCTTGATCCGCATCAGGTTGCGCCGGGTCAGTGCGCCGACGTGGCGGAAGGTGCCGGACAGGCCGATCCGGGGGTCCTCCACCCGGGTGGGGGCGACGGTGGCGGTGGTCATGCGACGGGCTCCTTGGCGAGGCTGGGGGCGGCGTCCGCGGTGTCGGCGGGCTTGCCGGTGATGGCGAGGAAGACCTCGTCGAGGCTGGGCACCTTGGTGTCGATGCCGGCTATCGCGAAGCCGCGGCCGCCGAGCACCCCGATGACGGCGGTCAGCTGCTCGTCGTTGGTGATCGGCACCGCGAGCAGCCCGGTGTCGGTGGAGACGGTGGCGCTGGTGATGCCGCGGTCGTGCAGGCAGCGGGCCATCTCGGGCAGCTCGGCCGGGTGGACGGCGCGGATCTGGAGGGTCTGGCCGCCGACCTTGGCCTTGAGCTCGGCCACGCCGCCGTTGGCGATCACCCGGCCGCGGTCGATGACGGTCAGCTCGTCGGCGAGCTGCTCCGCCTCCTCCATGTACTGGGTGGTGAGCAGCACGGTGCTGCCCTCGGCGACCATCCGCTGGACCTCGTCCCAGACCTCGTTGCGGGTGCGCGGGTCGAGGCCGGTGGTGGGTTCGTCCAGGTAGAGCACCTTGGGGCGGCCGATCATGCTGGCGGCCAGGTCGAGGCGGCGGCGCATGCCGCCGGAGTAGGTCTTGGCGGTCCGCTTGGCGGCCTCGGTGAGCGAGAAGCGCTCCAGCAGTTCGGCGGCCCGGGCCTTGGCCTCGCGGCTGGGGAGGTCGAGCAGCCGGCCGATCAGGTAGAGGTTCTCGTACCCGGAGAGGAGCTCGTCGACGGAGGCGTACTGCCCGGTGAGGCCGATGGTGCGGCGCAGCTGCTTGGGCTGGCGCAGGACGTCGTAGCCGCCGACGAACGCGGTGCCGGCGTCGGGCTTGATCAGGGTGGAGAGGACCCGGACCAGGGTGGTCTTGCCGGCGCCGTTGGGGCCGAGCACGCCGAGCACGGTGCCCTCGCGGACGGTGAGGTCGACCCCGTCGAGGGCCTTGGTGGTGCCGTAGTGCTTGACGATGCCGCGGACCTCGACGGCGTTGCCCGCGGCGGTCCCCCGGTCGTTCGGGGCGGTGGCGATTCGTGTCATGCCCCTAGGTTGTCCGGCCCGGCTGTCAGCGGGCTGTCATGAGGGGGCGGGCCCGGCGCTGCGCTGTCAGACCGCTGTCACCGGGGGAGCGGGCACACGGCAGCGGCCCCGCTCCCGGGCGGGGGAGCGGGGCCGTCGGCGGTTCACGCCCTAGCGGAAGCTGTGCTCCGCCGCCGGGAAGGCGCCGCCGCGGACGTCCTCGGCGAAGGCGCGGGCGGCGTCGCCGAGGACGGTCCGCAGGTCGGCGTACTGCTTGACGAACTTGGGCACCCGGCCCGCCGTCATGCCGGCCATGTCGGTCCAGACCAGGACCTGGGCGTCGGTGTCGGGCCCGCCGCCGATGCCGACGGTCGGGATGGTCAGCTGCTCGGTGACCTGGGCGGCCAGCTCGGCCGGCACCGCCTCCAGTACGACCGCGAAGGCGCCCGACTGCTGGACGGCCTTGGCGTCGCGCAGCAGCTGGTGCGCCGCCTCGTCGCCGCGGCCCTGGACGGGGTAGCCGCCGAAGGCGTGCACGGACTGCGGGGTGAGGCCGATGTGCGCCATCACCGGGACGCCGGCCTCGACCAGCAGCTCGATCGAGCGGGCGCTGCGCTCCCCGCCCTCCAGCTTGACCGCGCCGACCCCGGCCTCCTTCATCAGCCGGGCCGCGTTGCGCATGGCCTGCGCGGGGGACTCCTGGTAGGAGCCGAACGGCAGGTCGGCGACGATCATCGCGCGCTTGGTGCCGCGGACGACGGCGGCGGAGAGCATCACCATCTGATCCATGGTCACCGGCACGGTGGTCTCGTAGCCGAGGTGGCAGTTGCCGGCGGAGTCGCCGACCAGCAGGACGGGGATGCCGGCCTCGTCGAACACCCCGGCGGTGAGGGCGTCGTAGGCGGTGAGCATCGACCACTTCTCGCCGCGCTGTTTGGCGGTGGCGAGGTCGCGGACGGTGATGCGGCGGTTGGTGACCCCGCCGTAGAGGGTGGCGGTCGCCGCCTGGTTCTGGGCAGGCGAAGGCGAAGAAGCGTTCATCGAACGGACTCCTGAAGGGTTGTCGTCTCGTGGCGCCGTGCGGCGTCCCCGGATCACCTCCATGCTTGCACGCCCCGGCGTGCGCGCAAAGGGGCGTGCGGGCGGTCGGGTGCGATCTGCGGCACACCGGCGAGCGCGGGCGGCCCCGGGCTTTGCCGCGTTTTTACGAAACGGAGTCGTCTCGTATCGTAATGGCCGCTACCCTGGTGCCGGGGGGTTACGAGACGACCATGGCTCGGAATTGCCCGCCAGTGCCACACCACCACGGACGGGAAGACCAATGACCACCGCAGCCGCGCCACCCCGCGTGCCGGAAGCCATCCACCGCCGACGCTGGGCGATCCTCTGCACCCTGGTGCTCGCCCTGCTCGTCGTCGTCCTCGACAACTCGATCCTCAACGTCGCGATGAAGACCATCGCGACCCCCGCGCCGGTCGGCCTCGGCGCCAGCCAGAGCGACCTGGAGTGGTCGATCAACTCCTACACCCTGGTGTTCGCCGGGCTGCTCTTCACCTCCGGCCTGCTCGGCGACCGCTTCGGCCGCAAGCGCGCGCTGCTCGGCGGCATGGTGGTCTTCGGCATCGCCTCGCTGCTCTCCGCGCTGGCCGCCTCGCCCGGTGAACTCGTGGGCTACCGCGCCCTGATGGGCGTCGGCGCCGCGCTCGCGATGCCCGCCACGCTGGCCATCATCATGAACGTGTTCGAGCGCTCCGAGCAGCCCAAGGCGATCGGCATCTGGGCCGGCGCGGTCGGCCTGGCCATCGCCATCGGCCCGATCACCGGCGGCCTGCTGATCGAGCACTTCTGGTGGGGCTCGGTCTTCCTGGTCAACGTCCCGATCGTGATCGTCGCGGTGATCGCGATGATCGTCCTGGTGCCCGAGTCCAAGGACCCGAACCCCGGCAAGCTCGACCCGATAGGCGTGCTGCTGTCGATCATCGGCCTGGTCGCGCTGATCTACGGCATCATCAAGGGCGGCGAGCTGGCCGACTTCACCGCCGCCGAGGCCTGGGTGCCGACGCTGGTCGGCGTGCTGGCGCTGGCCGCCTTCGTCTGGTTCGAGGGCCGCACCCGCTTCCCCGCGCTGGACGTCACGTGGTTCCGCAACAAGGTGTTCAGCGCCTCCGTCGTGGTCGTCGGCGTGGTCTTCTTCGCGCTGATGGGTGTCTCCTTCTTCGGCGTCTTCTACATCCAGAGCGTGCGCGGCTACAGCGCGCTCCAGGCCGGCCTGCTGATGCTGCCGCTGGCCGTCGCCCAGCTGCTGTTCGCGCCGCGGGCCCGGCTGGTGGTCGACCGCTTCGGCGTCGCCGCCACCGCCGCCGTCGGCATGCTGCTGATCGCGGTCGGCTTCGTCGGCTACACCCTGCTGGGCGTCGACACGCCGATCTGGGTGCTGATCGTGCTCGGCCTGTTGATGGGTACCGGCATGGCGCACGTCATGCCGCCGGTCACCGTCGCGATCATGGCCTCGCTGCCCCGCGAGAAGGCCGGCGCGGGCTCGGCCGTCAACAACACCTTCCGCCAGGTCGGCGGCTCGCTCGGCGTCGCCGTGCTCGGCGCGGTGCTCTCCACCGTCTACCGCGACGGCATGACCGACACGCTCAACCAGCTGCCCGACGACCTGCGCGGCAAGGCCGGCGAGTCGCTGGAGGCCACCCTGGCCATCGCCGAGCGGATGGGCCCCAAGGGCGCCGCGCTGATCGGCCCGGCCGACGACGCCTTCGTCAGCGCCATGCACGTGGTGGCCTCGCTCTCCGCGGGCATCACGGTGGTCGGTGCGCTGATCGCCTGGTTCCTGCTGCCGCGCCGGTCGGCTGCCCCCGGCGGCCCGGCCGGGAAGGCCGCCGAGCAGCCCGACCAGAGTCGCAAGGCCGTGGCCGCGGACGCCTGACCCTCGACCGCACTGAGCGACAATGGCCCTGTCACCCGGGTGAACCCCCGGGCGGCAGGGCCGAGGTCCAGGACGGCGGCCGCCACCCGGCCCGGTCCACGGACCACCATCGGAAACGGAACGGCGCCCGTGCGCCACGCGGACAGCGAGGGAGTACAGCGGGGATGAAGACGGACACCCCGGCCGCCGGGGCCGGACAGCCCTGCGCCGCCGTACGCCGCGGCCGCCCGCGCAGCGAGGCCGCCGAGCAGGCCATCTTCGCCGCCGTCGAGGACCTGATGGCCGGCGGCACCGCGCTGTCCGAACTCACCATCGAGGGCATCGCCGCCGCGGCCGGCGTCGGCAAGGCCACCATCTACCGGCGCTGGCCCAACAAGGAGGCCCTGCTGGTCGACGTGGTCAGCCGGCTGGAAGTCCCGATGCCCGCGCCGACCGACGGCACCGCCCGGGACCACCTGATCGAGATGATCGACTACATGCGCCGGCGCGGCCTCGCCAAGCGCTCCCGCTGGGTGCTCAAGGCCGCCCTCGGCCAGATGCAGGGCCTGCCCGACCTGTACAGCGCGTACCGCGACCGGGTGATCAAGCCGCGCCGGGAGGCGGGGCTCACCCTGATCCGCCGCGCCATGGACGAGGGCGTGCTGCGGTCCGACCTCGACGTCGAGCTGCTCGGCGACATGCTGATGGGCCCGATCCTGTACCGCAGCATCCTCTGGGACGACTCCGACCTGGAGGACCCGGACCTGGCCCGCCGGATGGTCGACTCGCTGCTCGAAGGCCTGGCGCCGCACGCGGCCTCCGGCTCCCGCGGCTGAACGCGCTCCCGCGCCCCGGTCCCGTACCCGCAGCGACCTGCACCGACCTGCACCGACCTGCGTCCGACCTGCACCGACCTGCACCGACCTGCACCGACCTGCGTCCGGCGTGGCCTGGCTCACCAAACCGGGCCACGCCGGAACCCGCTCCGACGGCCCCGCGTCTGTCCCGGCATAGGCTGAGCCGGGTATCCGATCAAACCGGCACCAGTCCGGCACCCGCCCGTACCGCACGGGCCGGACACCGGACCGGCGACGGCACGAACAACGGGAGCCACGGATGACGCAGGCGGACAGGACCGACCGGAGCACGGCCGGGCCCTGGGGCGAGGCGGGCGCCCCGGCCCCCGCGGGCCGTCCCGGAGGGTTCCTGGGCCTGCGGCACTGGGGCCGGGACGGCCGCGGCGCCACCACCTGGCGGCGCGGCCTGGCGGTCGCGGTGCTGGCCGTGCTCACCGCCCTGCTGATGGCCCTCCACGCCGACGTCCCCAACAGCGCCGGCAACCTCGGCAGCCTGCTGGAGACCTTCCTGCCCTGGATCGGCCTGGCCGTCCCGGTGCTGCTGGTCCCCGCGCTGCTGCGCCGCTCCGCCACCGCGCTGATCGCGCTGCTGCTGCCCGTCGCGATCTGGCTCAACCTGTTCGGCGGCCTGCTCAGCGACAAGAGCGGCGGCACTGGCGACTGGACGGTGGTCAGCCACAACGTCGCCGCCGCCAACCCCGACGTGCCGGGCACCGTCCGCGGCCTGGTGGCCTCCGGCGCCCAGATCGTCGCCCTCCAGGAACTGGCCGGCAAGCCGCTGCGCGACTACGAGAGCGGGCTCGCCGAGGCGTACCCGTACCACGAGGTGGAGGGGACGGTCGGCCTCTGGTCGAAGTACCCGATCAGCGGAGTCTCGCCGGTGGACCTCAAGATGGGCTGGACCAGGGCGTTCCGGGCCCAGGTCGCCACCCCGCAGGGCCCGGTCGCGGTGTACGTCGCGCACCTGCCGTCGGTGCGGCTGAAGGCCGAGGGCGGCTTCACCGTCGACCAGCGGGACGTCAGCGCGCAGGCGCTCGGCGACGCGATCCAGGCCGAGCCGGTGAAGAAGGTGCTGCTGCTCGGCGACCTCAACGGCACCATGAACGACCGCAGCCTGGCGCCGGTCACCTCGCAGATGCGCTCGGCCCAGGGCGCCGCCGGGGACGGCTTCGGCTTCAGCTGGCCGGCGTCCTTCCCGATGGCCCGGATCGACCAGATCATGAGCAAGGGCGGCCTCGCGCCGGTCGACTCCCGCACCCTGCCCCGGGACGGCAGCGACCACCTCGCGGTGGCCGCCACCTACCGGTTCAACTAGCTAGGTCAGCCCCGCCGCCAGCGGTTGGTGATCGGCAGGCGGCGGTCCCGGCCGAAGTTCTTGACCGAGATCTTGGGGCCCGGCGGGTACTGCCGCCGCTTGTACTCGGCGGTGTCGACCAGCCGGACCACCCGGTCCACCACGGCCGGGTCGAAGCCGGCCGCGACGATCGCGTCCCGCCCCTCGTCGCCCTCGATGTAGCGGGCCAGCACGCTGTCCAGCAGGTCGTAGTCGGGCAGCGAGTCGCTGTCCTTCTGGTCCGGCCGCAGTTCGGCGGACGGCGGCTTGGAGATGGTGTTCTCCGGGATCGGCGGCACCTCGCCGCGCCGCTCGGCCTCCTCGTTGCGCCAGTGGGCCAGCCGGAAGACCAGCGACTTGTAGACGTCCTTGATCGGCCCGAACGCGCCCACCGAGTCGCCGTACAGGGTCGAGTAGCCGACGGCCAGCTCGCTCTTGTTCCCGGGCGCGAGCACGATGTGCCCCTCCTGGTTGGAGATCGCCATCAGCAGGGTGCCGCGCAGCCGGGACTGCAGGTTCTCCTCGGCCAGGCCGGTCAGCTCGGTCGCGCCCAGGTAGGCGTCGAACATCGGGGCGATGGAGACGGTGCGGTAGTGCAGCCCGGTCCGGCGGGCCAGCTCGGCCGCGTCGTCCCGGGAGTGCTGCGAGGAGTAGCGGCTGGGCATCGAGACGCAGTACACGTTCTCGGCGCCGATCGCGTCCACCGCGATGGCGGCCACCAGTGCCGAGTCGATGCCGCCGGAGAGGCCGATCAGCACCGAACGGAAGCCGTTCTTGGTGACGTACGCCCGGGTGCCGGAGACCAGCGCGGCCCAGATCTCCGCCTCGTCGGACAGCCGCGGCGCCACCTCGGGGGTCGGGGTGTCCGCGGGCGCGGCCTGCGGCTCGCCGCCCAGCTCGGTGCGGACGAGGTGCAGGCCGTCGCTCAGCAGCAGGCCGTCGGTGTGGTCGCCGCCGGCGGCCGGCAGGTCGAGGTCCAGCACCAGCAGGTGCTCCTCGAACTGCGGGGAGCGGGCCAGCACCTCGCCGTCCGCGCCGACCACGATCGAGTCGCCGTCGAAGACCAGCTCGTCCTGGCCGCCGACCATGTTGACGTAGGCCAGCGGGCAGCCCGCCTCGGCGGCCCGGCGCCGGACCAGCTCCAGCCGCTGGTCGTCCTTGTTCCGCTCGTACGGCGAGCCGTTGACCACCAGCAGCAGCCCGGCCCCGGCCTCGCGGGCCGCGGTGACCCGGCCGCCGTCCTGCCAGATGTCCTCGCAGATGGCCAGTGCGACGTCGACTCCGTGCAGCCGCAGCACCGGCAGCTGCTCGCCCGGGACGAACCAGCGGTACTCGTCGAACACGCCGTAGTTGGGCAGGTGGTGCTTGGCGAAGCGGGTCACCACCTCGCCCCGGTGCAACACGGCGGCGCAGTTCTGCGGGGAGCCGGCCGGGCGGCCGAACCTCGGCGAGGCGTGCTCGGAGCGCCCGAGGTAGCCGACCACCACCGGCACCTCGCCCAGCCCGTCGGCGGCCAGCCGCCCGGCCAGCTCGACCAGCGCGCCCCGGGACGCCTCGACGAAGGAACTGCGCAGGGCGAGGTCCTCGACGGGGTAGCCGGTCAGGGCCATCTCGGGGAAGGCGACCAACTGGGCGCCGGCCTCCACGGCCTGCCTGGTCCAGCGCACCACCTCATCGCTGTTGCGGGCGATGTCACCGACCCAGGGGTCGATCTGGCTCAGGGCGAGACGGAGATTGGGCATGCCTCCGAGTGTAATCGTCGATCTGACGCAATGTGCTGCCCGGGGGGTCGGACCGGGGTCCGGACTGCCGTCCCGCGCGGTGATCGGCCATGATGGGGGCAGTCGCGTCCGGGGGTCTTCCGGGCGTAACACGAGCGTAAAGAGCAGAGGTGAGACTGTCCCCATGGGCAAGCAGCAGCAGTTCGTGCTTCGGACGCTTGAGGAGCGTGACATCCGGTTCGTCCGGCTGTGGTTCACCGACGTGCTCGGGTTCCTGAAGTCGGTCGCGGTGGCTCCGGCCGAACTGGAGCAGGCCTTCGAGGAGGGCATCGGCTTCGACGGCTCGGCGATCGAGGGCTTCGCCCGGGTCTACGAGTCCGACATGATCGCCAAGCCGGACCCGACCACCTTCCAGATCCTGCCGTGGCGCTCGGAGACCCCCGGTACCGCCCGGATGTTCTGCGACATCCTGATGCCCGACGGCTCGCCGTCCTACGCCGACCCCCGGTTCGTGCTCAAGCGCACCCTGGAGAAGGCCTCCGCCCAGGGCTTCACCTTCTACACCCACCCCGAGATCGAGTTCTTCCTGCTGAAGAACCTGCCCGGCGACGGCACCCCGCCGATCCCCGCCGACCAGTCCGGCTACTTCGACCACACCCCGCGCGGGGTCGGCCACGACTTCCGCCGACAGGCCATCACCATGCTGGAGTCGATGGGCATCTCGGTGGAGTTCTCCCACCACGAGGGCGCCCCCGGCCAGCAGGAGATCGACCTGCGCTACGCCGACGCGCTGTCCACCGCCGACAACATCATGACCTTCCGTCTGGTCATGAAGGAGGTCGCGCTGGAGCAGGGCGTGCACGCCAGCTTCATGCCCAAGCCGTTCTCCGACCACCCCGGCTCGGGCATGCACACCCACCTGTCGCTGTTCGAGGGCGACCGCAACGCCTTCCACGAGACCGGCGCCGAGTACCAGCTCTCCAAGGTCGGGCGCTCCTTCATCGCCGGCCTGCTCAAGCACGCCGCCGAGACCGCCGCCGTCACCAACCAGTGGGTGAACTCCTACAAGCGGATCTGGGGCGGCTCCCAGCGCACCGCCGGCGCCGGCGGCGAGGCCCCGTCCTACATCTGCTGGGGCCACAACAACCGCTCGGCGCTGATCCGGGTGCCGATGTACAAGCCCGGCAAGCAGGGCTCCACCCGGATCGAGGTCCGCTCCCTGGACACCGGCTGCAACCCGTACCTCGCCTACGCCGTCACCCTCGCGGCCGGCCTCAAGGGCATCGAGGAGGGCTACGAGCTCCCGCCGGGCGCCGACGACGACGTCTGGGCGCTGTCCGACTCCGAGCGCCGCGCCCTCGGCATCCAGCCGATGCCGCAGAACCTCGGCGAGGCGATCGACCTGATGCAGCGCAGCGAGCTCGTCGCCGAGACCCTCGGCGAGCACGTCTTCGACTTCTTCCTGCGCAACAAGCGGCAGGAGTGGGAGGAGTACCGCTCCGAGGTGACGCCGTTCGAGCTGCGCAAGAACCTCCAGGTGCTGTGAGCACCTGAGGCTCCCAAACACCTCCGGGCCCGCTGTCGTTCGATCGGATGACAGCGGGCCGTCCGCTGGGGTGGGATCGCTTCCCCAATGGCGGTATGTGAAGATCCTGTGACGGACGGTTGTGATCCGATGGGCGTGCTCGTCCGTTCCGTCCCGAGAGGATCCCATGCCCTCCTCCGCTGTCAGCCGCGCCGCCGCGGCCCGCCTGCTCGCCCGCCGGGCCGTCGTCGCGGGCGCCGCCCTCGCCGCCGTCGCGAGCCAGCTGCTGGCCACCCCGGTCGCCGACGCCCGTGGCTCCGGCTCCGGTTCGTCGAACCCGCGCCCGCGCGCCGAGACCATCTCCGAGAACCCGCTGCCGTTCACCACCCGCTTCCAGGGCGACTTCCACGGCTCCGTCACCAGGATCAGCAACTCGCTGATGACCTGTGACGAGACCAAGCCGCCGGTCGACCCGGCGCAGCCGCCCTGCGAGGACGCCCGCAAGGGCCTCGGCAGCATGCCGATCAACAACAAGTACGAGATGAAGTACATCAACATCGACCCGGGCTCCATCGGCCCGCTCGGTGACCCGATCTACTCCGCCAGCTCCGCCGACCTCGGCCTGATCGACGGTTCCAAGGTCAAGTACGCCCGGCTGTACTGGGGCGGCACCCGCGGCATCGGCGACACCGTGCTGCCGGAGAACCAGATCGACGAGGTGTACCTCAAGGTCCCGGGCGAGAAGCAGTACCGGGACATCGCCAACGACCAGCCGTCCATCGGCTACATCACCACCGACGTGGAGAGCAGCTACCAGGCCTCCGCCGACATCACCGACCTGGTCAGGAACGCCGGCAACGGCACCTACACCGTCGCCGACATGGACTCGGTGGTGAAGCCGCACAGCTGGGGCGGCTGGACGATCGTCGTCGCGTACGAGAACGACTGCAAGCCGATGCGGCACATCCACCTGTGGGACGGCTTCCAGGTCGAGCTGCCGGACAGCCCGACGCGGCAGATCAAGCTCACGGGGCTGCAGACGCCGCAGAGCGGTCAGCTCCACGGCAAGCTCGGCTGGGTGGTCTACGACGGCGACCTCAAGTGGACCGGTGACACCCTGTCGGTCAAGTCCACCAACGGGCCCGAGGCGCTGTTCTCCGACATCAACCACGCGCCGGACGACGCCTTCAACTCCACCATCGAGGAGCTGACCCCGGAGGACCAGTTCGCCCGCAACCCGTACAACCGCAACAACTTCGGCTACGACTCCAACCGCTGGGACATCTCGCCGTACCTGCGCAACGGGGACACCGACCTCACCACCACCTTCAACACCCAGAAGGACGGCTACGACATCGGCGTCTTCTACGCCTACGTCAACCTGGACGGATCCACCGACGCCTGACCGGCCGCCGCCCGGCGCCGCTGCCGACCCACCCGCACCGCGCGGGCCGGCAGCGGCGCCGTCGCGTTCCCGCCGGGCCGGCGCGGCGAGCCGCGCAGCAGCCGCTCGCACGGCCGCTCCACCCAGCGGTACAGGCCCGCCGCCACCGCCAGCGACCCCCCGGCCAGCAGCAGCCAGACCCCGACCGCCGCCGCCCCGGGCGCCGGGCGCCCCAACTCGGCGAGCCAGCAGCGGATGCCGATCTCGTGCACCAGGTACCAGGCGTAGGACCACTCGCCGAGCCGCACCGCTGCCCGCCCGGCCAGACCTCGTCCGGCCGGTCCCCGTTCGCCCGGCGGCCGGGGGGCCGCACCGGCCGCGTCCCGCTGGGCCGCCGCCACCAGCAGCGCCGCGAACAGGGCCGCCGGCACCAGCTGGGAGGCGCTGTACGGGCCCCACCACAGCGCGTCCGGGACGGCCGCGTGCCAGGGCGCCAGCAGCAGGTGCCAGCCCGCCACCGCCGCGGCCGCCACGCCGAGCCGCACCCGGGGGAGCAGCCCGTGCCGCACCGCCAGCCCGACCGCCACCCCGAGCACGAACTGCGGGGTACGGGCCAGCGGCAGGTAGTCCAGCAGCCAGCCGCGCACCGTCGGATCGGCCGGCAGCAGCGGGCCCGCCGCCCACAGCGCCGGGCCGAGCACCGCGCACACCGCCGCCACCGGCAGCCAGGCACGGCGGCGCGGCGCCAGCAACCGCAGCAGCAGCGGGAACAGCAGGTAGAACCAGGCCTCGGCGCCCAGCGACCAGGACGCCGGATTGCCGCCGTACACCGTCGCCTGCGCCCACGGGTGCACCAGCAGCAGCGACCAGAGCGCGGCCGCCACCGGCAGCGCCGTGCCGATCGCGGCGTCCGCGCCCAGCGACAGCACGGTGCTCAGCACGTGCAACGGCCAGATCCGGGCGAACCGGCGGCGGGCGAACGCCCCGGCGGGGACGGGCGAACCGCCGTACGTCCAGGCCAGGACGAAACCGGACAGGACGAAGAAGAACGTCACCCCCGAGCGCCCGTACCAGGCGAGCGGATCGAGCACCGGCAGCCCGCCGACCTTGCGGGACAAGTGGTAGAGCACCACCAGCAGGGCCGCCCAGAAGCGCAGCCCGGTGAGCGAGGGCAGGCGGCTGGGCATCGGCGCTCCGGAACGGGGTGGGACGGTCGGCGCCGGGAGAACGAGCGCGGCGGGCCCGAGGTCACGGACGGGCGGCGCGGCGCGCGGCGCCGGGCCGTCAGGCGGTCGTGTCCGGCGGTCGTGTCCGGCGCCGGGCCGTCAGGGCGCGTAACCTGCTGGGGCGGACGGATGGAGGGGCCATGGCGGTGGACGAGCAGCGGGCCGGGAGCCGGGTCAGCCGGCCGGAGATCAGGCTGGTCAGGCGCGGGTTCACCGACCCGGCGCAGGCGGTGCGGCTGCTGGCGGGCCCCGGCCTGGAAGGCCTGGCCGACGACCCCGTGCTGCTGGACGCGCTCGGCGCCACCGCCGACCCCGACCTCGCCCTGCTCGGCCTGGCCCGGCTGCTGGAGGCCGCCGACGAGGCCGAACGGCGCACCCTGCGCGACACCCTCACCACCTCCAAGCCGCTGCGCGACCGGCTGCTCGGCGTGCTCGGCGTCTCCACCGCGCTCGCCGACCACCTGGCCCGGCACCCGCACGACTGGCACATGCTGGTCACCTTCGAGCTGCGCGACATGCACCCCGGCCCGGAGGACTTCCGCCGCGCGCTCGCCGAGGGCGTCCGGCGCGGCCGGGAGGGCGGCCGCAGCCCGGCGGACGCGCTGCGCGTCGCCTACCGCCGCTGCCTGCTCGCCATCGCCGCCCGCGACCTCACCGGCACCACCGACCTCGCGCAGACCGCCGCCGAACTCGCCGACCTGGCCGGCGCCACCCTGCAGACCGCCCTGGACCTCGCCGCCGAGCAGGACCAGGACGCCGCCCGGGCCTGCCGGCTCGCCGTGATCGGCATGGGCAAGTGCGGCGGCCGCGAACTCAACTACGTCTCCGACGTGGACGTCATCTTCGTCGCCGAGCCGCGCGAGGGCGTGGACGAGCACGAGGCCGTCAAGGCCGCCACCCGGCTCGCCGCCGCCCTCACCCGGCTCTGCTCGGACACCACCGGCGAGGGCACCATCTGGCCGGTGGACGCCAACCTGCGCCCCGAGGGCCGCAACGGCCCGCTGGTGCGCACCCTGGCCAGCCACCTCGCCTACTACCAGCGCTGGGCCAAGACCTGGGAGTTCCAGGCGCTGCTCAAGGCCCGCCCCGTCGCCGGGGACGCCGAACTCGGCGCCGCCTACCTGGAGGCGCTGGCCCCGATGGTCTGGCAGGCCGCCGCCCGGGACAACTTCGTCACCGACGTGCAGCAGATGCGCCGCCGGGTGATCGACTCGATCCCCGCCACCGAACTGGACCGCCAGCTCAAGCTCGGCCCCGGCGGGCTGCGCGACGTCGAGTTCTCCGTCCAGCTGCTCCAGCTGGTGCACGGCCGCACCGACCCGGCGCTGCGCAGCGGCAACACCCTGGAGGCGCTGGCCGCGCTCTCCCGCGGCGGGTACGTCGGCCGGGCGGACGCCGTCTCGCTGGACACCGCCTACCGCTTCCTGCGCTCCCTGGAGCACCGGATCCAGCTCTACCGGCTGCGCCGCACCCACCTGATGCCCACCGGCGCGGAGGACCTGCGCCGGCTGGCCCGCTCGCTGGCCGCGCTGATCAACGACGACACCCGCTCCGACCCGGTGGCCGCGCTGCAGCGCGAGTGGAAGCGGCACGCGGTCGAGGTCCGGCGGCTGCACGAGAAGCTGTTCTACCGGCCGCTGCTCGACGCCGTCGCCGAACTGCCGCCGGGCGCGGCCGGGTTGACCCCGGACGCGGCCCGGGCCCGGCTGGAGGCGCTGGGCTACGCGGACCCGGCCGCCGCGCTGCGCCACCTCAGCGCGCTCGCCTCCGGGGTGAGCCGCAAGGCCGCGATCCAGCGCACCCTGCTGCCGGTGCTGCTCGGCTGGTTCGCCGACTCGGCCGATCCGGACGCCGGGCTGCTCAACTTCCGCCAGGTCTCCGACGCGCTCGGCCGCACCCCCTGGTACCTGCGGCTGCTGCGCGACGAGAGCGCCGCCGCCGAGCAGCTGGCCCGGGTGCTGTCGGCCGGCCGGCTCGCCCCCGACCTGCTGCTGCGCGCCCCCGAGGCGGTCGCCATGCTGGGCGACCCGCAGGGCCTGGCGCCGCGCGGCCGGGCCGCCCTGGAGCAGGAGATACTGGCCGCCGTCGGCCGGGCCGGATCCACCGCCGCGGCCGTCGCCGCCGCCCGCTCGGTGCGCCGCCGGGAGCTGTTCCGGACCGCCGCCGCGGACGTCCTCGGCCGCCTCGGCGAGGACCCGGCCGAGGCGCTGGACACCGCGGGGGAGGCGCTGACCGCGCTCAACGCCGCCACCCTCCAGGGCGCGCTGCGCGCCTGCACGGCCGGCTGGGAGGCCGAGCACGGCGACCTGCCGACCCGGATCGCGGTGATCGCGATGGGCCGGTTCGGCGGCCACGAGCTGGGCTACGGCTCGGACGCCGACGTGCTCTTCGTCCACGAGCCGCTGCTCGGCTCGCTGGAGCAGGACGCCGCCCGGGCCGCCCAGGCGGTCTGCAACGAGCTGCGGACCCTGCTCGGTGCGCCGTCCACCGAGCCGCCGCTGCTGGTCGACGCCGACCTGCGGCCGGAGGGGCGCAGCGGCCCGCTGGTGCGCACCCTCGCCTCGTACGCGGCGTACTACCGGCGCTGGTCGCACGCCTGGGAGAGCCAGGCGCTGCTGCGCGCCGAGCCGGTGGCCGGGGACGAGGAGCTGGGCGCGCGGTTCCGGCAGCTGATCGACCCGCTGCGCTACCCCGGCGTCGGGGTGCCGGAGCGGGACCTGGTGGAGATCCGCCGGATCAAGGCGCGGATCGAGGCCGAGCGGCTGCCGCGCGGCGCCGACCCGACCACGCACACCAAGATCGGCCGCGGCGGGCTGGCCGACGTGGAGTGGACGGTGCAACTGCTCCAGCTCCAGCACGGGCACGAGCTGCCGGCCCTGCGCACCACCCGGACCAGGGCCGCGCTGGCGGCCGCCGCCGAAGCCGGGCTGGTCGGGCGCTCGGACGCGCAGGTGCTGGACGCGGCCTGGGTGCTGGCCTCCCGGGTGCGCTCGGCGGTGATGCTGGTGCGCGGGCGGCCCGGCGACAGCTTCCCCGGGGAGGCCCGGGAGCTGGCCGGGGTGGCCCGCTACCTCGGGTACGGCGCCGGGCACAGCGGCGAGCTGGTGGACGACTACCGGCGGACCACCCGGCGGGCCCGGGCGGTGGTGGAGCGGCTGTTCTACGGCGGCTGAGGCCGGCGGCCGAGGCTCGGGCACGCGAAAGGGGCCCCGGGTGGGGCCCCTTCGGTTCGTCCGGGTCCGGCAGCTCTACCGGCGGGCGCCGGTCGCCGCGGGTTCGCTCCACTGCTCGGGGACGGTGATCGGCTCCTCCGCCGCCTCCCGGGCGGGCACCTGGGGCAGTTTGTAGACCCAGGAGTGGTACAGCCAGCGGGCGGTGAGGAAGCCCACGGCCAGGCAGAGCTCGCCGCCGACGGCGTCCATCCAGAAGTGGTTGGCGGTCGAGACGATCACCGCCAGGGTGGCCAGCGGGTAGAGCAGGCCGAGCACCCGGACCCACGTCCGGCGGGCCAGGTAGAAGATGGCCAGCCCGCACCACATCGACCAGCCGATGTGCATCGAGGGCATCGCCGCGTACTGGTTGGACACGTGCGCGGCGGGCCCGGAGGCCATCGAGCCCCAGGTGCCGTGCACCTTCACGGTGTCGATGAAGCCGCCGTCGGTCATCAGCCGGGGCGGTGCGAGCGGGAAGAAGAAGAAGCCGATCAGGGCGATCGCGGTGGTGGCGAACAGCACGGTGCGGGCGGCGACGTAGCGGCCGGGGTGGCGGCGGTAGAGCCAGACCAGCACGCCGATCGTCACGACGAAGTGCAGGGTCGCGTAGTAGTAGTTCATCCCGGTGATGAGCCACCCGACGCTGTTCGCGGCGTGGTTGATCGAACGCTCGACGGCGATGCCCAGCGACTGCTCCAGGTCCCAGATCCAGCGCGCGTGCTTCTGGGCTATCGAGGCCTGTTCCGGGACGGCGTTGCGGATGATCGAGTAGATCCAGTAGCTGATCCCGATCAGGGCCAGTTCGAACCAGATCTTCGGCCGGGCCGGTGAGCGCCGCTGGTCGCGGATGCGGCCGCGCAGTGCGGCGATACGGGACTGAGTGGCGCGGGCGGCTCCGTCGGGCAGGCGTCCCGAGGAGGCCGGCCGTGCTCCGGAACCGTCACCACGCGCCGCTTCGGCGCGCTGTTCGCGGCCGTGCTGGATCTTGGTCGGTTCCCCCATGGACGAGAAGTCTGCCAGACGTCCCGTCGCCGTCCAGTCATCCCCTGGCAGTGGATTCTTCACCGGCTGTCCCCCTTGAGGGCTAGGGGGCGGCTCCCACCGGGGTAGGGGGTGCGGTCGGGTCTGGTGCTTACCGGCGGGACAGGCATACGTCCCATTGTTACGCCGACCGCTCGAAGGGCGTAATCGGGGTGGCGGCAACGGTCCTGGCCTGGAGTTTCCCGGAACGAAACGGTTTCTGCATCTTGCTGAAACATATTGCAGGCCGCTAGCTTCCAGGGAACTCGCTCACCCCTTCCCCTAAGGGAGACCCTCAGTGGCCGATGTCCGGCTCCGCCCCCGGCGGAGCACCCCCCGACGCAGACCCGGCCGCACGGCCGTCCTGCTGGCCGCCGCACTGACCGCCGCCACCCTCGGCAGCGCGCCCGCGGCCCTCGCCGCCGCCCCGCCGGCCCCGCCCTCGGACGCCACCCTGGCGGCCACCGCAGGGCGGCACGACCTCACCCGCGAGCAGTTCTACTTCGTCCTGCCCGACCGCTTCGCCGACGGCGACCCCGCCAACGACACGGGGGGCATCACCGGAGGCCGGCTGGACCACGGCTTCGACCCGGCCGACAAGGGCTTCTACCACGGCGGCGACCTGGCCGGCCTGATCCAGCGGCTCGACTACATCCAGAACCTCGGCACCACCGCGATCTGGATGGCCCCGATCTTCAGGAACAAGCCGGTCCAGGGCAGCGGCGACCAGGCCTCGGCCGGTTACCACGGCTACTGGATCACCGACTTCACCCAGGTCGACCCGCACTTCGGCACCAACGACCAGCTCAAGGACCTGATAGCCAAGGCCCACGCCCGCGGCATCAAGGTCTTCTTCGACGTCATCACCAACCACACCGCCGACGTCATCGACGCCGCCGAACAGCAGCACGGCTACCGCTCCGTCGGCGCCTACCCGACCCTCGACGCCGACGGCAACCCCGTCGACGAGACCGCGATCGCCGACGCGGGCGCGGGCGCGGGCGCGCCCTGGCCGCGGCTCACCAAGGACTCCTTCCCCTACACCCCGGTCTTCCGCAAGCCCGCCGACGCCACGGCCAAGACCCCGTCCTGGCTCAACGATCCCGCGCTCTACCACAACCGCGGTGACTCGACCTTCGTCGGCGAGTCCGCCACCGAGGGCGACTTCAGCGGCCTGGACGACCTCGACACCCAGAACCCCCGGGTGGTGAAGGGCTTCGAGAAGGTCTACCAGCAGTGGGTCAAGGACGCCGGCGTGGACGGCTTCCGGATCGACACCGTCAAGCACGTCAACATGGCGTTCTGGCAGCAGTGGGCGCCCGCGCTCAAGGACTTCGCCGCCAAGCAGGGCAACAAGAAGTTCTTCATGTTCGGCGAGGTCTACTCCGGCGACCCGGCGATCACCTCGCCGTACGTCACCAAGGGCAAGCTCCAGGCCACCCTGGACTTCCCGTTCCAGGGCGCCGCCCGCAGCTACGTCTCCCAGGGCGGCTCGGCGAAGAACCTCGCCGACGTCTACGGCCAGGACTACCGCTACACCACCGCCGACACCGACGCGTACGAGCTGCCGACCTTCCTCGGCAACCACGACATGGGCCGGTTCGGCTCCTTCCTGCTCGCCGACAACCCGGGCGCCGACGAGGCCACCCTGCTGAAGAAGGACCGGCTCGGCAACGAGCTCCAGTTCCTCACCCGCGGCCAGCCCGTCGTCTACTACGGCGACGAGCAGGGCTTCACCGGTGCGGGCGGCGACCAGGACGCCCGGCAGGACATGTTCGCCTCGAAGACGCCCTCCTACAACGGCGACCGGGTGCTCGGCGGCCCCTCCGGCCCGGCCGACCGGTACGGGCAGGGCGGCGCGCTCTACCAGGACGTCGCCGCGCTGGCCAAGCTGCGCCGCGACAACCCGGCGCTCGCCGACGGCGCCCAGATCGAGCGCTACGCCGCCGACGGCGCGGGCGTGTACGCCTTCTCCCGGATCGACGCCGGGCAGCGGACCGAGTACCTGGTGGCGGTCAACAACGCCGCCGAGGCGAAGACCGTCACCCTCGACACCTTCTCCGCCGGGATGGGCTTCGACCGGATCTACCCGGCAACGGGCGGGAAAGCGACCTCCGGCGCCGACCGCAAGGTCACCGTGACCGTGCCGGCGCTCTCCTCGGTGGTGTTCAAGGCGGGCGCAGTCCTCGCACCCACCACGGCGGCGCCGCAGCTCTCCGTGCAGCCTCCGGCCGACGGTTCGAGCGGCACCGTCACCGTCGGCGCCACGACCGGCGGCGGCTTCAACCGCGTGACCTTCGCCGCCCAGATCGGCACCGGGCCCTGGCAGACCCTGGGCACCGCCGACACCGGGAGGAACCTGGTCACCCAGGACCTGAGCGCCACCGCCCCCGGCACGGTCGTCCGCTACAAGGCCGTCGTCCAGGACTCCAGCGGCCGGCTGCGCTCCGCCACCGCGAGCTTCACCACCGGCGCCCCCGCGCCCAAGCCGGTGCCCACCGCCGGCGCCCGCCCGTACGCCGTCGTGCACTACAACCGTCCGGACGGCGACTACGACGGCTGGAACCTCTACGCCTGGGGCGACCTCGCCGACGGCGAGGCCACCCCGTGGCCCGCCGGGCACGCCTTCACCGGCCGGGACGCGTACGGCGCCTTCGCCTACGTGAAGCTCAAGCCCGGCGCCTCGGACGTCGGGTTCGTCGTCGAGAAGAACGGCGTCAAGGACGTCGACGCCGACCGCCACGTCGACGTCGGCGCCACCGGCGAGGTCTGGCTCCGGCAGGGCGACCCGGCCGTGCGCACCGCCGACCCGGGCCCGGCGAACACCCAGCCCGCCAACACCGCCGTCCTCCACTACAACCGGGCCGACGGCGACTACGACGGCTGGGGCCTGCACGACTGGACCGGCGCCGCCACCCCCACCGACTGGGGCAAGCCGCTGATGCCGGTGCGCCGCGACGCCTTCGGCGCCGTCTTCGAGGTGCCGCTGGCCCCCGGCGCGACCAGCCTCAGCTACATCCTGCACAAGGGCAACGACAAGGACCTGCCCACCGACCAGTCCCTGGACCTCGCCGTCGACGGCCGCGAGGTGTGGCTGCTCGGTGGCCGCGAGGGCCACCTGCTGCCGCAGAACGCCGCCGCCTCCGCGCAGGTGGACCTCGGCACCGCCAAGGCCCAGTGGATCGACGCCAGGACCGTCGTCGTCCCGGCGGCCTACGGCGCGGGCGACGCGGCCCTGGCCGGCGGCACCAGCGCCCAGCTGGTGTACGACCCGGAGGGCGGCATCCGCGCCGACAAGGGCGTGCTGACCAAGCCCGGCCGGTGGATCCGGCTCAACGCCGCCCAGGGCGGCCTGACCGCGGCGCAGAAGGCCGCGTTCCCGCACCTGGCGGGCTACCGGGCCTTCACCGTGGACGCCCGGGACACCGCGCGCGTCCCGGCCGCGCTGCGCAGCCAGCTGCTGTTCACCGAACACCTGCCCAGCGGCGCCGTGCTGGCCGCCACCGGCGTGCAGACCCCCGGCGTGCTGGACGACCTCTACGCGCGCCGCACCGGCCGGGTGGACTTCGGCCCGGCCTACTACAACGGCAAGGTGGCGCTGTCGGTGTGGGCGCCGACCGCGCAGGAGGTGTCCGTCCAGGTCTTCGACGGCGCGACCGGCGGCACCCCGAAGACGCTGCCGCTGAAGCTGGACGACGAGACCGGCGTCTGGGAAGTCGTCCGCGACAAGGGCGAGTTGGACGGCAAGTACTACCTGTACCAGGTGAAGGTCTGGGCGCCCTCCGTCCAGCAGGTGGTGGTCAACACCGTCACCGACCCGTACTCGGTCGCGCTGTCCACCGACTCCAGGCGCAGCCTGGTCGCCGACCTCGCCGCCAAGGAGCTCAAGCCCGCGGGCTGGGAGGAGCAGAACGTCCCCGAGGCCGTCCCGCCGGCGCGGCAGCAGATCCAGGAACTGCACGTCCGGGACTTCTCGGTGGAGGACACCACCGTCCCGGCCGCCGAGCGCGGCACCTACCTGGCGTTCACCGAGTCGCAGTCGGCCGGCATGCGGCACCTGCGGGAGCTCGCCCAGGCCGGGGTGACCACCGTCCACCTGCTGCCGACCTTCGACATCGCCACCATCCGGGAGAACCGGGCCGACCAGAAGCTGCCGGCCTGCGACCTCAAGTCCCTGCCCCCGGACGGCCCGAAGCAGCAGGAATGCGTGGCGGCCGTCGCCGCCGACGACGCGTACAACTGGGGCTACGACCCGTTGCACTACACCGTGCCGGAGGGGTCGTACGCCACTGAGCCGACCGGGGTGGCGCGCACCGTCGAATTCCGGCGGATGGTGCAGGCGATGCACGAGGCCGGGCTGCGGGTGGTGCTGGACGTGGTCTACAACCACACCGCCGCCAGCGGCCAGGCCGAGCACTCGGTGCTGGACAAGGTCGTCCCCGGCTACTACCAGCGGCTGGACGACAACGGCAAGGTCACCGCGGACAGCTGTTGCGCCGACACCGCGCCCGAGCACGCCATGATGAACCGGCTCGTGGTCGACTCGGTGACCACCTGGGCCCGCGAGTACAAGGTCGACGGCTTCCGCTTCGACCTGATGGGCCTGGATCCGAAGTCCACCATGCTGGACGTGCAGGCCGCGCTGCGGAAGATGACGCCCGCCTCGGACGGCGTCGACGGGAAGAACGTCTTCCTCTACGGCGAGGGCTGGAACTTCGGCGTCGTCGCGAACAACGCCCGGTTCGAGCAGGCCACCCAGCTCAACCTGGCCGGCACCGGCATCGCCACCTTCGACGACCGGCTCCGCGACGCCGCCCGCGGCGGCAACTTCATGCTGAACTCCGCCCCGCAGCAGGGCTTCGCCTCGGGCCTGTACACCGACCCCAACGGCTCGCCCGCCAACGGCACCCCGCAGGAGCAGAAGGACCGGCTGCTGCACCAGATGGACCAGCTGAAGGTCGGACTGGCCGGCAACCTGGCCGGCTACTCCTTCACCGACAGCTCGGGCCGGGCCGTCACCGGCGCGCAGGTCGACTACAACGGAGCCCCGACCGGGTACGCGGCCAAGCCGGGCGAGGCGGTGGAGTACGTGGACGCCCACGACAACACCGACCTGTTCGACGCGCTCGCGTACAAGCTGCCGACCGGCACCACGCCCGCCGACCGGGCCCGGATGCAGGCGCTCGGGCTCTCGCTCACCGCGCTCACCCAGGGCGCGGGCTTCGCCCAGGCCGGCAGCGACCTGCTGCGCTCCAAGTCGCTGGACGCCAACTCCTACGACTCGGGCGACTGGTTCAACGCCATCCACTGGGACCCGTCGCAGGGCAACGGCTGGGGCCGCGGCCTGCCGCCGGCGGCCGACAACAAGGAGATGTGGCCGACCGCGCAGTCCCTGCTGGCGAACCCGCGGCTGACCGTGGGGGCGGCCGAGATCCGCGCGACCTCCGCGCAGTACCAGGAGTTCCTGCGGATCAAGCGGTCCTCGCCGCTGTTCTCGCTGCCCACCCTGGCCGCCGTCCAGCAGCGGCTGTCCTACCCGCTCTCCGGCACGCCCGGTGAGACGCCCGGGGTGATCACCCTGCACCTGGACGGCACCGGGCTGAAGGGCGCCGAGAAGGGCGTCACCGTGGTGTTCAACGCCACGCCCACCGCGCAGGCGCAGACCGTGGCGGCCCTGAAGGGGACGGGCCAGGCCCTGCACCCGGTCCAGGCGGGCGGCGCGGACGCGGTGGTGAAGCAGTCCGGCTTCGACGCCGTGACCGGCACCTTCACCGTGCCGGGCCGTACCGTGGCGGTGTTCGTCCAGGGCTGATCGACGAACGCCGGAACCCCCGGGTCCCGCACCGCCGTTGTGGCGGTGCGGGACCCGTTTCGTTTTGGCCGCCCGGTGGCCGGAAAGCACCGATGGCACGGCCGGAAGCGTGATGTGCCGCGCCCGCCCGGCGCCGTCGGCCACCGGGTGGTGCGGGCGGGGGCCCTGAGTGCTGGTCAGTGACTTCCGGAAGTGATCGAACATTCCCCGGATCATGAAAACCGTGTTCATGAGTTCTCAAAGGGGTAACACAACTGATGAACAGTCATGCATACGGTTTCGGTAATGAATCGGCCATTCCGTGGCATGCATCTGTCATTAACGACTCGTTTGCTGCCACGATTCCTGCGGCTGCAGACGAGGGGGCCCCACCCCCCGGTGCGGCTGACCAGTTCAGGTGCAGCGCGTCCCAAACCTGCCACGACTTGTGAGCACCGCAATCGCACCCCCGTCGCGCACCCCGGGCGGGGGCCCCCACTGCGCCGCAACCCTGCGGCCCAGGTTTCTCTCCACCGGCGCGAACCCGCGCCGGTCGGAAAAGGAGTCCGCATGTCCCGTTACGCTCACGCCCGGAAGGCCGCGGTTGTCATGGCCGCAACCACCGCGCTGCTGGTGACCGGCATACCGGTCATCGCGCAGGCCGCGACGCCCGACGCCCCGTCCGCCGTCGCCGCCCAGCAGTCGGACCGGGCCGCGCTGATCGCCTCCGCGAACCAGCAGTCCGCGTCCTTCGCCCAGGCCCTGGGCCTGAGCAGCCAGGAGAAGCTGGTCACCAAGGACGTCGTCCTGGACACCAACGGCGGCCGCCACCTGCGCTACGAGCGCACCTACGCCGGACTCCCGGTGCTCGGCGGCGACCTGATCGTCCACCAGGACGCCGCGGGCGCCACCAAGAGCGTGACCAAGGCCAGCGAGGCCAACCTCGCCGGTGTCAGCACCACGCCGGCCCAGGCCGCGCCGAAGGCCCAGGCCGCCGCGCTCGCCGCCGAGCAGGGCGCCGCCGTCGACACCGCGCCGCGCCTGGTCGTCTGGGCCGCCGACGGCACCCCGAAGCTCGCCTGGGAGACCGTCGTCTCCGGCCGCGAGTCCGACGGCACCCCGAGCAAGCTGCACGTGGTCACCGACGCCGCGACCGGCGACGTGCTCAGCAAGGCCGACGGCATCAAGCGCGGCTCCGGCAACGGCGTGTTCGTCGGCAACGTGCCGCTGACCACCACCCAGAGCGGCTCGACGTACTCGCTGAAGGACGCCACCCGCGGCGGCCAGTACACCACCGACATGAAGAACGGCACATCCGGCAACGGCACGCTGTTCAGCAAGTCGAGCGACACCTGGGGCAACGGCCAGGCCAGCAACCGCGAGTCCGCCGCCGTGGACGCCCAGTTCGGCGCGGCCGCCACCTGGGACTTCTACAAGAACACCTTCGGCCGCAACGGCATCCGCAACGACGGCGTCGGCGCGATGAGCCGGGCCCACTACGACACCGGCTACGTCAACGCCTTCTGGGACGACAGCTGCTTCTGCATGACCTACGGCGACGGCTCGGGCGACACCCACCCGCTGACCGAACTCGACGTCTCCGGCCACGAGATGAGCCACGGCGTCACCTCGGCCACCGCCAACCTGAACTACTCGGGCGAGTCCGGCGGCCTCAACGAGGCCACCTCGGACATCTTCGGTTCGATGGTCGAGTTCTACGCCAACCTGCCCGCCGACAACCCGGACTACCTGATCGGCGAGCTGATCGACATCAACGGCAACGGCACGCCGCTGCGCTACATGGACAAGCCCTCCAAGGACGGCACCTCCGCCGACTCCTGGTACTCGGGCGTCGGCAACCTGGACGTGCACTACTCGTCCGGTGTCGCCAACCACTTCTTCTACCTGCTGGCCGAGGGCAGCGGCGCCAAGGTGATCAACGGCGTCAGCTACAACAGCCCGACGGTCAACAACATCACCGTCGGCGGCATCGGCCGGGACAAGGCCCAGCAGGTCTGGTACAAGGCGCTGACCGCGTACATGACCTCCACCACCAACTACGCCGCCGCCCGCACCGCGACCCTGAACGCGGCCACCGACCTGTACGGCGCGAACAGCGCCGAGTACAACGCGGTCGCCACGGCCTGGGCCGCCGTCAACGTCGGCTCGCTGCCCAACCCCGGCGGCATCACCGTCACCAGCCCGGGCAACCAGTCCACGGCGGTCGGCGGTGCGGTGAACCTCCAGATCAAGGCCTCCGGTGGTACCGCGCCGCTGTCGTACAGCGCGACGGGTCTGCCGGCCGGGCTGGCGATCAACGCCTCCACCGGTGCGATCACCGGTACCGCCACCACGGCGGGCTCGTCGAACGTGACGGTGACGGTGAAGGACTCGGCGGGCAAGTCGGGTACCGCGAGCTTCACGTGGACGGTGACCGGTGGCGGTGGCGGCACCTGCACGCCGGCGCAGCTGCTGGGCAACGCGGGCTTCGAGACGGGCTCGGCGGCGCCGTGGACGACCAGCTCCGGCGTGGTGGACAACAGCTCCTCGCAGGCGGCGCACGGTGGTTCGTGGAAGTCGTGGCTGAACGGCTACGGCTCCTCGCACACCGACACGCTGGCGCAGACGGTGACGATCCCGACGGGCTGCAAGGCGACGCTGAGCTTCTGGCTGCACATCGACACCGCTGAGTCGGGCAGCACCGCGTACGACAAGCTGGCCGTGTCGGTGAACGGGACCACGCTGAAGACGTACTCCAACGCGGACGCCGCGGCGGGCTACCAGCAGCGGACCTTCGACCTCTCGTCCTACGCGGGCCAGACGGTCACCCTGAAGTTCACCGGCACCGAGGACGCCTCGCTGCAGACGAGCTTCGTGATCGACGACACCTCCATCCAGACCGGCTGAGTCCGGACCGGGCCCCCGCGGGCCCGGTGAACCAGGACAGGTGAGGGGCCCGGCGGCTACGGCTGCCGGGCCCTTGTCGTGCGTCCGGGCCCAGGCGGTGCAGAAACGTTCCTCCCGAGCCCTTGACGCTCTCTCCCGGCGGCCCTAGGTTCAGCGCTGCAAGTTTCCGGCAAGTTACAGAAACTTCCTGCATAGCTCTTCCTGCACAGCTCATCCCCGGCTGCCCCCACCCCAGCCACCCCCCAGGAGACGACGTGGTCACCACCGCCCCCACCCGCCGGACCGCCCGCGCGGCCGGCGCCCTCGCCGCCTCGGCGGCCCTGGCGCTCTCGCTCGCCACCTCCCTCGGCGCCCCCGCCGCCCAGGCCGCCCCACCCGCCAACAACGGCAAGGACGTCACCGCCACCCTCTTCGAGTGGCGCTTCGACTCGGTCGCCCAGGCCTGCACCTCGACGCTCGGCCCGAAGGGCTACGGCTTCGTCGAGGTCTCGCCGCCCCAGGAGCACATCCAGGGCCCGCAGTGGTGGACCTCCTACCAGCCCGTCAGCTACCGGATCGCCGGGCGGCTCGGCGACCGGACGTCCTTCAAGAACATGGTCGACACCTGCCACGCCGCCGGGGTCAAGGTCATCGCCGACGCCGTCGTCAACCACATGACGGCCGGCTCCGGCACCGGCACCGGCGGCACCGCGTACACCAAGTACACCTACCCCGGCACCTACCAGGACCAGGACTTCCACTCCTGCCGCCAGCCGATCACCAACTACCAGGACCGCTCCAACGTGCAGAACTGCGAGCTGGTCAACCTCGCGGACCTCGACACCGGCAGCGCGTACGTCCAGCAGACCATCGCCCGCTACCTGGACGACCTGGGCTCCCTCGGCGTCGACGGCTACCGGATCGACGCCGCCAAGCACATCGCCGCCGGCGACCTCGCCGCGATCAAGGCGAAGACGGCCAACCCCAAGGCCTACTGGGTGCAGGAGGTCATCTACGGCGCCGGCGAGCCGGTCCAGCCCACCGAGTACACCGGCACCGGCGACGTCGACGAGTTCCGCGTCGGCACCGACCTCAAGCGGATGTTCACCAGCGACAAGCTCGCCAACCTGTCCGGCTGGGGCGCCTCCTGGGGGTACCTGCCGAGCGGGCAGGCTCGCTCCTTCATCGACAACTGGGACACCGAGCGCAACGGCTCCACCCTCAACTACACCTACGGCAACACCTACACGCTGGCCAACGTCTTCCTGCTCGCCTCGCCGTACGGCGCGCCCAACGTCTACTCCGGCTACGCCTTCACCAACAACGACGACGGCCCGCCCAACGGCGGCACCGTCAACGCCTGCTACCAGGACGGCTGGAACTGCACCCACGCCTGGCGGCAGATCGCCAACATGGTCGGCTTCCGCAACGCCGTCGCGGGCACCGGCGTGACCAACTGGTGGTCCAACGGCAACAACGCGATCGCCTTCGGCCGCGGCAACAAGGGCTACGTCGCGCTCAACCACGAGAGCGGCCCGATCACCCGGACCTTCCAGACCGGGCTCGCGGCCGGCACCTACTGCGATGTCCAGCACGGCGACCCGCAGCCGGGCGGCGGCTGCACCGGCCCGACCTACCAGGTGGGCGCCAACGGGCAGTTCACCGCGACGGTCGGCGCGGGCGACGCGATCGCGCTGTACGTCCCGGGCGGGGCGGCCAGCAGCTCCGGCGCCTCGTTCAACGTCAACGCGACCACCGTCAACGGCCAGAACGTCTACGTGGTCGGCGACGTCGCCGCGCTCGGCGGCTGGGACCCGGCCAAGGCGCTGCCGCTCTCCTCGGCCGGCTACCCGGTCTGGTCGCTGTCGCTCGCGCTGCCGGCCGGCGCGGCCTTCCAGTACAAGTACGTCCGCAAGGACGCGAGCGGCGCGGTGACCTGGGAGTCCGGGGCCAACCGGACGGCGACCGCGCCGGCCTCGGGCCTGGTCGCCCTGAACGACACCTGGCGGCCGTAGGGCCCCGGGCGGCGCGCCCGTGACACCTCCGGGCCGCCCTCGGGCCGCCCCTGGACCCCCGTCAGCCTGGCCTGACGGGGGTCCCTCGTGCGGGTGGCCGTGCCGGTTCAAACCTCGGCCGGCGAGGCGGCGCTGACACGATCGCGGGATGAGAACCACCCCCCTCGTCCTCGACCTCGAACTGTGCGGCGGCCGCTGGGACGGCCACCGCAAGCGCGTCAACGCCGCCGCCCCGCCGCCCGCACTGCGGATGCTGCTCCGGGCCCGCCTGCCCGCCGCGGAGAGCGGCGAGTACTGGCCGACCACCAGCGTCTACCGGCTGGACGGCGACCGCGCCGGCTCGCTCCGCTACCGCCACTCGCACGACGAGTGATCGCCATCGGGTATAACTCCCGGCCCTGGAAATGGGGTTGGGTTAGGGTGGGGACATGGTTGCGAACCGCGAGGAAGAAGTGGCCGTGAACGAACCGGAGTTCGTCAGCGCTCCCGCCCTGATTCTTCAGTCCCTCGCCGCCGACCCCGACCGACGGGCCATCGCCACCGCCGACGGCGTCGAACTCACCGCCGGCGACTTCGCCGCCGCCACCTACCGCCTCGCCCACGAGCTCGTCGCCCGGGGCGTGGTGCGCGGCGACACCGTGACCCTGCTCGCCGGCAACACCGCCGAGGCGCTGAGCGCC
The DNA here is from genome assembly GCF_040685715.1 of Kitasatospora sp. NPDC088264. Taxonomy (NCBI): domain Bacteria; kingdom Bacillati; phylum Actinomycetota; class Actinomycetes; order Kitasatosporales; family Streptomycetaceae; genus Kitasatospora; species Kitasatospora sp. NPDC088264. The sequence continues at coordinate 151,321 of NZ_JBFBIR010000005.1, forward strand.
CGTTACGCGGCAGGCCTCGCGGGTGCGCGGGTGGTGAACCTCTACGACGGCATGAGCGCTTCGACCCTGGCCGAGATCGCGACGAGCGTCGACACCGCCGTCCTGCTCGTCGACGCCGAACGGTACCCGGTGGCCGCCGAGTTGCTGCCCCTGATCGACGTGCCGACCGTCCTCCGTCTCGGCCCCGGACCGGATGCGATCGGCGAGGACGTGATCGCCGCCGCCGCCCACCGGCCCGCCGAGCCGCCGGCCGTCCGGGTCGGCCCGGACGACGACTGGGGCATCCGGCACACCGGCGGGACCACCGGAATCCCGAAGGGCATCCGCAGCCTGCACGGCGCCTACCGGAAGGTCTTCGACACCCCCGGCCGCATGGAGAGCGACGCGCCCCGCTTCCTCGCCGCCACCTCGCTCGCCCACCTCGCCGGGCTCTTCTCCGACCTGACGCTCCACAACGGCGGTACGGTGGTCCTCCAGCGCTCCTTCGACCCCGGAGACGTGCTGGCCGCGATCGAGCGCGAACGCATCACCGACCTGTGGGTGCTGCCGCCGCTGCTCTACCAGCTGCTCGACCACCCGGCGATCGGCCGCGCCGACCTGTCCAGCCTGCGCCGGGTCTCGTACGGCGGCTGCGCGGCCTCGCCCACCCGGGTGCGCGAGGCGCTCAAGGTGTTCGGGCCGGTCCTGTGGAGCGGCTACGGGCAGTCGGAGGCGCAGAACATCTGCATGCTCGCCCCGCACGAGCACGACCGGGTCGGGCACGGCGGCCAGATCGCGGTCGGCCGCCCCCTCCCGGGCGTCGAGGTGGTGATCCGGTCCGCCGACGGCACCGAGCTGCCGACGGGGGAGCAGGGCGAGATCCACGTCCGCTCGGACACCGTCATGGCCGGGTACTGGAAGCGGCCCGACCTGACCGCCGAGGTGCTGCGCGACGGCTGGCTGAACACCGGCGACATCGGCTACTTCGACGCGGACGGCTACCTCTACCTGGCCGACCGGCTCAAGGACAAGATCATCGTGGTCGGCGGGCACGTCTACCCGTCCGAGGTCGAGGACCTGCTGCTCACCCACCCGGCGATCGCGCAGTGCGCGGTCTTCGGGGTGCGCGACGCGCAGGAGGCGGAGCACGTCCACGTCGCCGTCGTCGCCGCGTCGGGGCAGCGGCCGGACCTGGAGGAGGTCCGCGCGTTCGTCACGGCCCACAAGGGGCGGATCTACGCGCCGGAGGCCCTGCACGTCGTGGCCGCGATCCCGCTGACGGCGGTGGGCAAGCCGGACAAGAAGCGACTGCGCGAGTCCGTGGCGGACTGACGGCGGGAGCCCGACGGCGGACCTCCGGCAGGCAGCCCTAGCCCCGCCCGACGTACGGCATGGCGGTCGCCATCACGGTGGCGAACTGCACGTTGGCCTCCAGCGGCAGTTCGGCCATGTGTCGGACGGTGCGGGCCACGTCGGCCACGTCCATGGTCGGCTCGACCGCGATCCGCCCGTCCGCCTGCCGCACCCCGGTGGTCATCGCGGCGGTCATGTCGGTCGCCGCGTTGCCGATGTCGATCTGCCCACAGGCGATCCGGTACGGGCGGCCGTCCAGCGACAGCGACTTGGTCAGCCCCGTGACCGCGTGCTTGGTCGCGGTGTAGGCGATCGAGTGCGGGCGCGGGACGTGCGCCGAGATCGAGCCGTTGTTGATGATCCGGCCGCCCTGCGGGTCCTGCGCCTTCATCTGCCGGAACGCGGCCCGGGCGCAGAGGAACGCCCCGGTCAGGTTGAGGTCGACCACCGCCCGCCAGGCCTCGACCTCCAGGTTCTCCACCGGCACGGCCGCGCCGAAGGTGCCGGCGTTGTTGAACAGCAGGTCCACCCGGCCGAAGCGCTCGACGGCTCCGGCGAACAGCGCGTCCACCGCCGCCGGGTCGGTGACGTCGGTCGGCACCACCGCGGTCGGGGTGCCGCCCAGGCGGGCGGTCTCCCGCAGCGGCTCGGCCCGCCGGCCGGCCAGCACCAGCCGCCAGCCGGCCGCGGCCAGTTCGGCCGCCACGGCCCGGCCGACTCCGCTCCCGGCTCCGGTGACGACGGCGATCTGCTGGGGCATGGCGTTCTCCTGGGTCTGCTCGGGTCTGCTCGGGTCTGGTGGGCTTCGGCTTCGGCTTAGGCTGGGCGCGGGTCGGTCGGGGCGTGAGCCGATCGTTGCGGATGCGGCGGCTGCCGTCACTGGTCGAAGGCCCCAAAATTCGCACCCCCGGACAGGTCTCGGACCGTGCTCCCCGCCGTCCGGCCCCCGCCGACCGGGGGGAGCGGTGAAGGCCTTTACCTGATCGCGAACAAACATTGGATTTCCGGTGGCCACCGCGCAACCGGGCCACCCCGGTCCACGTCATAAGATCGCAGGAAGGCGCGCCACCGCGAGGGAGGACGCGCCGCCACCCCGGGGACCGCACCAGCGCCGCGCCCCCGGCCTGTCCGGCCCCACCGGGGGGCCACAGCCCGGTCAGACGGACCGGGCGTGTCATCGGTCGGAGAGTCCTCACCGTGCTTAGGCAGTCGTCCCGTTCCCGCGCCGTCCTGACCGGCGCCGCCGTGCTCGCCCTGGCCGCCTCGCTGGCGGCCTGCGGGAGTTCCGGTGGCGGGAAGGGGGACAGCGCCAAGGCGGCCGGCACCCCGGGTGCGACCGGTACCGGCGCCACGGGGGGTTCGCCCAGCGCCGGTGGCGGCGGTACGCCCGCGCCCACCACCGCGGAGCCCGCGGCCGCCACCGGGAAGGTGCTGATGCCCACCGGTCCGGCCGCCACCCTGAGCAAGGCCCGGGACACGTCCGCCGGTCCGATCATGGTGACCACGGTGACCGGCGCGAAGTCCGGCGTCTCCGGCAAGGTCTGGGTCTGGCTGCCGCCCGAGTACAACGACCCCAAGTTCGCCAAGACCGGTTTCCCGGTGCTCACCCTCTTCGCGGGCGGCCAGAGCAACGGCTACAACACCTGGACCGACAACCAGCTGCCGATCCAGGAGGAGAACGAGCAGCTGGTCAAGGCGGGCAAGTCCCACCCGTTCATCATGATCATGCCGGTGCAGAACTTCAACAGCGACGAGCACAACGCGCTGGACTGCTCCGACATCCCGGGCCAGCCCAAGATGGGCACCTGGATGTCCCAGGACCTCCCGGACTTCGTCCGCGCCAACTTCCGCACCGTGAAGGGCCGCGACGGCTGGGGCGTGATGGGCGCCTCCACCGGCGGCTTCTGCAGCGCCAAGCTCGCCCTCCAGCACCCGGACGTCTACAAGGCCGCCGTCCCGATCGACGGCTACTACGTTCCCGACTCGGGGCTGTGGAAGGGCCACGACGCCGAGCGGCAGGCCAACAACCCCGACGTGCTGGTCGCCCAGGGCAAGTCCGACGTGAAGATGCTGGTCACCGCAGGCGGCGCCAACCCGTACGAGACCAAGCTGGTCAAGGGCTGGGTCGCCAAGGCCGCCCCGCCGGCGTCGCTGGAGTACTACGAGCAGCCCGGTGGCAAGCACCTGACCTCGGACTTCAAGAAGATGATCCCGGACACGCTGCAGTGGCTCACCAAGAACCTGGCGGGCCCGGAGGCCGACTGATCCCAGCCGCACGACGACCCGCGCGGCCGTCCGCACGACGCGCCGTACGACGACCCGCAGGCCGTGGGCCCGGGGCACCCAGGTGCCCCGGGCCCACGGCGTTCCGGCAGCGTCCGGAGGCCGGGGCGGGCGATCGCGGGGCGGCACCCGCGCAGCGCGGCTTCCCCCGCGCACATGCCTGTGACCTGCGCGTCAATCGGACATTGATTCACTTTTGATCGACTGTGAGCACCTTGGATGGGGCCGCTCCACCGGCTGGCCCCGCCCGCCCCACGACGTCGTGAAGAGAGTGCCATGCCGATCCATCTACTGCCCCAGCCGTCCCCCTCCGTGCCCGAGCAGGCGGGGTCCGGGGTCGACACCCGGGGCGCGGCCGTGCCCGTGCGGGCCGTCGGCGAGGAGCCGGCGACGGCCCGCTTCGCCGGACTGCGGCTGGTGCACGCCGCGCTGCGCCGGGACCTCGCCCGGCTGCCCAACGCTCTGCGGCTGCTCCAGCCCGGCGAGGACGACGCCGGCGAGGCGCTGCTGCGGCACTGGAGCTTCGTGACCGCGATGCTGACCTGCCACCACGAGCAGCAGGACAGCCGGATCTGGCCGATCGTGCGCCGCTTCGCCCCCGAGCTGCGGCTGCTGCTCAACTGGCTGGAGGCGGACCACCACAACCTCGACCACTCGTTCACCCGGGTCACCACGCTGGTGCGGATCGCCAGCCGGGACACCGGCAGCGCCTGGCCGGTGGCGTACGCGATGGAGGACCTGGCGGCCCGGCTGGAGACGCACCTGCGGATCGAGGAGCGCCAGTTGCTGCCCCGGATGGAGCGGGTGGTCCCGGAGGGCTCCCGGCTCGGCGGCCTGGGCGAGCTGATGGACCTGCTGCGCTCGGCGGACGGCCCGGGGACGGCGGACGCGCTGGCCTGGCTGCTGGAGGGTGTGGAACCGGCTCTGGTGGAGCGGCTGTTGGCCGAGTGCGACGACGACGTGGCCCGCAACTGGCCGCACTGGCAGGCCACCTACCAGCGCTGCATGGCGCCGCTGTGGGGTCCGGCCGGTGCGCGGGGCAGCGACCTGGGCGGTGTCGCCGACTGACCGCCGGTCCTTTTCGCGGCCCGTCGATCTACGCGCGTGGCATACCTCTGAGGCATATGCCGAGCCTTTCCGGAATCCGATCCAGCAGTTCCAACTCCCCTCGTCCCCTAGGGGATTCGACCCATCGCCCTCGGGGTCGCGATCGTTCGGGCGCTCCGGGGCCGGCCAGGGGGTGCGTACCGCCGACGGCCGATGGCGGGGCGCGTGCGGGCGCCTACCGTCGACGCCATGACCACAGCGAGCACCCCGAACTCCCACCGAACCCCTGCCCGGCGCCGTTTCGGGCCCGCCGTCCGCCGCCCGGCGCTCCTCGCCGCCGGCGCCGTCCTCACCCTCGGCGCCGGACTGACCGCCTGCGACGGCGGTGTCGCGCTCTGCCTCGACGACGACAGCTGCGACGTCGTCGTGCGCACCGATGACGCCGAGGCCTCCAAGACCCTCCAGGTCTTCGGCGGCGACCGCACCGTGAAGATGACCGTCAGCCACATCACCGACAGCACGGTCGAGGTCGCGGTCGGGGACGAACGGAAGACCGTCGGCAAGGGCGCCGAGACCGCCGTCGGCACGGCGAAGGTCACCCTGCGCAAGGCGGACAAGGGCGACCGCTACGCCGAACTGCACGTCACCCGCGGCTGACGTTCACCGCCCGCACGCCCGCACGCCCGCACGCCCGCACACCCGCACGCACACCCGCACGTTCACCGTCCGCACGCATGGACGCCCACCCGACGCCTCCCCGGTGCCCGCTCGGGTCCGTACCGACCGGCCGGGGGTGCGACTCAGTCCGAGGCGAGCCGGAACTCCAGGTTCCCGAACCGGACCTGGTCGCCCGGCCGGACCCGTACCCCGCCCGCGATCCGGCGCCCGTTCACATGCGTGCCGTTGGTCGAGCCCAGGTCGTACAGCACCCAGCCGCCGCCCTCGCGCCGCAGTTCGGCGTGCCGTCGGGACACCGAGGCGTCGTGCAGCCGCAGCCCCGAGCCGGGGAACCGACCGATCGTCAACTGCCCGGCCCCGGTCTCCGGCAGGCTCAGCCCGGGCAGCCGTTCGGTGCGCCAGGCCCGGCGCAGCCGGTCCCCGAACGCGGAGACCCGGCCGACCGTCCGCAGCAGGAAGCGCTCGACCGGGCTCCCGGTCGGCAGCCCGGTCATCGCCTCGTCCAACTCGCCCCGGCTGGTGGCGTGCAGGACGATCTCCATCCGGCCGAGGAAGGTGTCGTGCGACAGCCGTCCGCTGCCCGCTCCGTCCTTGAGCACCCCGAGCGCCTGGTCCCGTTCGGCGTCCGAGGGGCGGACCGCGCCGGAGGGCCGGACGGCGCCGGTGCGGAACTCAGGAGACGTCATGGCCCGATTGTCGGCTCGGCCGGCTCGGACTGTCCAGATCACGCCGGGTGCCGGCGCGCGGTGAGTACGTCACTGCACTCCAGACGCCCGGTGCGCCACCGCGGTTCCGGGTGGCCGGGTGGCCGGGTTGCCTGGTGCCGGGGTGGCCGGTGCGCGGATGTCAGGAGGTCAGCCCTTCCGGGCGACCGCCAGGATCTTCTCGGTGGTGTGCAGGAACCGGGAGGTGACCGCACCCCGGTAGGCCTTGCCGAACAGTTCCCCGGTGACCCACTTGCCGTCCCGCAGGTGGACCACCACGTACGCGGCGCCCGGGTCGGCGCCGACCACCTCGTGGTCGCCCTTCGGCGAGAGGCGGGGGAGGGCGAGGTCGGCGGGCAGCGGCTCGGAGAGGAAGGCCACCACCAGCCGGACGTCGGGCGTCACCTCGACGCTCTTGAACGGCTCGGCGGCCAGCAGCGCGGCCACCTCGTCGACCGTCCGCAGCAGCGTGGGCACCGGGTAGCCGAGGGACCGTTCCAGGTGCTCCTCGATGCGCCGGGTGAGGGCGGCGCGGTCCGGCTCGTCGGTGGTGAAGAAGACGTTGCCGCTCTGGATGTAGGAGCGCACGCCCCCGAGCCCCAACTCGGCGAAGAGCGCCCGCAGCCGCTCCATCCGCACCGTCCGGCCGCCGACGTTGATCGCCCGCAGGAACGCGATGTACGTGGTCGTGGTGGTCACTCCGCCAGTCTGGCACCGGCCCCTGACACCCGGCGGTTGTCGGTGCCCGGTGCCAGACTGGCGCCATGGCCACCTGGCAGGATTTCGAGCAGCAGGCACCCGAGCTGGCGCCCCTCGTGCGGGCCCGGTTCGAAGCCGAGAAGCACCACGTCCTGGCGACGCTGCGCAAGGACGGGTCGCCCCGGGTGAGCGGTACGGAGGTCGACTTCGTCGGCGCCGACCTGATGCTCGGGTCGATGTACGGCTCGGCCAAGGCGCGCGACCTCCAACGGGACGGCCGCTTCGCGCTGCACGCCCATCCGGGGGACGAGACGATGGCCGGCGGGGACTCCAAGGTCTCCGGCCGCGCGGTCGAGATCACCGACGAGGCCGAACTTTCCGCCTACGCGGCCGATCTGCCCGAGCCGCCGCCGACCGCCTTCCACGCCTTCCGGCTGGACCTGGAGCAGGTGGTGCACACCGCCGTGGGGGAGGGCCACCTGTGGGTCCTCAACTGGCACCCGGGCCGGCCGGTGCAGCGGATCCAGCTGCACTGACCGGCCCCGGACGCCCCGGACGCCTCTTGGGCTCCGGACGCGGCGCTGCTACGGCAGGACGGACTTGACCGCCTCGGGGGTGCGGGCCACGACGGCGTGGCCGTCGTCCGCGGTGATGATCGGGCGCTGGATCAGGATCGGGTGCTCCGCCATCGCCGCGATCCAGCGGTCCCGGTCCGCCGGCTCCCGGGACCACTTCCGCATCCCCAGGTCCTTGGCGACCTGCTCGTCGATGCGGGTGATGTCCCACGGCTCCAGGCCCAGCCGCTCCAGCACCTGCTCCAGCTCGGCCGCGGTCGGCGGATCCTCCAGGTAGCGCCGCACGGTGTACTCGGCCCCGACGGCCTCCAGCTCGCCGAGCGCCGACCGACACTTGCCGCAGCGCGGGTTGATCCAGATCTCCATACCGGCAACCCTACCGAGCCGCCCGACGGCCGGGCGCCAACCCGCCCGGCCCGGCGCCCCCGCCGGACGGGAACTCCGCTGCACCCTCCGGTGGTTCACGCAGCAGGAACGTGGCCTCTGGGAGGGGAGCACCGGATGGACGGCGCGGCGATCATCGAGGAACTGCTGACCAGCGAGGGCCGGGCCGACCCGTACCCGCTGTACGCGCGGGCACACGCGCTGGGCGCGGCGGTGCCCGCCGGGCCGGACACCTTCCTGGTGGCCGGCCACGCCGCGGCCGACAAGGTGCTGCGCACCCCCGCCTTCGCCGTCGCGACCGCCGACATGATGGCGGAGCTGACCCCGGAGTTCGCCGAGCACCCGTCGCTGGCGCTGTTCGGCCGCTCGATCCTGCAGCGCAACGCGCCCGACCACCCCCGGGTCCGCTCGCTGATCGCCTCGGTCTTCACCGCCCGCCGGGTGGCCGCGCTGCGCCCGGCGGTGGAGGAGGCGGTCGCCGGGCTGCTGGACGGGATGGCCGAGCAGGGCGCCGACGGCTCGCCGGTGGACTTCATGGACGCCTTCGCCTTCCGGCTGCCGGTCGGGGTGATCTGCGAACTGCTCGGCGTCCCCGAGCGGGACCGCTACCGCTTCCGCGACCTCGCCTCCGACCTCACCGTCGCCCTGGAGTTCATCGACGACCGCTCCGAGCTCACCGAGGCGGACGAGGCCGCCGACGAACTGGCCGGCTACTTCACCGAGCTGGCCGCCGAGCGCCTCGCCCGCCCGCAAGACGACCTGGTCACCGACCTGGCCCGGATCGCCGTCGACGACCCTGAGCGGCTGCCCGCCCGGGAACTGCTGGCCAACCTGGTGCTGCTGCTGGTGGCCGGCTTCGAGACCACCACCAACCTGCTCGGCAACGGCCTGGCCCTGCTGTTCCGCCACCCGGAGGCCGCCGCCGGGCTGCGCAGCGGCGCGATCACCCCGGCCGGCTTCACCGACGAGGTGCTGCGCTTCGACTCCCCGGTCCAGCTCACCTCCCGGGTGGCGCTGGCCGAGGGGCTGGCCGTCGACGGGCTGCCCGTGCCGGTCGGCAACGTGGCGCTCCTGCTGCTCGGCGCGGCCAACCACGACCCGGCCCGGTACGACCGCCCGGAGGTGTTCGACCCGACCCGCCGGGACAGCCAGCCGCTGAGCTTCGGCGGCGGCCCGCACTACTGCCTGGGCGCCCAGCTGGCCCGACTGGAGGCCGAGGTCGCGGTGCCCGCCCTGCTCGACCGCTTCCCCCGGCTGGCCCCGGGCGGCGTGCCGGCCCGGCGGGACCGCCTGGTCCTGCGCGGCTTCGAGACCCTGCCGGTGATCGTCCGCTGATGACCGTCTCGCTGCTGACCGCCCACCGGTGGGGCCGCCGCTGACCGCCCACCGGCCCGGTTGTCGGCGCGCCCGCCGACCGCCCATCGGCCCCGGCTGTCGGCCGGGGCCGGGTTGGTCACCGTCCGCCGACCGGCCCTGACGCCCCGCTTCCGGGCCCGGTCGGTCCCGGAAACCGGGACGTTCGGCCGTTCGTGGCCGGGTCCTCCGTAGGAGAGCATGGAGGGACGAACCGGTCATACCGACCGGTCGGCCAGGAGGACCCCACCGTGCCCGTAGCACCCCGCCCGGAGCATCCGGCGGCCGTGGAACCCCGGGCACCGCGCTGGGTGCCCTGGCTGCCGGTGCTCCTCCTGCTGCTTGACCTGGCCGCCGAGGCGGTCGTCCCGGACGCCGTCGCGGCCGGCTTCCTGCTGACCGCGCTGCCCGTGGTGGCGGCGTTCAGCTACGGCCCGGTGCTGACCGCCACCACCACGGTCGGCGCCCTGGCGCTGCAACTGGTGCTGGCCGTGCGGGCGGGCCACATCGACGAGCAGCACCACGTCTGGGTCTACATCGCCACGCTGCTCTCCGGGGTGATGGGCACCGCCCTGTCCTGGCAGCGGACCCGGCAGAACCGCACCCTGCTGCACGCCCGTACCGTCGCCGAGACCCTGCAGCGCACCGTGCTGCGCCCGGTACCCGAGCGGGCGGGCGGTCTGCGGGTGGCCGGCCTCTACCGCCCGGCCCAGGCCGAGGTCCTGGTCGGCGGGGACCTGTACGAGGTGTGCGACACCCGCTTCGGCGTCCGGGTGCTGCTCGGCGACGTCCGCGGCAAGGGCCTCGGCGCCGTCCGTACGGTGGCCGACGTGCTCGGCGCCTTCCGGGCGACCGCGCACGACACCCCCGACCTGGTCGACCTCGCCGACCAGCTGGACCGTGCCGTCCTGCGCGACGCCGCCGACCGGGGCGACGACGAGCTGTTCGTCACCGCCGTCCTGCTGCAGTACCGGCCGGGCTCCGACTGCGTGGAGATCGTCAACCGGGGCCACACCACCCCGCTGCTGCTCACCGAGCACACCATCACCCCGGTGTCCTGCGCGGACGAACTCCCGCTCGGCCTGGCCCACCTCGGGCCCCCCGACGAGCGCGGCAAGCCGACCGCCGTCGCGCTGCCCCCGGGCCACACCGTCCTGCTCTACACCGACGGTGTGAGCGAGGCCCGGGACGCCACCGGCGCCTTCTACCCGCTGGCCCCCCGCCTGGCCGCCCTCGGCACCACCTCGCCCGACCGGCTGGTCTCCTTCCTGGCCCAGGACGTCCACGAGTACGCCGGCCTGCTCGCCGACGACCTCGCCGTCCTGGCGCTGACTCCGGAGCGCCCGTAGGCCTTCCCCGGGTGAACTCCCGCAGACCGAGCCCCCGGTTCCAGCCCTGCCCGCCTGCCCGCCTGCCCGCCTGCCCGTCCGCCTGCCTGCCCGTCCGCCTCCGACAACGCGCCAGTGGCGCCGCTGGGGGCGGCGCCACTGGTGTCGGTCGGGTGTTCAGTTGTCCGTCGTCGGTGTCAGCTGTGTCGTCCGGGCCGCCGGTAGACCACCGCGCACAGCGCCACACCTCCCAGGACGGCGAGGGCGCCGAGGGCGGCGATCAGCGCGTCGGGCGCCGAGCCGCCGGTGTTGGGCAGCGTCCCGCCGCTCGCCGACGGACTCGCGCTGTGGGTCGGGCCGGCGGTCGGGGTCGTACTGCCGGACCGGGTCGCGGTCGGCGAGGGGGACGGCGACGGCGTCGGCGAGGACGTCGGCGACGGGGACGATGTCGGGGAAGGCGAAGAGGTCGGGGACGGCGACGGGGACGGCGACCCGGTGGGGGTGGTCGGCAGGATCACGCCCATGTCGAGGTCGAGGTCGCGCTGCCCTCCGCTGAGCGTGACGGTCTGGGTGATGCCGGTGGCCGGGTCGGCGTCCGAGTCCTTGGCCGGATCGGTGCCGACGCCCCGCTTGGTGACGACGGCGCCGTCGGGCAGGGTGGACAGGTCGAACTGCACCGCGTAGCTGCCGTCGGGCAGGTGGTCGAAGAGGTAGTGGCCGTTCCGGTCGGTCACCGTGGTGACCGGCTTGCCGTTCTTGTCGCGGACGGGCTGGCCGTTGCCGTCGAGCAGCTTCACCGTGACGCCGGCGATGCCCGGGTCGCCGGGCTTCTGGATGCCGGAGCCGTCCACGTCCTGCCAGACGAAGTCGCCGAGCGCGTTGTCGGAGGGCTTGGTCTGCTTGACGGCGACGCCGACCTTGGCCGGCTCGGCGGGCAGCAGCTGGCGGCCGCTGGCGTCGGTGGCGGTGAAGGCGAAGCTGTTCCAGGCGTACTCCCCGTCGGGGGCGTCCACCGAGGCGACCATGGGCCAGGTCAGGGTGAAGGCCTCGCCGGAGGCCAGGCTGCCGGGGCGGCGGACCCGGAACCAGGTGGCCGTTCCCGGGCCGGGGAAAGTGCTGCTCCAGGTGGCGCCGCTGTTGCAGCCGGTCCGGTTGACCAGGGCGGCGTCGACGCACGGGTTGGGGTCGGTGGTGTACTCGATCCCCACGGTCGGGTCGCTGGTGGTGATCGGCTGGCTCAGCGACGGGGTCCAGGCGCTGCCGCGCGGAGCGTCCTGGGTGAGGACGTAGTTGTCGCCCGGGGTGGGGAGCTTGTCGTAGGCGATGAAGTCGGTGACCGGGTCGGGCGAGTCGTTGCGGACGGTCATCCGGTAGGAGATCCGGCCGCCGGGGGTGGCGCTGCCGATGCTGACGTAGTCGGCGTCCAGGTCGCCCATGACCTCCTTGTACGAGCGCAGCACGCTCGGCACGTCCACCTGGATCTGGGAGGAGGCGTGGCACATGAGCTCGGAGGTGTCGCCGTTGCCGTTGAGGTCCAGCACGTCCGGCGTGCTGCCGCTGTCGGAGCCGGAGAACATGCAGGAGACCGGCGCGGTCGGCTGGTCGACGGTGACGTAGATGTCGTTGGTCAGCTCGCCGGAGCGGATGCTGCTGGCCACCTGGACGTCGAAGAGCATCCGGTAGGCCAGCGCGTCGTGCAGGTACGTCATGTCGGGCGCGCCGGGCGGCCATTCCATCCTGACGATCTGGCGGCCGTCCGGGCCGGGGGTGACGGTGATCGACTGGGGGGCCTTGGCGTCCGGGTAGTTCGGGTCCGGGCGGGCCGAGCCCTCGACGTAGACGACACCGGCCGGGAGCACGTCGTACAGCACGAGCGGGCGGGTCAGGTCGCGGCCGCTGCGGTTGTACGGGATCACCTGGAAGGTCGCCATGCCGCCGGGTGCGGACAGCTCGCCGGCGACGGTGGTCTTGGCCGCGCCCAGGTTGGTGGCGGCGGTGACGGTGGTCGAGGCGCAGGCGTTGGCGGCGGAGGTGCTGGTGCCGTCGCCGGCGGTGGTGTCCAGACAGTTGGTCAGCGGGCTGGGGGCCGGGCGCCCGTCGTGGCCGGGGGTGACGACCTGGGTGATCACCTGCACCGAGTTGCCCGGGCTCCAGCCGGTCGGGATGGGGCCGTCCCAGGTGAACCTGAGGCCGTCGAGCCGGCGGCCGGCCGGGATGCCCAGCTCGTCGCGGGTCGGGTCGCCGGCGCCCTGGACGAAGGTGATCCGGCGGGCGCTGGACCCGTCCAGCGGGCTGGACGGGCTGAAGGTCTGCCAGGTCGGGTCGCCGTCGAGGCGGTACTGCAGGGTGAGCCCGATGCTGGTCGGGTTCCACGGCTCCAGCTGGAGGGACTGCGGGAAGAGCCAGTTGTACAGGCCGTCGGTGGTGCTGGCGCCGGGGTCGGTCATGGTCAGGCTGGTGGCCGGGCCGGAGGTGTTGGTGGCCGACAGGCTGAAGGAGTTGAGGTCGCCGGAGACGACGCTGTCGCGCCACACCTTGCTGGCGGTCACCATCACACCGGTGGCCGGGGGCCGGAACTGACCGGTGGTGGTGCCGGCGGTGTCGAGCTCGCGCTCGGCGTCCGGGCCGATCGGGTCGCCGTACAGGTCCACGGTGTTGTCGGAGGTCGTCCCGTCCGGGAAGTCGGCCTCCGGGTAGTTGACGACCAGCACACCCGGCAGCCGGCAGCCGCCGCGGCCGTTGCCGGAGCGGAACTCCCCGATGTCGTAGCCCCAGGTGTTGGGGCCGGGCGCGACCTGGCTCCAGCCGGGCGAGCGGCCGGTGTCCACCACGGCGCCGGGCGGCAGGGTGTCCAGCAGCCGGCTGGTGTCCAGGTCGACGTTGGGCACCAGGTCGGTGGCGCAGGCGCTGAACTGGTAGGTGACGGTGCGCCCGTCGCTGCTGGAGGTCTGGATGCCCTTGGTCACCGTGTACTGCGGCTGCACCTGGGCCTTGGTGTCGGCGGTGGCGGTCTGGCTGGGCTCACCGGTGGCCGTCATGGTGGCCGAGTTGGTGGAGGCCGCCCCGTCGGGGGTGGTGAAGTTCGGGTACTTCATCGTCACCGTGATGGTGGCGGTGGTGCCCGGGCTGAGGTCCTTGAGCCTGATGTCCATGGTGCCGCCCATCGCGCCCGCCGCGGGCACCGTGGAGGCGGCCTGGTCCACCGAGGAGGGGTCGGGCGTCCAGCCGACGAACTGCATGTTCGACGGCAGGGTGTCGGTGATCCGCCCGTCGGTGCACTCGGTGATGGAACAGGTGTACCGGAGGGTGTAGGTGACGTTCTCCCCCGGGGAGGCGGTCGCCTTGTCGACGGATTTGGTGAAAGAGATCGCGGCCTGGGCCGGCGGCGCCAGCACGCTGCTGCCGAGCAGCGAACCGGCCAGCAGGGCCAGCACCGAGGCGATCCGACCGGTCCGGAAGTGAATGCGCATCTCGGAAGTTCATCCGACCGTCCGACCGTCCCTCCCCCGACGCAACGCACAACCCCACACTTCCACCCGATCGGCCCCACCCGCCCGAGGGCCGCCACAAGAAGCAATCGAGAGCCCCACCGCGCATCACGACGGGCTGAAGTGGCGGGAGCTTCCGTACTGACTACGTCTGTGCAGGCCAGCGATCTCGCTGACCTGCACAGACGCAAGCTACCTACCCGGGTTCCCGTAGGCCAGAGAGCCCTTGCGGATCGTCGTACAACTCGAACTCGCGCGGGTGAGGTGGCTCGGGCTCAGGCGCGGTGGTCCAGTGTGTACACGGCACGTTCGTCAACGCCGATGGCTCGCATGAGTTCGACGGTGGGAACGCGGTAGCGGGTGCCGATCCGCAAGATCTTGCACGGGAAGGCGTCCTGACGGGCCAACCGGTAGGCGGTCGCCAGGCAGATGCCCAGGGCTCGGGCGGCGGTCGGCACGTCGACCACGACCGGCAGGTTGAAGGCCTCCATGAAGCTCAGCTGGCCGTGCTTCGCGGGGCTCACAGGTGCCTCGCGCCTCGGTGCGGGGAGGCGCTGTTGGCGTGGCGCTGCCGCTTGACATGCCGCGCCCGGCGGTTGAGTTGCTGCCGCTCGGCCTCCTCGGTGAGTGCGGTCAGAGCCTGTTGGCTCAGGCGCTCGGGGGAGATGGTGAAGCGCAGCTGGGCCCGCAGTCCGCCGACCCGTTCGTGCCGGGTGACCTCGACCTGGGGCTGCTGTACCTGGTCGTCCTCCTCCGGTCCGTCACACGCCGCCGTGCCGCCGCTATCGTCCACCCACTGCTCCAGCGTGGCGCACGCGGTTTCGTGCCGCCCCGCCCGCGCGAGCCGCCACGCCCTGCTGCACACGGCCTTGAGCAGGGCGTCGACCGACAGCGCCGACGGCGGTTCGCCGGTCCGCAGACCCTCCAGAAGGCCCAGCACCATCTCCGCCTCCACATCGGCTCGGTCGGCCCGCATCCGGTGGCAGATGCGGAAGGCGGTTCCGGTCAGCCTCGGCAGGGCCAACCAGACCAACAGGAGTCGCCACTCCTCCGCGGGTCCGTGCTCGGTCTGCGCAGCGCGCAGGGCCGCCCGCCAGATCTCGGTGACCAGAGCGGGGTCCTGGACCGTCCCGTAGATGGCGTCGCGCGCCTGAGCGGGGCTCAGCAGGACCGGCGGCTCGCCGTTCGGGTGGAGGGTCAGCCGGACCTCCTGTGCCCGGGGGTTGTCGAAGTACCGTGCTACGGCAGCGAACACGCTGCTGGCGCCGGCAACGGTCAAGGTGCAGTCCTCTCTTGCCGCCCGCCTGGACTCGGTGCGGCTGTTCTGTGGAACTGTTGCTGAGTGGTACCGAGTGCTACGCAGTGGTACCGCGTGTTAGCCCGTGAACTAGGCGGGCCGAAACGGTAGGAAGGACGAAAAGTCCTCCCGGAGGGGGTGCCCACCCGTCGGCGGGCACCCCGATTCGGCCTGAGCCGGAGGTCTCAGACCTCCGGCGGTGACGGGTTGTCCGGAGCGGGGTCGGGCAGCGCTGCCGGCGCCGGCGGCAGCTCCTTCTCGCGGGTCCGACGCTTGGCGGTCGGCGGGAACCCGCCGGAGGTCCGCTTGGTGCGACCCCCTCGGCGGGCGGGCAGGCGGTTGCTCATGGTCTCGTCCTTCCTTTTCTGACATTTTCCGTGGTCGAGCCGTCGTCGCCGGGTTCGGCGAGCGACTGACGCCATGGTGCCCAGCCGGCGAGGAGCTCGGTGGGCGCGGAACTGAGGAAACTCTGAGTTCGATCTGAGGGGGCGCGAAGTAGCGCAACCGTGTAAACCGGCGCTCGGAAACGCACAGATCCCTGTGGTGCCACAGCCCTGGCCGAGACGATCACCGTGAAGCGGAGGAATCGAACATGGATGGACGAGTGCTTGGGGTGGTGAGTGTTGGGCCATCAAATTCATCGAGTAGTCCGACCGTAATGGGATCCACAAAGCCAGCAGCCCTGTTCGCCTTGCTGGTGACGTCGCCGGGCGGTCGGTGTCCCGCGCGCGAGGTATTCGCCTGCTTGTGGCCCGCGGAGGAGTTCGGGCGGGATCGGCTGGACCAGGTCATGACCGTGCTGCGGAAGGCATTGGGGCTGGGGAAGGAATCGCTGCGCATGGAATCGGGAATCTGTTCCATTTATCTACCGAGGGATCGGATTGATCTCTACCGCTTCCGAGACCAGGTGCAGCACGCGGAACGGCTGTTCGGGAAGGACAGGGTCGATGCTCTGACCGCGGCCCTGGGGGAGTGGGGCGACCTGGTTCCGCTGAGCGGCCTGAAGGGGGAATGGGCCGTACAGCGCCGGGCGAAGCTGCGGCGGGAACGGCGGGCAGTGGTGGAAG
Organism: Kitasatospora sp. NPDC088264; assembly: GCF_040685715.1. Lineage (NCBI taxonomy): Bacteria > Bacillati > Actinomycetota > Actinomycetes > Kitasatosporales > Streptomycetaceae > Kitasatospora > Kitasatospora sp. NPDC088264. The sequence goes on from NZ_JBFBIR010000005.1 coordinate 167,556, forward strand.
CCCAGTTGGAGACCGCTCGGCGGGCTGGAATGGAGGACTGGCTGCGCACGGAGACGGACCGGTGGTACCGCAGCCTGCCGGAGGAGGACTGGCCCTTGCGTTACTACCTGATCGCACACGGCCGCTCGCTGACGTCGGCGGGACTGAAGAGGGTGATCAAGGAATGGAAGAGTCGCTTCAGGCGTCCGGACGAGGGACTGCAGGCAGTCATCGACGAGTTGCAGGGGAATGCACCACGATCGGGTGCCACCGCGCTGACCTCCGTGCCGAGTCAGTTGCCGCCTCTCGGACGATCGGCACTGGGCCGTGACGGGGTGATCCGTGAAGTGGTGGCGGCGGTGCTGCGGCAGCAGGACTCCGGCCGGCCGACCGTGGCCGTGGTCTGCGGCATGCCCGGCATCGGGAAGAGCCTGGTGGTGAACCGCGTGGCGCATCGGCTGCGGGAGGCGTTCCCGGACGGGGCACTCTACGCCGAACTCGGCGGATTCCCGGGGGAAGGAGAGCAACCGGCCGATCCCGAGCGCGTCGTCGACAAGTTCCTGGCGGAGTTCCCGCTGCCCTACTCACCGGTCGGATTGGAGCAGAAGAGTGCGGCGCTGCGCTCGGTGTTGGCGGGCCGCTCCGTGCTTATCGTGCTCGACGACGCCTGGGACGACGAGCAGGTGCTGCCGCTGCTGCCAGGAACCGGGCCCAGTGCGGTGCTGATCACCAGCCGCCGGAGGCCGGAAATGCTCCGTGCCCGCCAGGAGGTGAAGCTCTGGGCTCTGGGTGAACTCGACGACGAGGCTGCCGCGGAGCTGCTTCAGGAAGACATCTCTCCATCCGATCGTCGGATGTTCACCCAGGAGGTCGAGGATCTCGTCGAGGTGTGCGGCGGCAACCCATTGGCGCTGACCGTGACCGCTCGGCGCCTGGAAGGCCGTCCGGCCAGGGCGATCCGCCACCTGCGCGAACAACTCGCGAAGGAGGAAGGACGGCTCGATGCCCTGGAACACCCGCCGGCCCGCCTGTCCGTTCGGGCGGCCTTGGCCTGCTCAGTGAACGCCCTTTCCGAAGAAGCTAGTTGTCTGCTCTGGCAGCTCGCGGTGCATCCTGGGCCGTCGATCGGCTGGGATGCGGTGATGGATCTCGGTTCGGCGGCCGAGAGCGTGCACCCCGACCGGGCGGTGGAGGAGTTGCGGGCGGCGCACCTGGTGGAGTTGCAGTCGGGCCGGTACCGCCTGCACAACCTGGTGCGGACCTTCGCCCGCCAACAGGTGCGACCTCCGGCCCTGACCTCGTCCCCCAGGTTCGAGGAGGCCACCGTCTGGCAGATCCTGGAACACCAACTGCACTACGTCTGGGCCTGCGACCGGTGGCTGGACGGGCAGCGATGGCTGCCGGTCGGAGAGCCGGAAGGGATTACGGTGGTCCAGCCCGAGGACCTGGAGCGGGCGCTGGCCCTCCTCGACGACGAGTACGAAGCAGCCATGCGCGGAGTCGAATTGTCGATCGAGCGCGGAAGCCGACGCCACATGTGGCTGCTGCCGATGGCCTTGGTCACCTACCAATGGCGCCGCCATCGCTTCGAGGACGCCCAGCGGGGTCTCACGTGGGCCAGCGAGGCCGCAGAGCGGAACGACGCACCCCCGGTCGACCAAGCCATGATCTTCCGGATGCTTGCGGGGACCCGCTGGCGTCAGGGCCGCTTCGAGATCGCCGCCAACCATCTGTCCCGTGCCGTGCTGCTGAGCAAGCGGGACAGCAGCCCGAGTGGGCGGCTGAGCCTGGCCCGATCCCTGCACACCCTGGCGCTCACCCGCCGCAAACAGGGACAGGAGACGGACGCGGAGCAGTGCCATCGGTCGGCGTTGGAGCTGTACCGGGAGCTGGCCGACGACGCGGGGGCGGCGGCCGCGTTGAACGGATTGGGGACGCTCTACCACGACCGCGGGGAGCACGACGAAGCCCTCAGGCTCTGCAACGAGGCGCTCGACCTGGTGCGCCGGACGGCAGACCGCAGCGGCCGGGCCGACGTGCTGCGCACCCTGGCCGGAGTCCGATTCGCGCTGGGTGAGAGGGAGTCGTCGCTGGTGCTGTTCCAGCAGGCCGTCGACATCTACCGCGATCTGGGCTCGTGGACCGATGAGGACAGGGCGCTGTGCCTGCATACCGATGCCCTGGTGGCGCTGGGTCGGGCGGCCGAGGCCGTGTCGGCACTGGAACGGGTGTTGGTGCTGCGCGAGCTGATGGGCAGAGGGGATCTCCGGGAGGTGCGCGACCGTCTGGAGTCACTGCGGTGACGGCCCGGGGCCGTCACCGCCTCACCACCTGGGCGGCCGGGTCCGGTAGTACTCCGTCGGGTCGGGCCGGAGCGGTTTCACGGGTCGGGGCCCGTCGACTGTGGGCAGGTGCGGGCGGAGGCATTCGAACACCTCGCGCACCGAGGCGGGGCGCTTCTCCGCCGTGAACTCCACCATCGAGAGGGCGAGCGCGGTGAAAGGCGTCGGCACGAGGGCGAGTCGATCCGCAGGCAGGACGACCGGAGGGGTGGCGGTGATCCCCGCCCTCGTCCCGCCGTAGGGGAGCTGCATGACGGTCATCTCCAGGAGTAGGCAGCCGAGTGCGAAGATGTCGGCCCGCGCGGTCACTCCGTCGGCGGTCGCGGTGAGTTGCTCGGGGGGCGCGTAGCCGATCGTGCCGCAGCCGTGCCGGGTGCCCTGGCGGGCCAGCACGCTGAGCCCGAGATCGAGCAGCCGCACCCGCCCGGAGTGCTCCACCATGACGTTCTCGGGCTTCAGATCACGGTGGACGAATCCCTTGCGGTGGACATCGTCCAGGATTTCGCAGAGTTGGCCGGTGATCGAGGCCACGGTGGCTACATCCTTGATCGGCCGGAAATCCGTCATCAGGTCATACAGCAGGACGCCGTCGACGTACTCCATGACGATGCAGCGCCGACCTTGGTATTCGCCCATTCCGAACAACTGCAGCGTTCCGCCCGGACCGTCGGAGACCAGGTGGCTGAAGACCCCTTCGCGGGTGAGTTCACGTGCAAGTTCGGCGAAGCTCCGCTCCGATTCGAACTCTTGCTCCCGCTGGATCTTGATGGCTACCTGTTCCCCGGTTCCCAGGCCATGGGCGAGGTAGAGATCTCCTTGGGCACCCCCGCCGATGTGTTCGATCAGTTCGTAGTGGTCTTCGATTGCGCCGAACTTCTTGATCCGTCGCGTCATGGTCGTCTTCCCGTCCTGTCGTTGTTCGGAGTCCGGCTGATTTCCGAGCATGTCAGCAGGGCTCCGGTTTCCACAGATATGGAGTCATAATGCCTGACTCATGGCTACCCCCGGACGGGGTTCGCCGTGTTTCCAACGTCATCAGGGTGTCGGTCGGCATGTTCAAGGGCGGCGACTTCCGCTGTCCGGCCGCTGACGCGCTCAAGGCGCGCGGCTACCAGCCGGTGCAGGCCGGCCGTCGGCGCCAAGAGCGGTTGGAACAGTTCGCCTTCGGCCCCTTCATGGCCGCATGTGACGCCCTCAGCCAGCCCACGGGCGAGCCCGCCGAGGAGCCGCGGTCCGCGAAGCCGCTGCATGATGGCCTGCGTCAGTGGACAGCGCACGCGGTGGCGAGCTACACCGCCGCCTTTCCGGAGGACCCGGATCTCCTGCTGTCAGACGTGAAAACTCCTTGGCGCTACAGCCACTTGGTGACCGGTACCAGTTCCTCGGGTGCGGACGAGTACCACCTGACGGTCTGGGGCCGGTGCTTGCAGTCCCGTGATGGCACGGTGCGCGAACTGCGTTTGCCTGTCAATCGCTTGGGACGGCAGCGTCCGCCGGAAAGCTTCGTCGCGGCGGCTGCTCTGGTGCTCGCCGAGGGTGCCCCCGGGCCACGGCCGGAGCGCGTGCGGATCGTTGAGTTCGCACTGCTGGACGGCCGGGTCCGCCCGCTCTTCGACGGCACTCGGGAGGAGTCGCTCGCGCACTACCGTGCACACGGTCGCGCCGCGTTGACCGCGTTGTTGGCCAGCCAGGAGTACCGCCCGGGCGCCTCCTGCGCCGACTGCCCGTACGTCTCCGCCTGTCCGGTGCTGCGCCGCGCTCCCGGCCTGCTGGGGATCGACGAGCCGGGACGGACCAAGCGTTGGTGGTCCGTCACCAATGGACGGAACTACAGGGCTTGCCCGGCCCGCGATCACATGCGTCGGCTGCACCTGCCGGCTGCGGACGACGTCGAGCACGCCGCGGCGGTCGATCGTGGCCGCGCCCTGCACGCGTACCTCGCCGAGCGCCACGGCGGTGGTCCACCGCGCCCGTGCACGGTGAAGGTCCCCGAGCAGTGGGTGCCCGAAGGCTTCGAACTGCCCGAGCCCGAGCGCGCGCTCGGCGCGAAGCTGCTGCGCGGCCACGCTGCGGTCTGTCCGATGCGGCTGGTCCGGGACGCCACCGATGTCCGCAACGAGCCGCGGGTGGTGCGCCACGACACCGCCGCTGACGTGGTGGTGGTCGCCAGGCCCGACCTGCTCTACCGGGACGGCGGTGCCTGGGTGTGGCGCGAGACCAAGACGGCGGCGCGCGATCGGTCCTTCGACCGCCCGCTGTTGGAGCAGTACCCGCAACTGGCCTTGGCCGTGTTGCTGCTCGCCCGCGGCGACCTGGCCGGCACGTCGGACCGGGCCCGGATCGAGTTCGAGGTGCTGCGGCCGGGCGGCGCGGACTTGGAGATCATCGATCCGTTCGTCCTGGAAGTACGGGCCGCGGCCGAGCAGGTCGTGCGCGGGCTGGTGGACCGCTGGCTCCGGGACGAGGACTACGCGCCACGTCCCGGACCGGCCTGTGCCCGGTGCGAGACGGCGCGATGGTGCTCCAGCGGACCGGCTTTCCAGGCGGCCCGATGACGTCGGACGGAGTCGCATTGCTCCGTGAACTTGCGGAAGTCGTATGCGAGTTGGGGGAGGAGGTCGGTCTCAGGTCGTTCCTGCTGCCCTACCCGCCCGCTGCGCAGCGAGTACTGGACCGGATGGTGCTGCACTGTATGGGCCTCGGCCTGGTGCCTCCGAAGAGCCTGCCGGAGCTGATCGAGTGGTGTCGTTGCACGCTGGCCGGCGACCGGCCTTTCGAGGTCCCACCCGCGCTGGTCTTCCCGGACGCGGCCCTGGTCGACCGGAACGGGTTGCTGCCCACCCGCACCTGCCTGGAGCTGGCCTCCGCGGGCGCGGAGGGTGGTCCGGAGAAGACCGCTCACGTGCTGCTGAGCGAACTGGCTGGCCGGTGCGGCTCGATGGAGCGGTTTCACAAGAGCCGGCGGTTCCTGGCACTCAATCCGGTGGTGCGTCATGGAGACCGCTTCCAGCGCGGCTGGAGCAAGGAGATCTGGTCCCGGGTCAAGGACCTCTACCGTCCCGTGCCGGAGTCTCTGACCGTCGAGGGCACCCTGTTGCGCTGCGGTACTTGCCGGCTGCCGGCCCTGCTGGGGGGACGTCGGGTGCCGGACCAGGGGGCGGTGTCCGGGTCGGATACCTGGTGCGAGGGCGAGAGCTGCCCGCATGGGATCCCGATGGAGCTGATCCGCACGACGGACGGCGTCCTGCTGCTGGGCAGGCCGTTGCGGGCCTTCCTGTCGCTCCCGTTCCGGTTGGAGCAGGCGGTCCTGGCCGACCTGGACCGCGCGGCCGTCGGCTACCAGGCCCTGCCGAATGAGCTGAGCGCGTACCGGCTCCAGGGCGCCGGGCTGTCGGTCCGCCAACTACACATTCATGACCGGGTTCAGCCTGCGCTGTTGGCTGAGCGGTTCAGCGGTGCCACGGGGCCGGTCCTGGTGGTGGTGCCGGAGGACCTCGCCGGCGTCGTCCGGTACCGGAACGCCTTCACCCAGGCGCTGTCCGCCCCAGAACAGGTCCTGCTGACCGGGCCGGGCGATCTGGGAGCCCGGCTCCGTGGTGAACGAGCCGTCGGCGAAACAGAGATGAGAGGAGAAGGAAGTGCGCAGTCTGACGCCGATCCTGCATAGGACGGTTCGGGAGCTCCAGCATTACGCCCGACCGAAGTTGCCCGGACCGACGGCGGAGTTCCTTTGCCAGGTCGAACTCGGCCTGTACCTCCAGCACCGGCTGATGCCGGAGGCCCCGGCGGCCCAGGCCTGGGTGCTGTTCAGCGGGTACGGGTTCGCCAAGGCCTATCAGGTTCCGCTGCCGCCGGATGCCGATCGAACCCTCAAAGTCGCCAGGTATTCACTCTGGACCCTGGCCCGGCGCAGGGCCTGGCGGGAGGCTCTGGAGCGCTACCAGCAGCTGGACCCGGCGCTACGCGGTTACGACGTGGCGCACGCCGACACCGCGGCGGTCCGCCGGGAGGTCTCGGTGGGAACAGAGCGGTGGCAGACCTACGACCAGCTGCTGTCGGTGGCACCACCTTTGGCGGGTCGGAGGCTTCCGGTCGCCGGTCCGGGGCCGCACGCCTTCCCGGTCGGCCGCTCGCTGGCGGTGGTCGACCTGCCGGAGGTCTCCCCGGCGCCCATGGTGGTCCACGACGTGGATCTGGTCCCGGCCGGCGGGGGTGAGCCGCTGACCTTCCGGTTGAAGGACCTGGCACGCACCGCAGCCGTGATGGACGCCGTGGACCGGCGCTTCGACAAGGCGAAGGACCTGAGCTGGGCGGGGCGGTTGCGAGGGTTCGAGATGTCCACGGCGGAGCTCGGTGTCTTCCGGGGGTCCGAGGAGTTCACCGTGGACGGGATCCAGCACCTGCTCGGCATCGTCGGGGCGGGCAAGAGCACGCTGCGGGACATTATCGCGGTCCACTTGGCCAGGCGCCGGAGGCGGACTACCGTCGTGGTCTCCGACGTGGCCGAGGTCCTGAAGCTGGTCGAGCTCTACAACCGGTACACCGGTGGCGCGGCGGCGCCGGTGCTCGGCTCCTCCGGCCGGGAGCGCCACGCCCAGCGGCTGCACCGCAGACTGGCCGGCCGCGGCGAACACCGACTGCTGGCGCACGACGACCCGGCCTTCGCCTACCTGGGGACGTCCTGCGTGCTGAACCTCAAGCTGCGCGGCGGGAACGGCGAGCCGCTCGCCTTCGGCGAGTCGCCGTGCAGCCGGCTACGCCCACCGTCCGACCCGCACCGGCGGACCGGGCGCGCCCACGCCTCGGAGTGGCAGAAACAGAACCTGGCCTGCCCGTACTGGTCCGCCTGCCCCCGGCACCATGGTGCGCGGGCCCTGGTCGAGGCGGCCATCTGGGTCGCCACGCTGCCCAGCCTGATCGACTCCGCGCCACCGTACCCGCAGAACGGGGAACGCATCCGCTACCTCGAACTCGCTTGCCGGCGCAGCGATCTGGTGATCATCGACGAGGCCGACCGGATCCAGATGCAACTTGACCAGACTTTCGCCCCCGCGGTGCTGCTGGCCGCCGACAAGGAGCGGGGGCTGATCGACTGGCTGAGCCGGCACAAAATCCGCGAACTCGCCGCGAGTGGTCGCACCCAATTGTCCGACCGAGACGTGGCGATCTTCTCCGCCGCGCTCAACACCGTAGTGGCGGCGACCGACCGGCTGCACGCCATGCTGGTGGCCCAGTATCCACTGCGCCAATGGGTGGGGCGCGGCTACTTCAGCGCCTGGACGCTCCAGTTGGACATCCTCGACGAGCGATTCCCCCTGCCTGAGGACGCGGCTGAGGACCACCCGCACCGTGCCCCGCTGGAGGAGCTCCAGAACCTACTGGAGGCCTTCCGCGACAACCCGTTCGGCGACCGCGCCCGGCACACCGAGGTGGACTTCTCGCACCTCACGGTGCTGCTCAACGAACTGCTGCACACCGGGAACCCGGAGCGGACCCGGGCCCGCCTACTGGCCGTCGTGAAGTCCCTGCTCCAGCTCGATGAGGCCTTCATGGCCGAGAAGGAGGCGGAGTACCAGGAACGGTTCGCGGCCTGGCAGGCGAAGCAGGAGGCGCGGCAGTGCCGGCAGCGCAGCGGCAAGCGAGTCGGAAAGGAGGCCCCGCCGCCGCAGACCCCCGGGCAATGGTGCGACAGCATGGCCGATCGGTTCGAACTCACCTTGTTGTTGAGCGCCCTGGAACCGCGCCTGGCGCTGATCAACGCCATGTGGCCGCGGGTCGAAGCCGCACTCAGTCTGGGCTTCAGCGAGATGTACCGACGGCCGAACGACTACGCCCCGATGGTGCCCGAGGCGCCGATGGGAAACGTGCTCGGCTTTCAGTTCCTGGTGCACGGCGAGGACGGCGAAGGGGTCCGTAGCGGGGAGCTGACCTTCTTCCGGTGCAGCGGGGTCGGCCGTGAACTGCTGCGGGTCATGCCCGGCTTGGCCGCAGTGGACGGCCGGCCCGGTGCCCACGTGCTGCTCATGTCCGGCAGCAGTTGGGCGGGGCAGTCCAGCCGCTACCACATCCAGGTTCCGGTCGGAGTGGTGATCGAGCCACCGCCGGAGGCGATGGAGCGGATCGCCGCCGAGAGCGGGATGCGCTTCGAGTTCATCGACGACGACCAGGGGAAGTTGCGTGTGTCGGGCAGCGCCCCGGCGGAGCGGCCGGCCAAGCTGCGCCGCATCGCGACCTGGCTCGGCGCCAGCGCGGACGACATCGAGGACGGCGGGCCGCTGGAGCAGGAACTGCTGTCGCTCCCTCCGGAGCGCGACCAGATCCTGCTGCTGGTGGGCAGCTACCAAGAGGCACGCGTGGTGGCGGACACCCTGCACAACCTCAACAAGCGCTGGCGGAACAAGGTGCTCTGCCTCGTCTCGGATGACGAGGAGATCGAGGAGGAGGACGAGGCCCCGTCCGCGCAGCGGGCCCGGACCCTGCGCCGGGGCGACGTCGAACGCCTGCGGGACCTCCAGGCGGACATCCTGGTGGCGCCGCTGCTCTCGGTGGAACGCGGGCACAACATCCTCAACCGCAGGGACGAGGCGGCCATCGGGTCGGTCTACTTCCTCGCCCGTCCGAACCCGCACCCCGACGACCTGTCACTGGCGGTGCATGCCGTCAACGACTGGATCGTGCGGGCCCAGGAGGATGGACGGTTCGGGGAGTGGGTGCGCAGCGGGAACAGTTTGGAGGCAGGCGCCGAAGCGGTCCGTCGGGAGGCGAGGTCATGCTGGTACCGGGTGCTGCAGCGGTCCATGGCGTGGAGCCGGCTCAACGAGGACCGAGCGCAGGTCACCTGGGACATCCTGGTGTTGATGTGGCAGGTCATCGGTCGGCTCGTGCGTGGCGGTGTCCCGGCTCGTGTGGTCTTCGTGGACGCGGCCTTCGCCCCGAACCGCGCGTCGTGTCCGCCGGCCGCGGACACGGCGAAGTCCAGCCTGCTGCACAGCATCCTTGAGGTCCTCGATCCGTACTTCCAGGACGGGGCGACACCTGCCGACCACGAATTCATCGTCCGGGCCCTCTACCAGCCGCTGTGGCGCATGCTCGGTCGCTGCCTGGCCCAGCCGCTGCCAGCAGCTTGATGGTGCATCAGTCGTCGAGTCCGTGTCCTTTCACCGAGGAGCACTGCCATGTATCACGCCATTCGTGCCGTGGCTTACGAGCCGAACCCTGAACACGGAGCCTGGCAGGAAGACCTGCACGTCCTGCAGCTCGGATGCGGCCTGCAAAAGGAGTTGATGGATCGTCAGAAACGTTCGCGCGGCGGTGGCCAGTCGCACCTCCCCGTAGCCCGGCTCCACTCGCTGCTGCGGGCCTGGGCGCCGGGGGTACTGGCCACTGGGCGCAACGCCGGAGCCGACGGCCGACTGCCTTGGCTCTACGCGCGCGAGCCCGTTCCGCGGCAGGTCCTCGCGCCGCTGATCGGCACCTGGGCCGCCGCCCTTTCCAGCAGCGATGACGAAGCGGTCGACCTGGAACGGGAGTTGCAGACAGGGTGTGAAGCTACGGCGCTATCCCTGCCTGAGTGGGAGACCGAACGGGTTGACCTTACAGAGACGGTCGTGTCCCCCGGCGGTACGGCGGAACCTCTGTCCAGGCTCTACCGCCTGCTCCCCGAGGCGGTTGCCTTCCGCTTGGCCGGCACGCCTTTTCGTACTGGTGGCGGCAGCCTCCGCTTCCGTGTCGTCAGTTCCGGAATCGGCGGGGTCGATCTGGTCTCCTGGCCGCCGCTGCGGTACGAACACCGGAAGCAGACCTGGTACTACTCGGCCCACCTGACCGTCACCGTCCATACGGTGCCGTTCGCCCAGCGGTTCCGGGTCCACGTGACCACCGGGGTGCGTCGCTGGGCCACCCGGCTGGACATCCCCCGGTGGAAGCTGGGCGGAGCGACCGTACTGCTGGATACCCCACTGCCGTGGCCGGAAGGGCCGGACCAAGGCTACCGGCTGATGGTCAACACCCTGGGGTACGACTGGAGGTCCAAGGAAATCGCCTGGAAGCGGCGCAGCCCCGCCCTGCTCCTGTCCGATCTCGACATCACCCGCCGGTTTCCGGAGCCGGAGGAGCTGTTCACCTCCCCCGAGAAGTGGCTCAACGGACGCCAGGACGTTGCTGCCGGAATCGTCTACCACCCGGTGCTCGGGCTGCACGAGGTAGGGGCCGGCCTGATGCCACGGGAGCGGGCTGGACTGGACGCGTGGATCGAGCAGGGGCTGAGCCCCGTCCTGCGCCGAGTAGCGGACCTGAGCCGGGTCACCCGGCGGAACACCCCTTCCCTGCTGCCCCGCTCCGCAAAGAAGGGCGAGCCGGGCAGCAGGGAAGCACAGCAGGCTCTGGCACGCCGTACCGCGTTGGGCCGTGCTCTCGACGGCCGACCGCTGGACGTGGAGATCCTCTGGCAGTCACCGCAGACCCGGGACGCCCTCCTTGCGGCACTTCCGAAGGTCATCGGTCTTGTGCCGGGGAGCCGGACCGACGGGGGCGGCGCGACCAGCTGGACGGCCGACGGCGTCCGGATCGTGGTCCGGACCAGGCCGGCCGGAGAGCTGGCGAGCGCCCTGCGGCTTTCCACCGACCGCAAGCGCCGCCCGGCCGTTCGCCTGGCCGAGGCCATCACTGAGCGCTGCGCCCTGGTGGCGGAAGCGGATGACCGGACGCGTGACGGCGTCAGTCTGGTGATCGCAGAGATCGCCGGGAAGGAGCACTTCGCCTCGGTGCCCGGTTCCGACCCCAAACATGCGCTGCGCCTCGCCTGCGGGCGACAGGGGAGGCTCACCCAGTTCATCAACCTGCCCGATCCCGGGACGGCGGCCCTGGAACACCGGGCCAACTGGGCTTGGCTGGACGCCTTCCGGCAGCTCGGTGCGATCAGCCCGCCGGCCCACCGGGCGGGTGACGGTATCCCAGGGGACCTGCAGTACGCCGCGCTCTGGCTGGTGCGCTGCACAAAGGACGGGCCCACCCGGAGCCCAGCCCGCCGCCTGGTTGCGGTGCGGGTCCGTTCCGACGGAGACCCGGGGACGGTCGAGGGTTGGGACACGGGACGGGCCGAGTGGGTGCCCTACCCCAGCATGCTGCTGTCTCTCGTAGAGGCCGGCGGCACGGTCCCCACGGACCTGGAGCGCGAGATTCGCACCGTGCTCTTCCAACTCCGTGACCGGCCGACCTTGTTGCTGGTCAACTCGGGAAACCTCCGGCAGTGCTGGCCGAGGCTGCGCAACGGCGCGCTGACCCGCGACATGCTCGCCTTCGGCACCGGTCCGGATCAGCGACTCACGGCCTACGGCAACGACCTGCGGATGGTCCTGGTCCGGGACGAGAACGGCCGGGGCGAAGTACCCGAGTGGTACGCCCATGACGAGCTGGCCAAGATCGGCTTCTCCGAAGGCGTCTGGGCCCTGTCGGACGGTCCCCACAACCGCATCTTCGCCAGTACGACCAGCACCCCACCCACCGCGGCAAGGCCGAAGGGGCTGATGAAGCTCGCCCCGACTCCGGGAAGCCGGACCGCGCCCGGGAAGACGGCCTGGAACCCCAGGCTTCTTGAGGTTACGGTTCTCGGCTGCTGTTCCTCTGAACGCTCGGCAGACCATCCCGTCGACTGGGCCACCCTGACCCACCAACTCCGCTACCACGACGACTACCCGCCCCTGGCGTACCCCCTCCCGCTACACCTCGCGCAACTGGCGAAGGAGTACGTCCTCCCGCTCGCCCCTGCGGAGGGATCGGCCGAGGGGTGAACGAGTGCCAGCCATCAGGCGTTTCCGTAGGTCAGCGCATGGCTGACCTACGGAAACGCGATTATGAATTGGCGTGTTTCCGCAGGTCAGAGCACCTTCTACAGGTCGTAGTACAGCTCGAACTCGTGCGGGTGGGGGCGGAGGGCGATGGGGGCGATCTCGTTGGTGCGCTTGAAGTCGATCCAGGTCTCGATCAGGTCCGGGGTGAAGACGTTGCCGGCGAGCAGGTACTCGTGGTCGGCTTCCAGGGCGTCGAGGACGGCCGGGAGGGAGGCGGGTACCTGCGGGACGTTGGCGTGCTCCTCGGGGGCCAGCTCGTAGAGGTCCTTGTCGACGGGCTCCAGCGGCTCGATCTTGTTGCGGATGCCGTCGAGGCCGGCCATCAGCATGGCGGCGAAGGCCAGGTACGGGTTGGAGGAGGGGTCGGGCGCGCGGAACTCGATGCGCTTGGCCTTGGCGTTGGAGCCGGTGATCGGGATGCGGATCGCGGCCGAGCGGTTGCGCTGGGAGTAGACGAGGTTGACCGGCGCCTCGAAGCCCGGGACCAGGCGGTGGTAGGAGTTCACCGACGGGTTGGTGAAGGCCAGCAGCGAGGGGGCGTGCCGGAGCAGGCCGCCGATGTAGTAGCGGGCGGTGTCGGAGAGGCCGGCGTAGCCCTGCTCGTCGTAGAAGAGCGGCGAGCCCTCGGTCCACAGCGACTGGTGGACGTGCATGCCCGAGCCGTTGTCGCCGAAGATCGGCTTGGGCATGAAGGTGGCCGTCTTGCCGTTGCGCCAGGCGACGTTCTTGATGATGTACTTGAACAGCATCAGGTCGTCGGCGGCGTGCAGCAGGGTGTTGAACTTGTAGTTGATCTCGGCCTGGCCGGCCGTGCCGACCTCGTGGTGCTGGCGCTCGACCTCGAGGCCGGACTTGGCCAGTTCGAGCGACATCTCGGCCCGCAGGTCGGCGAAGTGGTCCACCGGCGGGGTGGGGAAGTAGCCGCCCTTGTACTTGACCTTGTAGCCGCGGACGTCGCCCTCGGCGGCGCCGGAGTTCCAGGCGCCGGCCTCCGAGTCGATGTGGTAGAAGGACGCGTTGGCGCTGGTCTCGAAGCGGACCGAGTCGAAGACGTAGAACTCGGCCTCGGGCCCGAAGAACGCGGTGTCGGCGATGCCGGAGGAGGCGAGGTAGGCCTCGGCCTTCTTGGCGACGTTGCGCGGGTCGCGGCTGTAGGCCTCGCCGGTGACCGGGTCCTGGATGAAGAAGTTGATGTTGAGGTGCTTCTCGACCCGGAAGGGGTCGAGCCGAGCCGTGGCGAGGTCCGGGACCAGGGCCATGTCGGACTCGTGGATGGCCTGGAAGCCGCGGATCGACGAGCCGTCGAACATCAGGATCTCGGACGGGTCGAAGGTCGCCGCAGGTACGGAGAAGTGCTGCATGACGCCAGGCAGATCGCAGAAGCGGACATCGACGAACTTCACGTCGTTGTCCTGAATGAACTGCTTCACTTCGGCGGCGTTGTTGAACATCCATCCTCCTCGGCGTGCGAATGTGGCTCACCCTAGGAACGGGCCGTTTCTGGCCGGTGACCCGGTCGTTTCATAAATGTTAACCACGCCCGCCGATCGGGTGGCAAAGATGTACGGGACGGGGCAAAACGTACCGCCGTCAGGCTCGGCTCTCCACAAGTGGTCTGGACCACTTGGAAAGCTCCGGCGGCACGATTCACCCGCCCGTGGCGTTCGGGGGAGCCGGTGGCGGTCCGGACGGGTCGCCCGGTTAGTGTGGATTCGTGGACACCAGAGAAGCGTTGGGATCGTGGATCGACGGCCCGAAGGCGGCCGCCGAGAAGATGGGGGCCGACTTCGGCTTCCGCGGCGAGCGCCTCGGCCTGCCCAAGGAGGGCCCCGGCTCGATCGCGGGCCCCGGCCGCCGGATCGGCGCCCTGTTCGTGGACGGTTGGCTGGTCGCGCTGATCGCCTACGGGCTGATCGGCAAGGGCAGCCCGGCCGAGGCGAACCTGTGGACCAGCCCGCTCTACTTCCTGGTCGCGGCGGTGCTGCTCGCCACCACCGGGACGACCGTCGGCAAGCGGCTGTTCGGCCTCCGGGTGATCCGCCTGGACGGCGGCCGCGCGACCATCCCGCAGGTGCTGCTGCGCACCTTGCTGCTCTGCCTGGTGGTGCCGCCGCTGGTCTGGGACCGTGACACCCGCGGCCTGCACGACAAGGCGGTCGGCACCGTCGAGGTCCGGATCTAGTCGGGATCTGTCGAGGCCCTGACCCAGTCCGGATCCAGGGCCGGACGACCTTGCCGCACAACACTGAACGGCCCCGCTGCGGGATCTCCGCGGCGGGGCCGTTCAGTGTTGTGGTCGGGGGAGCGTCAGCGGGCCTGGCCGCCCTTGGGCATCCGGGCACCCTTGGGCATCGGGCCCTTGGGGATCGGCGCCTTGGAGAGCAGGTCGCCCAGGGCGCGCAGACGGTCGTTGGTCTCGGTGACCTGGGACGCGGTGATGGCGCGGGGCAGTCGCATCAGGTGGATCTGCAGCTTCTTGAGCGGGATCTCGCCCTCGCCGGTACCCACCACGATGTCGTGCACCGGCACGTCGCCGACGACCCGGGCCATCTTCTTCTTCTCGGAGGCCAGCAGCTGGCGCACCCGGTTCGGGTTGCCTTCGCCGATCAGCGCGATTCCGGCCCGGCCCACCGCGCGGTAGACCGCGTCCTGGTTGCGGGTGACCGCGACCGGGGTGGAGTTGGAGCTCCAGCCGCGTCGGATGTTGTTCAGCACCGCCGCAACGGCGCCCGGCTGCCCTTCCATCTGTCCGAACGCCGCGCGTTCGGCCCGGCGCCCGAAGACGATCGCCATGGCCAGGAAGGCCACGATGAAGCCCAGGATGCCCAGGTAGATCGGGTGGTCGATTGCGAAGCCGATGGCGAGGAACACGCCGAAGGTCAGCAGGCCGACGCCGGCGATGATCAGGCCGATCTTGGTGTCGACCTTCTTGGTCATGGTGTACGCCAGGCGGATCTGCTTCAGTCGCCCGGGGTTCTCGGATGTTTCCCTCGCCATAACGCTCATGGTACGTGGCACGGGTACGGGATAACCAAGCCCGGGTACCCGTTCGCCTCGATCCGTGACTCGTGTGCCCTGTGTCGTCGCACACAGCGACCGTCTGCCACGGCGAACGGCCCCCGGCGCGGTCGCGTCGAGAACGTCGCCGTCGAGAACGTCGCCGTCGAGAACGTCGCCGTCGAGAACCGTGGAGAACTGTAGAGAACCGTCGGGGACGTCACCGTCGTGGCGGTGACGTCGTCGCCGCCCGCGCGTCGTGGCGGCGGTCCGCCGCGTACTGGCGGTTCTCGCAGACCGCCGCCCAGGCGTTGCGCCGGGCCTGCTGCTGGCCACCCGCCAGCAGGACGCTCTCGGCGAGCCGCAGCGCGACCCCCACCGACCGGATGCGCATCCGCATGCCGAACAGCTCCCCTCGTGGCTGAGAAGAATCGAACGATCGCAACGAGTCCATCGTCACCATCCCGTGTTACCAGGCGGTGACCAGGCAGTCAAAGCGCGGTGAAAACCAAAAGGGCGGAGCCGAGGCTCCGCCCTTCGTCCGCATGCGGGTGGCTCAAAAGCACCGGATCAGCAGGATCGGCGGGCTCAGCCGACCCCGCTGCCCCAACCGGCCCAGTCGGATCAGACCGCGGCCTGCGCGCGCCGCTCCAGCGCCTGCCGGTACAGTCGCCCGGCCCGGTAGGAGGAGCGCACCAGCGGGCCCGACATGACCCCGGCGAAGCCCAGCTCCTCGGCCTCCTGCTGGAGCTCGACGAACTCGTGCGGCTTGACCCAGCGCTCCACCGGGTGGTGGCGCAGCGAGGGGCGCAGGTACTGGGTGATGGTGATCAGCTCGCAGCCGGCGCCGACGAGGTCGGCCAGCGCCTGGCTGACCTCCTCGCGGGTCTCGCCCATGCCGAGGATCAGGTTGGACTTGGTGACCAGCCCGGCCGCGCGGGCCTGGGTGATGACGTCGAGCGAGCGCTCGTAGCGGAAGGCCGGGCGGATCCGCTTGAAGATCCGCGGCACCGTCTCGACGTTGTGCGCGAGCACCTCGGGGCGGGAGGAGAAGACCTCGGCCAGCTGCTCGGGCACCGCGTTGAAGTCGGGGATCAGCAGCTCGACGCCGGTGCGGCCGCTCTCGCGGTCGGCGGTCAGCGCGTGCACCTGGCGCACGGTCTCGGCGTACAGCCAGGCGCCGCCGTCCGGCAGGTCGTCGCGGGCGACGCCGGTGATGGTGGCGTAGTTGAGGTCCATCGTGACGATGGACTCGGCGACCCGGCGCGGCTCGTCCCGGTCGAACTCGGCGGGCTTGCCGGTGTCGATCTGGCAGAAGTCGCAGCGGCGGGTGCACTGGTCGCCGCCGATGAGGAAGGTCGCCTCGCGGTCCTCCCAGCACTCGAAGATGTTGGGGCAGCCGGCTTCCTGGCAGACGGTGTGCAGCCCCTCCTTCTTCACCAGCGACTGGAGGGCGTTGTACTCCGGCCCCATCTTCGCGCGGGTCTTGATCCACTCGGGCTTCCGCTCGATGGGGGTCTCGCTGTTGCGGACCTCCAGGCGGAGCAGCTTCCTGCCGTCGGGCGCGACAGCGGACACGTGCGACTCCTAGAACTAGACGGGGTACCCCCAGGGTACGCCTGTGGTTGTAAGGCCTTTGCGCGGCCTGTTGCCCCGCAATCGCAGGGCAACAGAGCTACTGGCCGGTAGATTCCCGGGGGAGAACCCGGAACAGGACACGGGGAAGAATCCGGAGCAGGACCCGGGTGAGGGCCCGGGCCCGGGTCAGCGGGTGAGCGCGGGTTCGGGCAGCTCCGCGAACACGTCCGCCAGGTGCCGCTCGACCATCGGCAGCGCCTCGCCGACGGTGAAGTCGCGCCCCAGCTCACCGGCGAGCGAGGCGACGCCGGCGTCCCGGATGCCGCACGGCACGATCCGGTCGAACCAGGTCATGTCGGGGTCGCAGTTGAGCGCGAAGCCGTGCATGGTGACCCCGCGGGCGACCCGGACGCCGATCGCGGCGAGCTTGCGGTCGTCGCCGCGCTGGCCGGCGTTGGACGGCGCGTACTCGGGGCCGGCCAGCCGCGGGTCGATGCCCAGCGGCAGGCCCATCCGCAGGGTCAGCTTGCCGATGTCCACCACCTGCGCCGGGTCCACCACGGCGTCCGGGATGGACTCGCCCAGCACCCAGACGCCGCTGCGGCCCTCGACCCGGGTGGTTCCGACGCCGAACCCGGCGCAGGCGCGGATCAGCGCCTCCTCCAGCCGGCGGACGTAGGCGACCACGTCGATCGGGTCGGGCAGCTTGACGATGGGGTAGCCGACCAGCTGGCCGGGGCCGTGCCAGGTGATCTCTCCGCCCCGGTTGACCTCGACCACCGGGGTGCCGTCCAGCGGCAGGTCGGCGGGGTTGGTGCGCTTGCCCATCGTGTAGACGGGCTGGTGCTCCAGCAGCAGCACGGTGTCGGGGATCTCGTCCGCGACTCGCAGCGCGTGCAGGCGCTGCTGCTCCTCCCAGGCCTCCTGGTAGGCGATGGCGCCCTCGCCTGTCCCCATTCGAACGAAACGCACGTTCTCGCTCACCGCTGCCGCTCCTTGCCAGGCGTTCGAGACCAACCTCGCCACTGTACGCCCACGCCCGTACGGACGGTTCAGCCGCCCGTACGGGACGTTCGGGCGCCCGCACGGGTCGCGCCCGCAAGGGCCGATCAGCCCTCCGCAAGGAGGTCGATCAGCCCTCCGCGAGGACCGCTCAGCCCTCCGCGAGCAGTTGCAGCCGCAGCGCCAGCTGGAGTTCGAGCGAGCGCTCGGGGTGGTTCCAGTCCGGGCCGAGCAGCGCCTCGACCCGGTCCAGCCGTTGGACGACGGTGTTCACGTGGACGTGCAGTTCGTCCTTGGCGCGGGTGAGGCTGCCGCCGCAGTCGAAGTAGGCGCGCAGGGTGCGGACCAGCTCGGTGCCGCGCCGGGCGTCGTAGGCGAGCAGCGGGCCGAGCGCCGAGCCGACGAAGCCGTCCACGTCGTGCCCGTCGCCGAGCAGCACCCCGAGGAAGCCCAGCGCGCGGGCCGAGGCGCCCTCCCCGGCGCGGCCGAGCACCCGCAGCGCCCGGACGCAGCGCAGGCCCTCGGCGTACGAGGCGGCCAGCGCGGGCGGGCCGGCGGCCGGACGGCCGGCGCCGACGGTGACCGGGAACCCGGCCAGCCGGGCCAGCCGCTCGGCGGCCTGCCGCGCGGCCTCCTCCGGGTCGCCGGCCTCCGGCACCAGCAGCACCACCGCCTCGCCGTGCTCGGCGCTGACGCCCCGGGAGCCGAACAGGTACCGCCGGGCGGCGCCGGCCAGCCGGCCGCGGTCGGGGACGGGGGGCCCGGCGGGTTCGGCCGGTTCGGCGACCAGGACCAGGTGCGGGCGGGCGAGGTCGACGCCGAGCCGGCGGCCGCGCGCGGTGAGCCCGGCCGGATCGCGGTCGGGGGCGGTCAGCAGGTCGGTGAGCAGCTCGCCGCGGACCCTGTTCTCGGTCTCGGCCACCGAGCGGCGCAGCAGCAGGAGCAGCGCGGTCACCACGCTGGCCCGTTCGAACAGCCGCCGGTCCGCGTCGTCGAGGCCGGGGCGTCCGCGCAGCACCAGGGTGCCGAGGGCGTCGTGCCCGGCCAGCACCGCGCACACCCACAGCTCGCCGTGCCGGACGGACCGCCCCTCGGCCCGGGACGCGGCGACCGCCTCCGCCAGCTCGCCGGCGGGTGCGGACCGCCCGGCCAGCGGCTCGCCCTCGGCGTCGAGGACCGCTATCTCGCCGCCCAGCAGGGCCGCGACGGCGGCGGCGACGTCCGGAACCTCGGCGCCGCGCAGCACCAGGTCGGTGAGCCGGTCGTGGGCCTGCTCGGCGCGCTGGACGGCGGCCGAGTGGGCGCGGACCAGTTCGTTGGCGCTGTTCAGTTCGGCGAGCGCGGCCCGGGTGTCGGCCAGCGACTTGGCGGTGTCCAGGGCGATCGCGGCGTGCGCGGCCAGTGTGCACAGCAGCGCCACCTCGTCGGGGGAGAAGGCGCGGGGCGAGCGGTCGGCGGCGAACAGTACCCCGATGACCTCGCCGCCGAGCAGCAGCGGCACCCCGATGATCGCCACCAGGCCCTCGTCGAGCACGCCCGCGTCGATCGTGCCGGTGTGGTGGAACCGTTCGTCGGTGCGGTAGTCGGGGGTGGCGTACGGGCGGGCGGTCTGCGCGACCAGGCCGCCCAGGCCGTGGCCGAGACTGAGCCGCAGGGTCTGGAACAGGACGGAGACCGAGCCGTCGGTGACCCGCATGTAGGTGTCGCCCGCGGCCTCGTCCGGCAGGGTCAGGTACGCGGTGTCGGTGCCGAGCAGCATCCGGGCGCGGCGGACGATCGCCTGGAGCACGGTGTCCAGCTCCCGGGAGGCCGCGAGGTCCCCGGCGGTGTCGAACAGTGCGGTCAACTCCGCCTCCCGGCGCCGGTGTTGACGCAGCGTGCGGTGCACCCGCAGGGCCTGCCAGGTGGCGTCGTCGATCTCGGCGAGGACGGCGGCCGGCGCCCCGCGGCGGCGGGCGTCGGCCAGCACGTCGGCGAAGTCCTCGGTGGCGGCACCGGAGGCGAGCAGGTCGAGCAGCCGCCGCAGCGCGGGCGCGGCGCTTTCGTGAGGGTGGTTCATGGTGCGTGCCGCCAATCGGCGTCGGGTCCGGCGGAAGCGCGATCGTAGCGGCTCCGCCGTCAGGCGGTGGCGGGCTTGGCCGCCACGGCGGCGGCCTCCGCCTCCACCGCCGCCTCGACGTCCGCCAGGTCGCTGCCCCTGGTCTCCCGCCCGCACAGCACCGCCAGCACGGTGATCGCCGCCGCGATCGCCACGTACACCGAGATCGGGGTGGCGTTGCCGTAGTCCTTGAGCAGCGCGGTCGCGATCAGCGGCGCGGGCGCGCCGGCGGCCACCGAGGCGAACTGGGCCCCGATCGAGGCGCCCGAGTAGCGCATCCGGGTGGCGAACAGCTCGGAGAAGAACGCCGCCTGCGGTGCGTACATCGCGCTGTGGAAGACCAGCCCGACCGTCACCGCGACCACCAGCTGTCCGAACGACCTGGTGTCCACCAGCCCGAAGAAGACGAACGCCCAGACGCCCACCCCGACCGCGCCCACCAGGTACACCGGCTTGCGTCCGACCCGGTCGGACAGTGCTCCGAACAGCGGGATCAGCGCGAACTGGATCGCGGAGCCGATCAGTACGGCGTTCAGCGCGGTCTGCTTGGAGAAGTGCGCGTGGGTGACGGCGTACGTCAGCACAAAGGTGGTCATCACGTAGTACGAGATGTTCTCCGCCATCCGCGCGCCCATCGCCACCAGCACCTCCCGCCAGTGGTTGCGCAACACCGCCACCAGCGGAGGCTGTTCGGCGGTCCTCCGCTGCTGCTGGGCCGCCAGCGCCTGCTTGAACAGCGGCGACTCGTCCACCGCCAGCCGGATCCACAGCCCGACCCCGACCAGCACCGCCGACAGCAGGAACGGCACCCGCCACCCCCACGACAGGAACGCGTCCTCCGACAGCACCGCCGTCAGCAGCGACAGCACCCCCGCCGCCAGCAGGTTCCCGGCCGGCGCCCCGCCCTGCGGCCACGACGCCCAGAACCCGCGCCGCCGCTGGTCCCCGTGCTCCGACACCAGCAGCACCGCCCCGCCCCACTCCCCGCCGAGCGCGAAGCCCTGCACCAGGCGCAGCACCGTCAACAGCACCGGCGCCGCCGCCCCGATGGAGCTGTAGGTGGGCAGCACCCCGATCAGCGTGGTCGACCCGCCCATCAGCAGCAGGCTGAGGACGAGCAGCTTCTTCCGCCCGACCCGGTCCCCGAAGTGCCCGAACACCAGCGCCCCGATCGGTCGCGCGGCGAACCCGATCGCGTAGGTGAGGAAGGACAGCAGCGTCCCCGTCAGCGGATCGGTGTTCGGGAAGAACAGCTTGTTGAACACCAGCGCGGCCGCTGTTCCGTACAAGAAGTAGTCGTACCACTCGATGGTGGTCCCGATGAGACTGGCGGCCACGACCCGAGGGAGTGAGCGGGTGGCTGCCGTGGCTGGTGCGGAGGCGTTCATGGTCACCACTTCCGGGCCGGGGGGGAGGATGTCGCCCCAGGGACGTCGCCCCGAGGAGTGTCGTCCCGAGGGGCGCCGCCCCAAGGGACGTCGCCACAAGGTAGGGAGGCGCGTTCCCCGGGACTATGTGGGCCACCCACATAGTCCCGGGGGTCGGCCTGGGGAGGACGGCCAGGTGCCGCCGCTCAGTGCGCCGTCCAGCCGCCGTCGACGGGGAGGCTGGCGCCGGTGATGTAGGAGGCGGGCGGGGAGCAGAGCCAGAGGGCGAGTTGGGCGATCTCCTCGGGCTCGATGAGGCGCTTGACGGCCGTGCGTTCGAGCATGATCTGCTCGACGACCTCGTCCTCGCGGATGCCGTGGGCGAGCGCCTGGCTCGCGATCTGCTTCTCCACCAGGGGAGTTCGGACGTAGCCCGGGTTGATGCAGTTGCTGGTGACGCCGTAGGGGGCACCCTCCAGGGCGACGGTCTTGCTGAGGCCCTCCAACGCGTGCTTGGCGGTGACGTAGGCGGACTTGAAGGCGCTGGCCCGCAGGCCGTGGACGGAGGAGATGTTGACCACCCGGCCCCACTCCTGCTCGTACATGTGCGGGAGAGTGCGGCGCAGGATGCGGAACGGCGCCTCGACCATGACGCGTTGGATGAGGGTGAAGCGGTCGGGCGGGAACTCGTGGACGGGCGCGACGTGTTGGAGGCCGGCGTTGTTGACCACGATGTCGGCGTCGGCCGGCAGGGCCTCCACGGCCTCCGGGTCGGCGAGGTCCGCGACGACGGCGCGACCGCCGATCCGCTCGGCGAGCTCCCGGGCCGGTCCGGCCGCGAGGTCGACGACGTAGACCCGGGCGCCGGCCTCGGCGAAGGCCTCGGCGCAGGCCCGGCCGATGCCCGAGGCGGCCCCGGTGACCAGGGCCGTCCGGCCGTCGAGCGGGCGGGCTGTAGTGGTGTCCATGGCCGAGAACGCTAGGAAATCCGGGGGCCCGGCTCCCATGTGGTGGTCCACCACAGCAGCCCGGTGGGCTGTGGTGTTCACCGCCATGACAGCCGATCGACGGTTCGACCGCGGAAGGCCAAACCCGCGCCGACCGCGCTTCCCCACAATGGGCGCGGTTGCTTCACCCGTTCGGAGGATTGCTCGGTCAGATCCACCCATAGCGCCCGAATGCTCGCTACATTCACGCCGATTCCCGACAGGGGGCGCCGCCCCAGGCAGCCGAAGTGCTGGTAGAGCCCGGTGCGACGTCCGAGAGGTGTTGACTGACATGCCCCAACGGCCTGCAACCGACAGCCCGGCGTACGGACCGCTCGACCCGCTCGGCCACCACCGAGGCCCGGTCGGCCGGACCCTGCCGGACGCCCCCGACGCCCTGACCGCCGACGCCCCGACCGCCGACGAACTGCGGCTGCCCGCGCAGGCCACAACCGACCGGCACGAACCCGCCGTCCCCGCCCCCGGGCCGGTCGGCGGCCACTCCGGGCACTCCGGCCCGGCCCCGCAGAACGGCCAACTCGCCGCGCTCATCGAGGAAGCCGGCTTCTCGCACGCGGGCCTGGCCCGCCGGGTCGACCAGCTCGGCCTGGAACACGGCCTCGACCTGCGCTACGACAAGACCTCGGTCACCCGCTGGCTGCGCGGCCAGCAGCCCCGCGGCGCCACCCCCGCGCTGATCGCCGAGGTCTTCACCCGCCGCCTCGGCCGCCGCCTCACCGCCCAGGACCTCGGCCTGGACGCCTGCGCCCCGGTGTACGCGGGCCTGGAGTTCGCCGAGACCCCGCAGGAGGCGGTGGACATCGTGGCGAGCATGTGGCGCAAGGACAACGGCCCGCAGTCCGAACTGCGCCGGATCGCCTTCACCCCGGCGGGCCTGGTCGTCCCCAGCCGGGACTGGCTGATCGGCCGCACGGACGAGCGCGTCGCCCGGGACGGCTCGACGATGGCCCGCCCCGATGTCGCCACCGGCCCGCCCACCGGTCCGCCCGCCGCCACTGCCGGTACCACCGGCACCGCGGCATCCGCCGTGACGGCAGCATCCGCAGCGTCCGCCGCGCCCGCCCAGAGCGTGCCCCCCGCGCCCGGCGCTCCCCCTCCGAGCCCGGCGCGCGGCCAGGCCCACCACGGGGCCCCCGGCATGCGCCCCGTGCCGGGCGCGGCCGGCCCCGCCGGGCCCACCATCGGCCGGGTGCCCACCCAGAGCCGGCGCCCGCCGACCGCCGTCGAGCCGCCGTACACCGAACCGGCCCGCGAGTCGCGCCCCGCCCTGCGGGTCGGCCGCGGCGACATCGCCGCCATCCGCGCCGTCGGCGACCTCTTCCGGGCGCTCGATCACGCCTACGGCGGCGGGCACGCCCGGCAGGCGCTGGTCCGCTACCTGGAGAGCGAGGCCGAGCCGATGCTGCGCGGCCGCTACGGCGAGCAGATCGGCCGGGCGCTGTTCGGCGCCGTCGCCGACCTGACCAGGCTGGCCGGCTGGACGTCCTTCGACATCGCCGCGCACGGCCTCGCCCAGCGCTACTTCGTCCAGGCGCTGCGCCTGTCCCAGGCCGCCGGGGACCGCGCGCTCGGCGGGTACGTCCTGGTGACGATGAGCCAGCAGGCCGTCCACCTGGGCCACGGCCGGGAGGCCGTCCAACTGGCCAGGGTCGCCCAGCAGGGCGTGGGCACCGCCGTGCCGCCGGTGGTCCAGTCGCTGATGCACGCCGCCGAGGCGCGCGGGCACGGCCTGCTGGGCGACGTCCGGGCCTGCACCACCGCCCTGGTGCGCTCCGAGCGGGCGCTGGCCGCGGCCCGGGTCGGCGACGAACTGCCCTCCTGGGCGCGGTACTTCGACGAGGCCCAGCTCTCCGACGAGTTCGCCCACTGCTACCGCGACCTCCAGCAGTGGCGCACCTCCGCGCAGCACGCCGAGAAGTCGTTGCGGCTGCGCTCGCCCGCCTACGCGCGCAGCCGGATCTTCTGCCGGCTGGTGCTGGCCACCGCCCGGCTCGGCATGGGGGACCTCGACGAGGCCTGCACCATGGCCACCGACGCGCTGCGGGCGGCGGGGGAGATGCGCTCGGCCCGCTCGCTGGAGTACGTCCGGGACTTCCACCGCCGCCTCACCCCCTACCGGGGCAGCCCGGTGGCCCGCGCCTTCGAGGAGACGGCCCGCCAGGCCGGCGTGATCTGAGGACCTGTCGAAGAGGGGCCGGTCGGGCGAGCCCCGGCGGCCCTGGAAACCCGTCCGGCCCGGGTCCGCCCCGGGCCGAAGGGCCCGTCCGCCCGGCACCGGCTCCGGCTCCGAGTGCCCCGGCGGCGGGTAGGACCGCCTCGGCGACGGGCGGGGGCGAAGCGGCTCACCAGCTCTCGGCCCGGACGCGCGGCTGCCCGGCCTCCGGTGCGGGCGGCCGGACGCCGCCGCGCACCCGCTGCGCCACCAGCGGGAACACCAGCACCGAGAGCAAGCCGGCGCCGACCAGCGCGGCGGCCGTCGAGGACGGCAGGTGACCGTCGTCCACCTCGATGGTGGTGATCACCACGACCAGCGGCAGCGCCGTCGCGCCGTAGAGCCCGAGCGCCGTGCGGTCCCGTCGGCCGAGTCCGGCCGGGGCGAGCAGCCCGGCGGGCAGCCCGCGCACGGCCAGGAGCAGCAGCAGGAACACCGGGACGAGCAGTATCGTGCCGGGGTCGTCCAGCAGGGCGGACAGGTCGAAGTTCATCCCGCTGACCACGAAGAACACCGGCACCAGGAAACCGAAGCCGATGCTCTCCAGCTTGGCCTCGATCACCTCCTCCTCGGCCCGGCGGATGTCGGAGAGCAGCAGCCGGGAGACGATCCCGGCGGTGAAGGCGCCGAGCAGCATGTCCAGGTCGAGCCAGATCGCGGCGGCCACCATGACGGCGAGCACCAGGATCACCGCCCGGACCGCGAACTGCCCGGAGGTGCGCAGGGTGCGCTCGATGAGCCGGGTGGCCCAGCCGGGCCGGGGGCGGCGTGCGCCGAGGACCGCGACGGCGGTGATCACCGCGAAGGCGCCGAGGATGACGGCCGTCCGGACCGGGGAGTTGCCGCTGAGCAGGATGGCGATCGCGATGATCGGCCCGAACTCGCCGACCGCCCCGGTGGCCATCACCAACGATCCGAAGGGGGTGGGGAGTTCGCCGGAGTCGCGGAGGATCGGCAGGATGGTTCCGAGGGCGGTGGTGGTGAGCGCGAGCCCGGCGAAGGCGCCGTTCAGCGGGTCCCGGTTGACCAGCGCGCCCACGCCGAGCGCCGCCACGAGCGTGACCAGCCACGCGGTGCCCGCCCGTTTCAGCGGGCCGCCGCGCAGCTTGGCGAAGTCGATCTCGTACCCGGCCAGGAACATCAGCATGGCCAGGCCGAACTGGGAGAGCGCGTTGACCAGGTCGTCGACGTGCGCCCAGTTCAGGACGTCGGGGCCGATCAGGACGCCGAGCAGGATCTCGAACACGACGGTCGGGACGGCGATCCACCGCAGCAGGCGGTCGGCGAGCAGCGGCGCGGCGACGGCCGCGGCGGGGATCAGGATCAGGGCCACCGGCTGGACGGCGGCGCTCACCGCGCAACCGGCCGTACGGTGTAAATCATCCGATGAGCGGTCATGTCGGCATCCTGGCATGTCGCCGCTCCGTCACCCACCGGCAGGTCGTCAGCGTGTCCCCGGAGCCAGACCCGGAGCCCACCGGGCCGGGAGCCGGAGCCGGACCCGGAGCCCGCCGGACCGGGAGCCGGACGGGGAGCCGGGCCGGGAGCCCGCAGGCCAACCCCGCCAGGCTCAGGCCGCCGCCTCGGCCTCCCGGGCGTTGGTCGGGACGCCGAGGTCGCGCAGCACGGCCTGCGCCGCCCGCCGCCCGGAGACCAGCGCGCCCTGCACGGTGCTGGTGTCCCGGTGGTCCCCGGCGACGTACAGCCCGGCCAGCACCCGCACCGGGCGCCGGGGGTTGTGCGGCGGCGGCATCGCGGGCAGCGCGTCCGGGACGTGCCGCACGTTCAGGAACTGCCAGCCGGTGGTCGAGGCGCCGTACAGCTCGGCGAGCCGGACCCGGACCGCCGGTTCCAGCCCGGCCGGGCCACCCGAGTCGAAGGAGCGCCGCCCGAGCACGGTGGTGGCGATCAGTGCCTGCCCGGCAGGGGCGTACGAGGGGTGCAGTTCGCTGAGCACCAGGGAGTGCGAGACCAGCGGCGGCTGCCCGCCGGGCCGGTCGCCGTCGAGCAGCAGGACGGCCTCACCCAGCGGGGTGCGGTCGGCCGCGTGGTAGAAGGTCGTGACGGGGTGGAAGTCCGGCAGCCGTAGCCCGGGCAGCAGTTCGGCGGCGGAGCGGGCGTCGGTGGCGAGGACGACGGCCTGGGCGCCGATCCGCCCGTGGGTGGCGGTCTCCACGCCGTCGGCGGCGATCGAGGTGACCTGCACCCCGGTGCGTACGGTGCCGGCGGGCAGGGTGGTGGCCAGCTGGGCCGGCACGGCCGCGATCCCGCCGGCGGGCAGACAGAGCCGCCCGCGCGCGTAGGAGCGCAGGACCAGGTCGGCGATCCGGCTGCTGGTGCCGAGGGCGGGGTCGCTGAGCAGCGCGCTGAGCAGTGGCCGTAGGAAGCCGTCGAGGGTGCGCGGGGCGAGCCCGTGGCCGGCCAGCGCGCGGGCGGTGGTGGTCTCCGGGCGGGCCTTGAGGCGGCTGGCGGGGGTGGTGGCGAGCCGGCCGAGCCAGCTGCCGAGCCGGGCCTTGTCCAGCGGGCTGCCGAGTGGGGCGCGGGTGGCGGCCTGCCGGGCGGTGGTGAGCTGCGGGTCCCCGGTGCGGTAGCGCCGGCCGCCGCTGTGCACGAGGACTCCGGCCGCGAGTGGGCGCAGGTCGAGGCGGTCGAGGTCGAGGACGCGGCGGAGTTCGGGGAAGGCGGTGTTCAGCAGGTGGCTGCCGTCGTCGAGCCGGAATCCGTCCAGTTCGCGGGTGGCCATCCGGCCGCCGATCCGCTCCGTGGCCTCAAGGATCTGCACGGTGAGGCCGCGGCCGGTGAGCGTGCGTGCGGCGGCCAGGCCGGCGAGTCCGGCGCCGATGACGATGACGTCAGGGTCGGACGGGCGGCGGGCGCGGCGGGTGAAGTCGTATGTGGGCACTGGCGTGCTCCCTCCCTGGTCCCGGGGCTCCGGCCGACGCAGGCAGCGGGGTGCCGGGACACGGTCCGACGGTGTGATGCCCAGTCAGTGTGAGCATCAGACAAGCGCATCGGGCCCGATCCAAGGGGCGAGAGGGGGCGCGCGGCACCGGGCGGGAGCGCGGTCACGGACAGTGCGCCGTTGGGGCCGGGTTCCGGGGTCGGCGGGCGCGCACGGTCACCGGGGGCGTGCGACGCGCCTGGTGTGTGCTCCCATGCGCCCCCTCCCGGAGCCCCGTCCGACCCCCACCCGATCTCCGCCCGGCATATGCCCCTGGCCAGGGCGAATGCCGTAGCCACCGTACGCAGCGGGACGTACCGGAGCCCTGCGGCGGAGCCCGCACCGGAGCCCCGCGGCGGACGGCAGGGCTCCGCGACGCCGGTCGCCCCCAGCGTCACTCACAGCACCGTGCGCACCATCCCGGCGCCACTCACAGCGCCGCGCGCACCGCCACTCACAGCGCCACTCACAGCGCCGCGCGCACCGCCGCGTCCACGTCCGGGTGCGCGAAGCGGAAGCCCGCGTCCAGCAGCCGCCGCGGCACCACCCGGTGGCTGCCGACCACCTCGACCGCCAGCTCGCCGAGCACCACCTTGAGCACCGCCTCCGGCACCGGGAACGGGGTCGGCCGCCGGAGCACCCGCCCGAGCGCCGCCGTCAGCTCGGCGTTGGTGACGGGGTCGGGCGCGGTGAGGTTGACGGCGCCGGAGAGGTCGTCCCGGTCGATCAGGAACCGCAGCGCGGCGACCTGGTCGGCCAGTGAGATGAAGCTCCAGTACTGCCGTCCGTTGCCGAGCCGCCCGCCCAGCCCCAGCTTGAACAGCGGGAACAGCCGCGCGCCGGCCCCGCCGGCCGCGGACAGCACCATCCCGGTGCGCGGGTGGACGACCCGGATGCCGGCCAGCTCGGCCGGCCGAGCGGCCGCCTCCCACTCCACGCAGACCTCGGCCAGGAAGTCGTCGCCGGCGGGGGAGTCCTCGTCGATCACCCGGTCGCCGGTCTGCCCGTACCAGCCGACGGCGGAGGCGCTGACCAGCACCCGGGGCGGCTCCTTGAGCGCGGCCAGCGCGACGGCCAGCGTCTCGGTGCCGAGTGCCCGGCTCTCCCGGATCTCCCGCTTGTAGGCGTCCGTCCAACGGTGGTCGCCGACCCCGGCGCCGGCCAGGTGCACGACCGCCTCGACCCCGGCCAGTCCGTCCTGCTCGACCTGGCCGAGCAGCGGGTTCCAGCCGATGGCCGTGCTGCCGTCGGGCTGCGGGCCCGTCCTGGAGCGGCGCCGGACCAGCCGGACCACCTCGTGGCCGTCCGCCAGCAGGGAGCGGACGAGAGCCGAACCGATCAATCCCGTGGAGCCCGTGACAGCGATGCGCATGCGTCCATCCTCCCAGTTCCTCAAGCCCTGTCATGTCGGCATGCGCCTCATTAGCATGACGCGCATGCACGAGGACAATCTGATCATCCGCCCAGCTCAACCCGAGGACGAGGGCGAACTCGCCGTTCTCAACCGTGCCGCCTGGTCCCCGCTGGCCGACGTCTCCCCGCAGCCGCCCGAGGAGGACGGCGTCTTCGACGAACGGCACACCCCGGAGCAGTACCTGGTCGCCCTCCTGGACGGCCGGGTGGTCGGCTACGTCCGCCAGGTCCCGCCGACCCCGCTGGCCAGCAACCGGCACGTCCGGCAGATCCAGGGCCTGGTCGTCGACGGCACGGCCCGCGGCCGGGGTGTCGGCCGGCGCCTGGTCGAGGCGGCTTGCGAGGCCGCCCGGGCCGCGGGCGCGCGCAAGCTGACCCTGCGGGTGCTCGGCTGGAACGCCCCGGCCCGCCGCCTCTACGAGGGCTGCGGCTTCGTCGTCGAGGGCTCGCTGGCGGAGGAGTTCCTGATCGACGGGTCCTACGTGGACGACATCTGGATGGCCCGCCGCCTGGCGGACTGACCCGCCCGACCGGCCTTGCCGGCCGCCACATCTGACGAGTGGTCAGATGTGGCGGGTGGTGCAGAGTCGTGACCGATCCGCTCTGTCTGGACCAGCACCCCGCCGGGTACCGTACGGCCGTGAGCAACTCGACGCCCCCCGGGTGGTACCCGGTCCCCGGTGCGGACGGCACCCCCGGTCACGAGCGCTGGTGGGACGGCAACGCCTGGACCAGCGAGCTGCGCCCGCTCCAGGGCGGCGTCGGCCACCTCGCCGACGCCCCCACCCAGGGCTGGCAGCCCCCCGGCCGGCAGCCCGGGTACGGCTACGGCGGTCCGCAGGACGCCCCCGGCTACCCGGGCAGCGCCCCCGCCCCGGGCTACGGCTACCCGGGCCAGGACGGCTACTACCCGGCCCAGGACGGCTACCCCGCCCAGGGCGCGGGCTACGGCTACCCGGCGCCGGGCTACCCGCCGCAGCAGCCGGCGCCCCGCCGGATGAGGCCCGGCCTGGTCGTCGGCATCGCGGTCGCCGTCCTCGCCGTGGGCGGGATCGTCGCCGGGATCGTGCTCAGTGGCGGCTCCCCGCAGGCCGACCCGGCCCCGAACCCGACGGTCACCATCACCCGGAGCGGCCCCGCCCCGAGCCCCACGGTGGGCACGTCCGCCCCGACGCCCGCGCCCAAGCCGGCGCCGACCGTCAGGAGCACCGTCCCGGACGCCCAGCACGCGATCACCGTCCCGGTGTTCGACGGCTGGGACGTGGCGCCCAACTCCCCGCACTCCACGGTCTACCTGGGCACCGGCCGCTACACCTGCCCGGACGGCAGCTCCTGCATCCGCGGCCAGTTCTCGGTGGAGAAGGACACCGTCCAGGGCGTCACCGCCAAGACGGCCGCCGAGGCCACGATGCCCGCGTACGCCGGCCAGATCTTCACCGGGATCAGCTCGCACACCGACTCCGGCTCCGGCTACACGACCGTCGCGGGCGTGTCCGGCTACGCCGTGCGCTGGCACATCCGCACCGCGGACGGCACCCAGGGCTACGTCCTGCTGGCGGCCGTCCCGGCCAAGGGCGGCGGCTTCGTGGTGTTCGAGGGCGGGGTGGACGACACCCCGAGCGCGCCGGACGCGTCCGTGCTGGACCAGATCCTCAAGGGCGTCAAGCAGGACGGCACGTCCGGCGGCGGCAGCACCGCCTGACGCGTCCGGCCCCGCTCATGCCGTGGGCGTGTCTGACGCGTCCTAATCCCCGTAGCGCTCCCAGAGCTTGGGAAACCGTTTCGCCATGACGTCCGGGTCGTCGAAGTCCAGCGCGGCCCCGGCCGGTCGGCCGGACTGCCGCCCGCCCACCTCGGGCAGCGGAAGTCCGGTCAGCTGCTCGTACGCCTCGTCGGCGGCGTAGCCGAGGTCCTCGGCCTCGCCGTCCTCCTCCTCGTCGAACTCGGGCAGCAGGTCCGCCAGGTCGTCAGGCTCGAACAGGGCGCCCTCGAAGACGTCCCGGCCCTGGCCGATCAGCCAGCAGCGGAAGTAGTCGAAGGTGTCGTCGGAGGCGCCGTCCAGCAGCAGGTAGGCGGCGCCCCAGAGGTCGTGGCGGTAGGCCCGCTGGAACCGGGCCTCGAACAGCCGGGCGAAGTCGATGACGTCGTCCGGGGTCAGCTGGACCAGCCGTTCCACCAGCCGGTCGGCCTGCTCGTCCGGATCGCCGTCGGCGTCCTCCCGGGTCTCGTCGATCATCTGCCAGAAGTCGGTCTCGTCCATCACCGCTCCAGCATCCCCGTTCGCAAGCCCCCGCGCATGCCATGGCCCGGCGAAACGCTGGTGATGTTCGACGCAGCCAGGCGCGGCCCGAGACAACCGGACGCGGCCGGAAGCAGGCGGACAGCAGGCGGGCCCGGGCAACGGCGGAGCCCCGCGCCGTCCAGGGACGACGCGGGGCTCCGTGCAGCCGAAACCGCGGACCGGCAGAGCCTTACAGGCCGAGCTCGACCTCGAACTCGCCGGCCTCCAGGATCTCCTTGACCGCGACCAGGTAGCGGGCGGCGTCGGCGCCGTCCACCAGGCGGTGGTCGTAGGAGAGCGACAGGTAGGTCATGTCACGGATGCCGATGGCGGTGCCGCCGTCGGCCTCGATGACCACCGGGCGCTTGACGGTGGCACCGATGCCCAGGATGGCGACCTGGTTCGGCGGCACGATCACGGTGTCGAACAGCGCACCGCGCGAGCCGGTGTTGCTGATGGTGAAGGTGGCGCCGGACAGCTCGTCCGGGGTGATCTTGCTGTCGCGGACCTTGGCGGCCAGCTCGGCGGTCTTCTTCGAGATGCCGGCGATGTTGAGGTCGCCCGCACCCTTGATGACCGGGGTCATCAGACCCTTCTCGGAGTCCACCGCGATACCGATGTTCTCGGTGTCGAAGTAGGTGATGGTGCCCTCGGCCTCGTTGATCCGGGCGTTGACGACCGCGTGGGTCTTCAGCGCCTGGGCGGCGGCCTTGACGAAGAACGGCATCGGGGACAGCTTGACGCCCTCGCGGGCGAGGAAGCCCTCCTTGGCCTTGCCGCGCAGCGACATGATCTTGGTGACGTCCACCTCGACCACGCTGGTCAGCTGGGCCTGCTCGTGCAGGGCCTTCAGCATGTTGTCGCCGATGACCTTGCGCATGCGGGTCATCTTGACCGTCTGGCCGCGCAGGGCGGACGGCGCGGCGGCGGCCTTCGGCGCAGCGGCCGGAGCGGCGGCGGCGACCGGGGCCGGGGCGGCCTTGGCGGCCTCCGCGGCGGCGACGACGTCCTGCTTGCGGATGCGGCCGCCGACGCCGGTACCGGCGACGGAGGACAGCTCGACACCGTGCTCGGCGGCGAGCTTGCGCACCAGCGGGGTGACGTAGGCGTCACCGGCGTCGGCCACCGGGGCAGCCGGCGCGGCCGGGGCGACGGGAGCCGGAGCGGCGACCGGAGCGGGCGCGGCCGGGGCAGCCGGAGCGACGGGGGCCGGGGCAGCCGGAGCCGGAGCGGCCACCGGAGCGGCGACCGGAGCCGGGGCGGCGACCGGAGCCGGAGCGGCCACGGGGGCCGGGGCGGCGGCGACGGCACCCGCGGCACCGATCAGCGCGAGCTGGGCGCCGACCTCGGCGGTCTCGTCCTCGCCGACCAGGATCTTCACCACGACACCGGCGATCGGCGACGGGATCTCGGTGTCGACCTTGTCGGTGGAGACCTCGAGCAGCGGCTCGTCGACCTCGACCGTCTCACCCTCGGCCTTCAGCCAACGGGTGACGGTGCCCTCGGTGACCGACTCGCCCAGCGCGGGCAGCAGGACCGGGGTGGCGTCGGCAGCCGGAGCGGCAGCCGGAGCCGCCGGGGCGGCAGCGGCGACCGGGGCGGGGGCGGCGGGCGCCTCCACGACCGGGGCCGGGGCGGCGACGGGCGCGGCCTCGGCGACCGGGGCCGCAGCGGCGACCGGGGCACCGGAGCCGTCGTCGATGATCGCCAGCTCGGCGCCGACGTCGACGGTCTCGTCCTCGCCGACCTTGATCGAGGCCAGGATGCCGGAGGCCGGCGACGGGATCTCGGTGTCGACCTTGTCGGTCGACACCTCGAGCAGCGGCTCGTCGACCTCGACACGCTCACCCTCGGCCTTCAGCCAACGGGTGACGGTGCCCTCGGAAACGCTCTCGCCCAGCGCGGGCAGTGTTACTGAGACCGCCATGGTTTCAGCGACTCCTATCAAGTCTTGCGTACTGGAAATGGGGGGTGGTGGCGTGATCAGTCGTGCGCGTGCAGCGGCTTGCCGGCCAGCGCCAGGTGCGCCTCGCCCAGGGCCTCGGACTGGGTCGGGTGCGCGTGGATGAGCTGCGCGACCTCGGCCGGCAGGGCCTCCCAGTTGTAGATCAGCTGAGCTTCGCCGACCTGCTCGCCCATGCGGGCGCCGACCATGTGGACGCCGACCACGGCGCCGTCCTTGACCTGGACGAGCTTGATCTCGCCGGCGGTCTTCAGGATCTTGCTCTTGCCGTTGCCGGCCAGGTTGTACTTGAGGGTGACGACCTTCTCCTTGCCGTACAGCTCGACGGCCTTGGCCTCGGAGATGCCGACGGAGGCCACCTCGGGGTTGGAGTAGGTCACGCGCGGGACGCCGTCGTAGTCGATCGGCACCGGCTTGAGGCCGGCCAGGCGCTCGGCGACCAGGATGCCCTCGGCGAAGCCGACGTGGGCCAGCTGCAGGGTCGGGGCGAGGTCGCCGACGGCCGAGATGGTGGGCACGTTGGTGCGCATGTACTCGTCGACCAGGACGTAGCCGCGGTCCATCGCGACGCCGTTCTCCTCGTAGCCGAGGCCGGACGAGACCGGGCCGCGGCCGATGGCGACGAGCAGCAGGTCGGCGTCGATCTGCTTGCCGTTCTCGGTGGAGACGCGGACACCGGCCTCGGTGTACTCGACGCCCGAGAAGCGGGCCTTCAGCTCGAACTTGATGCCGCGCTTGCGGAACGCGCGCTCCAGCAGCTTGGAGGAGTTCTCGTCCTCCAGCGGGACGAGGTGCGGCAGCGCCTCGACGATGGTGACCTCGACGCCGAAGGACTTCCAGACCGAGGCGAACTCGACGCCGATCACGCCGCCGCCGAGGATGACGGCCGACTTCGGGATGCGGTCGAGCTTGAGGGCGTGGTCCGAGGAGATCACGCGGTTGCCGTCGATCTCCAGGCCCGGGATCGAGCGCGGCACGGAGCCGGTGGCCAGGACGATGTGGCGGCCCTCGATGCGCTGGCCGTTGACGTCCACCGAGGTCTGCGAGGAGAGCTTGCCCGCGCCCTGGATGAAGGTGACCTTGCGCGAGGCGACCAGGCCCTGGAGGCCCTTGTACAGGCCGGCGATGACGTCGTCCTTGTACTTGTGGACGCCGTTGATGTCGATGCCCTGGAAGGTGGCCAGAACGCCGAACTCGGCGGCCTCCTTCGTCTCGTCCGCGATCTCGGCGGCGTGCAGCAGAGCCTTGGTCGGGATGCAGCCGCGGTGCAGGCAGGTGCCGCCCAGCTCCCCCTTCTCGACCAGGGCGACGCTCAGGCCCAGCTGAGCGGCGCGGAGCGCCGCGGCGTAACCGCCGCTTCCGCCTCCGAGAATGACTACGTCGAAAACGGTGCTGGCGTCGTTCGCCACGTCACGTCCTCCATGCAATGGGGTGGGTCGCCGGGCCGGTCGCGGTCCGGTGGGTCGGAAGCCTTTGTGAGGCGCCCAGTCGTGCCGGAAATACATCTTCGCACTTGTTCGCGGTGGCTGATGTCCGGGTCCACCCCAGGGGTGTCCCACAGAGCGGTCACCGGGGCGGGAATACCCCCGACGGAAGGGCATCATTGCAGCTCAACGCGGGGTTGACAGCCGCCGGACGGGCGTCGGCGCGGCCCTGCGGCGCCACCTCTTCCGCAGGGTGGAACAAAGTTTCGCCCGCAGCGAACAGAGGTGCGGGGCGGGGTCCCGGCCTACTCGCGGGTAACCGGCGCCGGCGCGCGAACGCCGACGGGGGCCCGGCGCACGCGCGCCGGACCCCCGTCGACTCGGTGCCTGATCAGGCCTTGTTGCCCGCCGCGGTCTGCTCGGCGAACCGGACCAGGGTGCGAACCGCGCTCGCGGTGCCGCCCTTCGGGGTGTAGCCGAACGGCGCGCTCTCGTGGAACGCCGGGCCGGCGATGTCCAGGTGCGCCCAGTCGATGCCCTCGGCCACGAACTCCTTCAGGAACAGGCCGGCCACCAGGCCGCCGCCCATCCGCTCGCCCATGTTCGCCAGGTCGGCGATGGTCGACTCGGTCATGCCCTTGCGCAGCTCGGCCGGCAGCGGCATCGGCCAGGACTGCTCGCCGACCTCGCCCGAGACGGTGTGCAGGGTCTCGCGCAGCTCGTCGTTGTTGGACATCACGCCGAAGGTGCGGTTGCCCAGGGCCAGCACCATGGCGCCGGTCAGGGTCGCCACGTCGACGATGACGTCCGGGTTCTCCTCGCCGGCGCGCACGATCGCGTCGGCCAGCACCAGACGGCCCTCGGCGTCGGTGTTCAGCACCTCGACGGTCTTGCCGCCGTACATGCGCAGCACGTCGCCGGGGCGGGTGGCGGAGCCGGACGGCATGTTCTCGGCCAGCGCCAGCCAGCCGGTCACGTTGACGGCCAGGCCCAGGCGCTTGGCGGCCACCACGGCGGCGAACACGGCGGCGGCGCCGGCCATGTCGCACTTCATGGTCTCGTTGTGGCCGGCCGGCTTCAGCGAGATGCCGCCCGAGTCGTAGGTGATGCCCTTGCCGATGAAGGCCAGCGTGGCCTTCGCCTTCGGGTGGGTGTAGGCCACCTTCACCAGTCGCGGCGGGTTGGCCGAGCCGTTGCCGACGCCCAGCAGGCCGCCGAAGCCGCCCTTGAGCAGCGCCTTCTCGTCCAGCACCTCGACCTTGAGGCCGTGCTCCTTGCCGGCCGCCTGGGCGATCGCGGCGAAGCTCTTCGGGTTCAGG
This sequence comes from Kitasatospora sp. NPDC088264, assembly GCF_040685715.1. Taxonomy (NCBI): domain Bacteria; kingdom Bacillati; phylum Actinomycetota; class Actinomycetes; order Kitasatosporales; family Streptomycetaceae; genus Kitasatospora; species Kitasatospora sp. NPDC088264. The sequence goes on from NZ_JBFBIR010000005.1 coordinate 203,327, forward strand.
TCGTTCGGCGCGGTGTTGACCAGGTCACGGGCCCGGTTCATCTCCTCGCCGACCGCGGCGGCGCGCTCCACGGCCGCCTTGGCGTCCTTGCTGCCCTTGCGGGGGGCCAGCACGACCAGCTCGCCGACCGGCTCCTTGCCGCTGCCGTCGGCCTTGTAGGTGCCGAAGGCGTACGAGCCGAGCAGGCCGCCCAGCGCGACGGCCTCGACCTCGTCCGCGGACTCGGTCGGCAGGGCCAGCGCGGCCTTCTTGGCGCCGGCCAGGGTGCGGGCGGCGACACCAGCGGCGCGGCGCAGCGCCTCCAGCTGGTAGCCGGCCTCGGCGGCCTCGCCGAGGCCGACCGCGAGCACGAGCGCGGCCTTCAGGCCGGCGGGGGAGGGCACCTTGACGGCCTCGCCCTCGGCGCCGGTCGCGCCCAGGGTGCTGAGGACCTCGGTCAGCTTGCCCTCGAACGCCTCGTTCACGGCCTCGGAGCCGGGGGCCAGCACGATGCCCTTGGGGCCCTTGGCGACACCGACCACCAGGGCGTCCGCGCGCAGCGAGGCGGCGGAGGAGGTGCTCACAGACAATGCAGTCACGTAATGCGTCCTGTTCTTTCGCGGTCCACGGCCGGTTGCGGCGAGGCTGCCGCACCGGCGCAACCCGCCGTCGCAGGCCGGACCGCCCGGCACGCTCCGGGTCCGGGCCCCCTGGCGCGCGCACCCGCGCAGGTCGCGGCCACGCACACCAGAGGCCCCGGCTCCTCGGGTCACGCCGGGCGGGCAGGACCTGCGACGGTGCAGGGCTGCGGTGCTCCCCGCATGGTAGTCCGCATGGTGGGATCACGCGCCGCCCGGTATCAGCCGAGCAACGCCAGGGCGAACAGCGAGGCGGTCGCGGCGGTTTCCGCCATCGCGCCGAGCACGTCCCCGGTGATTCCGTCGAACCGCCGTACGCAGCGCCGGAGCAGCAGCTGGGCGCAGCCGACGCCAAGCACAACGGACAGGGGGAGACGGAGGATTGACGATCCGTCAAACAGTCCGAGTGCGGCCAGGGCGAGCGCCGCGGCGGCCGTCCCCGCGACCGCTCCGGCGGGTGCCACGGTGCCCGCCACCATCGCGCCCAGGCCGCCCGGCCGGGCGGCCGGCACCGACCGCAGGCAGCCCCAGGCGAGCGCGCACCGCGCGGTCACCGCCGACGCCAGCACCGCGAGCGCGCCGCGCGTGGTCGACTCGGCGAACTGTCCGGCCAGCGCCGCGATCTGGGCCAGCAGCACGAGAACGAGGGTCAGGACGCCGAACGGGCCGATGTCGGACTGCTTCATGATGCGCAGCGCGTCCTCGGCCGGTTTCCCGCTGCCCAGGCCGTCGGCCACGTCCGCCAGACCGTCCAGGTGCAGCCCCCGGGTGAGCGCGGCCAGCACCCCCACCGCCGCCACCGCCCCGAGCAGCCCGCCGGCCCGCCAGGCCACCAGCGCCCCCGCCCCGGCGCCCGCCGCGCCGAGCACCAGCCCCACCACCGGGGCCGCCGTCATCGCCCGCGCCGCCGCTGCCCGGTCCCACCGCTCCACCCGCACCCGCAGCACGGACAGCGTCCCGAACCCGAACCGGAGCCCCTCGGCCCAACTGGCGCCCTGCACGACGTGTTTCCCTCCGAACGGAAGCGCCCCGTCCGATGTGCCGGACGGGGCGCCCATGATCCTGGTGCCACGGGTTGCTGCGGGTTCCTACAGCCGCCGCAGCAGGTCCGCCGCCGACGGCAGCTTCGGCTGCTCCTTCGGCGCCGACGGCACGAACGGCCGCGGGGCCTCGTCCGCGAGCGCGTCGCCCGCCGCCTGGAGCAGAGGTAGGGCCAGCAGCGCGCCGAGGCCCTCGCCCATGGTGATCCCCTGGTCCTGCAACGGCGTCAGGGTGAGGCGGTCGTAGGCCTTGGCCTGGGCGGGCTCGCCGCTCGACTGCCCGGCCCGCCACCACTCCGGCGCCCGGAAGGCGATCCGCTGCGCGACCAGCGCGCAGGCCGCCGAGACGACGCCGTCCAGCACCACCGGGAGCCGTCGCGCCGCGGCCTGGAGCAGGAAGCCGGTGATCGCCGCGAAGTCGGCCCCGCCGGTGGCGCCGAGCAGCGCCAGCTGGTCGCCGAGGACGGGCCGGGCCCGCCGCAGGGAGTCGCGGATGGTGGCGCACTTGACCATCCAGACCCGGTCGTCGACGCCCGAGCCGCGCCCGGTGACGGTGGCCGCGTCCGTTCCGCACAGCGCGCCGACCAGGACGGCGGCGACGGTGGTGGCGCCGACGCCGAGGTCGCCGAGCAGCACCAGGTCGGTGCCGGCGTCGGCCTCCTCGTCGGCGACGGCCATGCCGGCCCGGAAGGCCCGCGCGGTCTCCTCGGGGGTGAGCGCGTCCTCGACGTCGATCCGGCCGGAGCCGCGCCGGATCCGGTGGGTGACCACGTCGTCCGGGAAGTCGGCGGGGTCGGCGTCCACCGCGACGTCGACGACCCGCACCTCGGCGCCGTAGCGCCGGGCCAGCCGGGTGACCGGCGCGGTGCCGTCCAGGACGGCGCGCACCCGCGCGGCGGTGCCGCCCTTGGCGGGCAGCCGGGACACCCCGAGCGCGGCCACGCCGTGGTCGGCGGCGAACAGCAGCACCTTGGGGGCCGACACCGGCCGCACGGGGGATCGCCCCTGTACGGACGACAGCCAGCTGCCCAGCTCCTCCAGCTTGCCGAGCCCGCCGCGCGGCCGGCCGGCCTCCTGCCAGCGTTCCTCGGCGGCCCGTCGGGCGCTCTCGTCGGGGCGCTCGACGAGCGAGGAGAACGTATCGAGATCCACGGTCGTGTCCATCGTCCGGAAGGCTACACGCCGCAGATGTTCAGGCGGCGGCTGGCTTGACGGTCAGAACCTGCCCGGCCACGACCAGCAGCACACGCTCGGAGGCGTCCGCCACGGCCATGTTCAGCCGGCCCAGGGTGTCGCGGAAGCGCCGGCCGGCGGCGGTCGCCGGGACGACGCCCATCCCGACCTCGTTGCTGACCGCGACGGCCGTGCGCCCGGTGGCCGCCCAGGCCCGCGCCAGGGCCTCGCAGCGCCGTTGGACGGCGGCCTCCCCGCCCGCCGCCCAGACCGCGTCGTCCCAGGCGCCGCACTCGTCCATCACGGCGGTCAGCCACAGCGCCAGGCAGTCGACCAGCACCGGCGCCGGGTCGGTCCGGTCGGCCAGCACGGCCTCCAGGCCGCAGGTCTCGGCGGTGCGCCAGCTCGCCGGCCGCCGCTCGCGGTGCAGCGCGACCCGCTGGGCCCACTCGGCGTCGCCGTCCCGGGCGCCGCCGGTGGCCACGTACAGGACGTCCGGGTGGTCGGCGAGCAGCTGCTCGGCCCGGGTGGACTTGCCGGAGCGGGCGCCGCCGAGCAGCAGCGTGCGGGGGAGCGGGTGGTGGATCGCCATGCCGCCCATCCTGCCCGACCGGGCATCCGGACCGTCCGGCCAGGCATACGGAAGATCGGGCCGGGCAGGCTAAGGTGCGCAGCACGCAGGCAGCGTCGTCGGTGGGAGGAACCGGGCATGGTCTGGACGTGGCGGTACGAGAAGGCGGACGGCACCGCGGTGGTGCCGGAGGGCGCTCAGGAGGAGTTCGCCGGTCAGGGGGACGCCGAGACCTGGATCGGGGAGTCCTGGAAGCAGCTCGCCGAGGACGGCATCGACACGGCGGTCCTGCTGGACGACGACCGGGTGATCTACTCGATGAGCCTGCACGAGGCGTAACCGCCGTCGCGGGGCCGCTACTTGGCGCCGACCACGTGCAGCAGCGCGGCGACCTGCCGGTACGGGTCGGTGCGGCCGGCCCGGTCCTCGGCCTCCAGCAGCTGGGCGAGCTGCCGCCCGTCCACCGGCGGGGTCGCGTCGTCGGGCGCGTTGTCGGTGAAGACCCGTACGCCGTACCAGTGCTTCAGCGGCACCGACACCTCGGAGAGGGTGACGGTGAGGTCGGCGAGGCGGTCGGCGCGGGCGGCCAGCCCGAGCCGGTTGTAGTACCGGTCGCTCTCGAAGGCGTGAAGGGCGGCCCGCCAGTCCCCGGCGGCGGCGGGCCGCAGGGCGAGCGCGTCGCGGTTGCGGACCAGCAGCGAGAGCAGCCCGCCCGGGGCCAGCAGCCGGGCCAGCGAGGCGATCATCGGGTCGGGGGCGGGCAGGTACATCAGGACGCCGTGGCAGAGCACCACGTCGAAGCTGCGCGGGCCGAACCAGCGCCCGCACTGGTGGGCGTCGCCGCTGAGCAGTTGCAGCCGGCCGGCAACCTCCGGCGGTTCCTCGGCGAGCGCCCCCTGGGCGACGCCGAGCGCGACCGGGTCGGAGTCGATGCCGGTGACGTAGTGGCCGGCCCGGGCCAGGCGCAGCGCCTGGGTGCCCTGGCCGCAGCCGATGTCGAGGACGCGCTGCGCGGTGCGGCCGGCCAGCTGCTCGGCGAGCTGCCGGGAGACCAGTTCCTGGCGGACGAAGTTGCGCAGTCCGCCGAGCCGGTCCAGCCAGGCGCCGGTACCGCCGGCGAAGGAGCCGCTGCGCGAGGGCAGCCGGCGCTCCTGGCCGATCCGGTCGTGGCCGCCGTCCCCCTGCCCCGGCAACGCGTACAGGCCGGGCCCCTCCCAGGAAGGGGGGGCCCAGCCGGAGTCCACCGGTTCGGCGGTCAGGGCTTCTCTCCGCGCCGCACCTGCGGCTTGGGCAGTCGCAGCCGGCGCATCTGCAGGATGCGCATCAGGCCGTAGGCGACCGCGCCGCGGGTGTTCTGGCCGGCGAAGCGCTCGGCGAACTGCTTGCGCAGACCGAAGCCGAGGCGGACGAAGTCCAGGATCACCAGCACGAAGAACAGCAGGAACAGCAGCGTGGACAGCAGCTGGATGGCGGGCACCTTGATGATGCTCAGCACCAGGATGACCACGGCGGCGGGCAGGAAGAACTCGGCGAGCGACCAGCGGGCGTCCACGTAGTCGCGGGCGAACTTGCGCACCGGGCCCTTGTCACGGGCCGGCAGGTGGCGCTCGTCGCCCTCCAGCAGCGCGGTGCGCTGCTTCTCGCGCTCGGAGCGCATCCGCTCGCGGGCCTGGCGGGCGGCCTCCTTGCGGTCCTTGGGCACCGTCACCCGGGTGCGCCGGTTGGCCTCGGCCTCACTGCGCTTGGGCGTTGGCCGGCCCTTCTTGGCCTGGGGGTGGCGGGTCTCGTCCGGCTTCTCCAGCACGGTGGCGGAGGCGGCTGCATCATCTGAACGGCGTCGGAACACACCACCAGCGTACGGGGTGCCGGGCGGCTTCTCGGGGTCCCCTCGGACCCAAACGCGTATCAATCCGCGAGGTCGGCGCCCGCCGGGGTTTCCCGGCCCCTTCCCGTAGGGGATCAATCGGATGGACTATGGAGGGGATGAGAGGCGGATCCACCCGGGGGAGGAGGAACTCCGCTGGTCGCTGTAGCAGTCTTGTAGCAGGCAGGTGCACTGCGGCGACGGGCTCGCTGCACATACACTCGTCGTGTCTGGTATCGAGATAGAGACCGCAGGCCGGAGAAGGGGGCACCCGAGGCCCATGAGCGACGGAATCATGAAGCGTATGGGGTTGATCTTCCGCTCCAAGGCGAACAAGGCCTTGGACCGGGCGGAGGATCCCCGAGAGACGCTCGACTACTCCTACCAGAAGCAGCTCGAACTGCTGCAGAAGGTACGGCGTGGCGTCGCGGACGTCGCGACCTCGCGCAAGCGCCTGGAACTCCAGCTGACCCAGCTCCAGCAGCAGTCGGCGAAGTACGAGGACCAGGGCCGCAAGGCGCTGTCCCTGGGCCGCGAGGACCTCGCGCGCGAGGCGCTGACCCGCCGGGCCAACATGCAGTCCCAGATCACCGACCTGGAGACGCAGTACCAGGCCCTCCAGGGCGAGGAGGAGAAGCTCACGCTCGCCTCCCAGCGGCTGCAGGCCAAGGTGGACGCCTTCCGCACCAAGAAGGAGACCATCAAGGCCACCTACACCGCCGCTCAGGCGCAGACCCGCATCGCCGAGTCCTTCTCCGGGATCTCGGAGGAGATGGGCGACGTCGGCCTGGCCATCCAGCGGGCCGAGGACAAGACGGCCCAGATGCAGGCCCGGGCCGGTGCGATCGACGAGCTGCTGGCGTCCGGTGCGCTCGACGACTCCAGCGGTCTCGGCCGCAAGGACGACATCGAGGCCGAGCTGGAGCGGGTGGCCGGCGGCACCGACGTCGAGCTGGAGCTGGCCCGGATGAAGGCCGAGCTGGGGGGCCCGTCCTCCGGTCCGGCCGCGATCGAGCAGGGCAATTCGCAGCAGCCGCAGGCCCAGCCGCAGCAGGACACCCCGCGCATCAACTACAACAAGTGATCTGAGCTCCATCCCACGAACCAGGGAGACGCACGGCATGATCATGAGGGTCATGGGTGAGGGGCAGTACGAGGTGGGCGAGTCCCACCTGAACCTGCTCAACGAGCTCGACGCCGAGCTCGTCACCGCAGTGGAGTCGGGGGACGCGGAGCACTTCCGTCGGGCCTACGGCAAGCTGCTGGACGCGGTGAAGCAGTTCGGCACTCCGGTGCCGCTGGATTCACTGGCGCCGTCCGAGCTGATCCTGCCGAGCGCCGAGGCGACGATCGACGAGGTCCGCGAGATGTTGATGGCCGACGGCGAGGGTGTGATCCCGGGCTACCCCGAGTAGCCGCCGCGGCCGGTGCCAGACGAAAGGGCGGGTCCCCTCCGGTGGGAGGGGACCCGCCCTTCGTCGTGTCCCGGCGGCCGGGCCGGCTACGGCAGGGCCAGCATCCGGTCCAGCGCCGCCTTGGCGTACTTCTCGGTCTCCGGGTCGACGGTGATCACGTTCGGCACCCGGCCCTCGACCAGCGACTCCAGCGCCCAGACGAGGTGCGGCAGGTCGATCCGGTTCATGGTGGAGCAGAAGCAGACCGTCCGGTCCAGGAAGACGATCTCCTTGTCCGGGTGGGCCTTGGCCAGGCGGCGGACCAGGTTCAGCTCGGTGCCGATGGCCCACTTGGAGCCGGGCTCGGCGGCGTCCAGCGCCTTGATGATGTACTCGGTCGAGCCCACCATGTCGGCGGCCGAGACGACCTCGTGCTTGCACTCGGGGTGCACCAGCACGGTGACGCCGGGGATCCGCTCGCGCACGTCGTTCACCGAGTCCACGCTGAACCGGCCGTGCACCGAGCAGTGGCCGCGCCACAGGATCATCTTGGCGTCCCGCAGCTGCTCGGCGGTCAGGCCGCCGTTCGGCTTGTGCGGGTTGTACAGGACGCAGTCGTCCAGCGAGAGGCCCAGATCGCGCACCGCGGTGTTGCGGCCGAGGTGCTGGTCGGGCAGGAACAGGACCTTCTGGCCCTGCTCGAAGGCCCACTCCAGGGCGCGTTCGGCGTTGGAGGAGGTGCAGATGGTGCCGCCGTGCTTGCCGGTGAAGGCCTTGATGTCGGCGGAGGAGTTCATGTACGAGACCGGGACGGTGACGTCGGCTATGCCGGCGTCGGTCAGCACGTCCCAGCACTCGGCGACCTGCTCGGCGGTGGCCATGTCGGCCATCGAGCAGCCGGCCGCGAGGTCCGGGAGGACGACCTGCTGGGCGTCGCCGGTCAGGATGTCGGCGGACTCGGCCATGAAGTGCACGCCGCAGAAGACGATGTACTCGGCCTCCGGGCGGGCCGCCGCGTCCCGCGCGAGCTTGAAGGAGTCGCCGGTGACGTCGGCGAACTCGATCACCTCGTCGCGCTGGTAGTGGTGTCCGAGGATGAAGACGCGGTCACCGAGCGCGGCCTTGGCGGCGCGGGCGCGCTCGACGAGGTTCGGGTCGGAGGCCGGGGGGAGGTCGCCGGGGCACTCGACGCCGCGCTCGCTGTTCGGGTCGGCCTCGCGGCCGAGCAGCAGCAGAGCGAGCGGCGTCGGAGTGGGGTCGACGCCGTGGGTCTCGGTGATGGTGGTGGTCACGGGCGGGTGCCCTTCTGTGCGGCCGATCAAGCCTGAAGCCTTTTCGTCTATCTGACGCTATCTATGATAGCCGGTTGGTGTCAGAGTGACGATGGCCATCCTGTCGATGTGACGAGAACCGCTCGCCGAATCGGACCCTGGCGGAACCGGATGACCGTTTTGGGGTGGTCCTCGCGTGGCCGAATCGATATCCGGCCGGGCCCGGGTATGGCTGAGGCCATGAAGGCAATCGCGATCAACCGCTACGGCGGCCCCGAAGTCGTCGAGTACACCGACCTGCCCGACCCCAAGGTCGGTCCGGACTCGGTCCTGGTGCGGATGCGGGCGGCCGGGGTGAACCCGGTGGACTGGAAGATCCGGGACGGCGCCCTGGACGGCCTGCTGGACGCGCACTTCCCGCTCGTCATGGGCTGGGACCTGGCCGGCGTGGTCCGCGCCGTCGGCGGCGGCGTCACCGAGTTCGCGCCCGGCGACGAGGTCTACGGCTACGTCCGCAAGGACACCGTCGAGCACGGCACCTACGCCGAACTCGTCTCCGCCCCGGTCCGCACCCTCGCCCGCAAGCCGGCCGCACTGGACTGGGCCCAGGCCGGCGGCCTGCCGCTGGCCGGGCTCACCGCGCTGCAGAGCCTCAAGGCACTGCGGCTGCGGGCGGGGGAGACCCTGCTGGTGCACGCCGCGGCCGGCGGGGTCGGGCACCTGGCCGTCCAGATCGCCCGGGCCCTCGGAGCCCGGGTGATCGGCACCGCGGGCGAGCGCAACCACGACTACCTGCGCGGCCTCGGCGCCGAGCCGGTGCTCTACGGCGAGGGCCTGGCCGACCGGGTCCGGGCGCTCGCCCCGGGCGGGATCGACGCGGCCCTCGACCTGGTCGGCCACGGCGCCGTCCCGCTCTCGGCGAGCCTGGTGGCGGACCAGAGCCGGATCGCCTCGATCACCGACTTCGGGGTGAAGGCCCTCGGCGGCCACTACGTCTGGGTCCGCCCGGACGCCGCGGACCTCGCCGAACTGGCTGCGCTGGCCGACGACGGCCGGCTGACCGTCACCGTCGCCTCCACCTTCCCGCTCTCCCAGGCGGCCTCCGCCCAGGCGCTCAGCGCCGAGGGCCGCACCCGGGGCAAGATCGTCCTGCTGGCCGACTGACGGCGGACTGACGCCGGACTGACGGCGGACCGGCTGCCGACCGGCGGCGGACCACCGACGGACCACCGGCCGTCATCTGCCAGCGGTGAACTCGCTCCTGACATCCGCCAGAATGGTTGGCGAACCGTTTCGGCAGCCGCCCCTACCGCCCTCCGTCCGAGGGCCCGCCGCCCGAGGCCGCAACCGACCCGTACGACCCGTGGAGCCCCGCACCGATGACCAGCAGCCGAGCGCACGAGGTGGTCGGGACCGACCTGGACGAGACCGACCGGCTCCTGCTCGCCCGGCTCGGCCGCGACGGCCGCGCCTCGTACGCCGAGATCGGCCTCCAGGTCAACCTCTCCGCCACCGCCGTGCGCCGCCGGATCGACCGGCTGCGGGCGCGCGGCGTGGTGCGGGGCTTCACCGTGGTGCTCGACCCGTCGGTGCTCGGCTGGCAGACCGAGGCCTTCGTCGAGGTCTACTGCCGCGAGCGGACCGCCCCCGAGGAGATCCTCGCCAGCCTGCGCCAGTTCCCCGAGGTGGTGGCCGCCTGGACGGTCACCGGCGACCCGGACGCCCTGGTCCACCTGCGCGCCGCCGACATGCGGCACCTGGAGGCCGTCATCGAGCGCATCCGCCGCGAGCCCGGCGTCCAGCGCAGCCGCTCCTCGGTCGTCCTCTCCCAGCTCATCGGCTAGGGCGCGCCCTGGCCCGCCGGCCCCCGTCCGGCCCCCTCCGGCCGGTGCGCAGGAATCCTGCGCGGACCGGCCCGAAGACGCCCGAAAGCTGCCTGACCAGCCGGGTTCCGACGCGCGGCGAACCCCTCCCGCTGCCTACGCTGATCACGTCCGGTCCACGCGGTGAACCGCCCCGCCGACCGGGCATCCCCCGACACCCCACAGCCGAGAGGGACAGCCGTGTCCGCAGCCCCCGACCGCATGCACCGGCCCGACAACGAACTGGTCGACCTGGTTTTCGACTACATGCGGGACCGGCTGCAGTACGACCCCGTCCCGCTCGACCACCCCGGTGACGGCGAGCACCTGCGCGCCCAGCTGGCCGGTCTGCTGAACGCGGACGGCAACGCCCCCGCCGACGTGCTCAAGCTCTACGACCACGAGCTGTCCCGCGCGGTGATCTCCGCCGACAGCCCGCGCTACCTGTCGTTCATCCCGTGCGCCCCGACCAAGGCCGCGCTGCTCTTCGACATGGTGGTCTCCTGCGCGTCCCTGCAGGGCATCTCCTGGCTGGAGGCGGCCGGCGCGATCGCCGCCGAGAACCAGGTGCTGCGCCTGATCGCCGACCGCGCCGGCCTGCCCGCCTCGGCCGGCGGCACCTTCGTCTCCGGCGGCTCCGCGGGCAACCTCTCCGCCCTCGTCGTCGCCCGCGACACCGCCCGCCGCAAGCTTGGCGTCGGGCCGGAGGCGCGGCTGCGGATCGCCGTCGCCGACCAGGTCCACTCCTCGGTCAAGAACACCTTCAACATCATCGGCGTCGAGGCCTTCAAGGTCCCCACCGTGAACCGCCGGTTCACCGGCGAGGCGCTGCGCGCCGCGCTGGCCGCCGACCCGAACCCGGAGACCGTCATCGCGGTCGTGGGCACGGCCGGGACGACCAACGAGGGCATCGTCGACGACCTCAAGGGCCTGGCCGAGGTCGCCCGCGAGCGGGACCTCTGGTTCCACGTCGACGGCGCCTACGGCGGCGCGGGCCTGTTCGCCCCCTCGGTGCGCGAGCGCTACAACGGCATCGAGCACGCCGACTCCTTCGTCGTCGACCCGCACAAGTGGCTGTTCGCCCCCTTCGACTGCGCCGCGCTGATCTACCGCAACCCGCAGCTCGCCCGGGCCGTGCACACCCAGGACGCCTCCTACCTCGACGTCCTGCACACCGAGGGCGACGAGTGGAACCCCACCGACTACGCCTACCACCTCACCCGGCGCGCCCGCGGCCTGCCGCTGTGGTTCTCCCTCGCCGTCCACGGCACCCAGGCCTACACCGACGCCATCGAGGCCGGCCTCACGCTCGCCCGGGACACCGCCCAGCTCATCCGCGACACCGACCACCTGGAGCTGCTGTTCGACCCGCAGCTCTCGGCCGTCTGCTTCAAGCGCAAGGGCTGGACCAACGAGGACTACTACCGCTGGTCGCAGCAGCTGCTCGCGGACCAGATCGGCTTCGTCACCCCCACCGGCTGGGACGGCGAGACGGTCGCCCGCTTCGCCTTCCTGCACCCGGGCACGACGATGGACATGGTCCGGGAGATCCTGGACACCATGGCCTGATCGGCCCCCGGTGACCCGTGGCCCCCGCCGGAGCAGGCAGCCGGCGGGGGGCCCGTCGTCCAGTCGTCCAGTCGTTCCGTCGTCCCGTGGTTCAGAGGAAGGCGCCGCTCGGCAGGTACGGCGCCGGCGGCCGCATCCCGCGCAGCCCGACGAAGCCCCGGCTCCGCGGGGTCAGCCCCACCTCCAGGCCGACGTCCAGCGCCCACTCCTGCTCGGCGGTCAGGAACTCCACGCGCGCCTCGACCCCGTCCGGCACCCGGGCCAGCGCCTCGCGCAGCAGCCGGGCGGCGATCCGCTTGGTGGTGGCCGCCAGCAGCTTCACCTCGCCGCCGTCCCGGTAGCAGTAGCCGCTGCCGGCCAGCGCGTCGGCGATCAGCAGTTCCTCGAAGTGGCCCAGCATCAGCTCGTGGTCCGGGCCGTGCGCGGACCCGCGCAGCCGCCGGTCCACCGAGTCCAGCAGGTGCCGGTGGACGGCGCCGCCCCGGTGCACCGGGATGTCCCCCGGGTCGAGCAGCCCGGCCCGGTCCACCCGCCCGGTCAGCCGCATCGCCGGGTGCAGGGTGAACCCGGCCAGCCGGTAGCGGCGGGCCGCCGCCGGGGACGCCGACGCGCAGACCATCCCGCGCAGGCAGCCCCGCGAGTGTGCCGCCGCCCGTTCCAGCAGCAGCCGCCCGACGCCCTTGCCCTGCGCCTGCGGCCGGACCGCGAACAGCGACGGCGCCCACAGGCCCTCCCGGCGCATCGACAGCACCGCGCCGACCGGCTCCCCGCCGCTCTCCGCCAGCCAGCAGCCCTCCGGATCGGTGCGTGCCAGATGTCTGGTCCGGGCGAGCTGCAGCGGGGTCCGTGCGGGCGCCGGACCGGGCAGGGCCGGATCGGCGAACGCGGCGAGGGAAAGCTCCTGGACGGCCTCCGCGTCGGCGGCGGTGTCCCTGACCTGGCGCAGGATCATGGCCACCATCCTGGCGTCCGCGGGTCCGGCCCGGGGCCGGTTCCCCGGATTCCGCGGCTCGGGCGGTGACCCACCCTCCCGGGTTGTGCGAGCATGGGGAGCGTAGGGGACGCGGGTGGCACACCCGGCCCACGGAAATTCCGCCACCAGCAAGCCGACGAAGACAATCGCCGTTCGGGAAATGAATCCGGACGGCCGTTGGTTGGCACTGGGGGCAAACCGTCGTCAAAGACCGGGAGAAAGCAGATGACCGTCCAGGACGAGACCACCGTCGAGAGTGGCATCCTCCTTACCGATGCCGCCGCGGCCAAGGTCAAGGGCCTGCTGGAGCAGGAGGGCCGCGACGACCTCGCACTTCGCGTCGCCGTCCAGCCCGGTGGCTGCTCCGGCCTGCGTTACCAGCTGTTCTTCGACGAGCGCTCGCTCGACGGCGACGTGCTCAAGGACTTCGACGGTGTCAAGGTCGTCACCGACCGGATGAGCGCCCCGTACCTGGGCGGCGCCACCGTCGACTTCGTCGACACCATCGAGAAGCAGGGCTTCACGATCGACAACCCGAACGCCACCGGCTCCTGCGCCTGCGGCGACTCGTTCAGCTAGGCAGCACCGCTCGACGCTCGTTCGAGCCGCAGTACGGAGGCGGCCCCGGGGGCTCGACGACCTCGCCGAGGCCCGGCTGATCCTCACCCGCGCCCCGGTCCAGCTCGCCGAGGCGCCGGCCATCTCGCTGA
>NZ_JBFBIR010000006.1:0-208306 GCF_040685715.1 Kitasatospora sp. NPDC088264
CGCCTTTGCCGAGGCCGTGCCTGTCTCGCGACTGCCGGTACTGCACTCACTGAACTGCGTCCTACTGGTACCGCTGGTGGCGGCCCCTGATACCTACGGGCCGCCCGGTCCGGAAGCCAGCCCCGTCGCCGTCCTGCACCTGCCTGGCTTCGGAACTCCACTGCCGGACCGAACTGCGAACTTCTGTCAAACAACCCCGGCCAGTTCGTGTCTGGCCGGTATCGCCGACTGCTGTCTACGAGAGAAACGTTAGACCCACCCACGAGCAATGTCTACTCCGGCGCACACAGATTTTGCGACGCTCTGGGGTGAGGTAACCTTCCGCTGCGCGGCGGCGGCAACCCCCCGAGCCGCCGCCGCGCGCCCTAAGCAGCGAGCCGCACCGCGCGGGGAGGCAGAAGTCGAAGACCTGGCGCCCGTCGGACCGGAGACGGCCCGGAGGGCGGGACGGGAGGCCCTGGTCGAAACGATCACCAAGGCCGTGCCCGGCGGTGACGGCCGGGCCGTCCGTCGGCTACTGGACCGCTTCGCGGAACTGGCCGCCATCGCCGACCTGTACGCCCTGCGCGACGGCCCCTCGGAAGTTCATTTCGAGCCCGGTGCATGCCGGAGGGGGCGGCGGTGTCGCCGTCCGCCACGACCTCCCCTCCTCACCGCCGACCGAGCCGGCGCCACGACCGCAGCCCGTTCCCTCGCCGACCGGCTCGCCGCCGCCTACCGCCTCGACCGGGTCGTTTACCGCAACGGCGCCCGCATGCCCGTCCGGGCCTGGGCCGAAGCCGCCCTCGCCGCCCGCTCCGCCGTCGCCCACAACACCGGCACCCTCAACACCGCCCGCGAGTACGGAATCCACCAGGTCGAGGTCTCTGACGGTCACGACTGCGGATGGAACAGCCACCCCGACCCCGACAAGGCCACCCGCACCCTGCGCACAGTCGAGGAAGCCGCCGACTGGCCCATCTCCCACCCGCGGTGCGCGCGGACGTTCGGGTTGAGCCCCGACGCGTCGGACGCGCCGGGCGAGGACAGTGCTGTCACGGCCCCTTGAACGTCCCCTCCCGTGCCGGCTGGGTGGGAACCGCGTGGGGCAAGTCGACTGGGTGATTCGGAAGCCAACCTTGCCTGTTCGATGGCCTGTTCACACCTTTCGGTGCAGCGGGGTCCGGGGCGGGCTGGGACGATCAAGCCGCCGTGCGCACCTGCGCCCGGGCCGTCCGTGAAACGAATTAAGGACCCCTCGCCATGAGCATTCACGACACCGCCCACCCGCAACTGGCCGAGCACTACAGCCGGGCCGCCGAGTCCCACCTCGACCTGATCACAGCCCGGCGGGCTATCGACCCCGACCTGATCGCCGGGCAAGCGGTGATCGTCCCCAAGAAGTTCTCCTACTCCGGGTCCGTGCACTCCTTCTCGGTCCTCGGGGGCGGTTTCTCCGGGGACTTCACCGACGAGAAGGGCGTCGAGTACGAGATCACCGGTGCCGGAGGCGGCCTGAGCGTCGGAGGCGGAGACGTCTGGGGCACCCTGTGGACCAACGGCCACCTGTCCGACTACGCGGGCTGGACCACCCGCTTCGAGGCGACCACCACCGCGGCCATGTTCAACATCAACCTGTGGGGCCTGGACGGCGAGTACATCGGTTCGTTTGTCGGTGGCGGAGCGGAGATGGGCGTCGGCGCGATGGGCGGACAGGGGAAGATCGACATCAAGCACTGACAACCACCACCTCTGGCCGCGCTGCCATCGTGCAGCGGCAGTGCAGGGTGGGAGTCCAGAGCTCGGAGGCCGGACCGGTGCGATGCTGCTCTTCGGGCCAGGTTGGGCAACTCCGGGACTGGGAGCGCGCCGTCGGCGCTATCGCGCAAGAGTGCTGGCGTGTCCAGAGTATTCACCCGATCGAGTGGCGGCGAATGGGGAGCCGCCTATCGAGGAACTGTCTTGGCCGGGCCCTCGCAGATGCCCGACGGACAGGGCCGCCAACCGCCAGCACAGCACTTCTACAAAGGGGAAGCCACAGATGGGCACGCCGGACTACGACCACCTGCTGAAGACCATCGCCTCTCAGGCCGCAGACCTGGCCACATCGCTGAGCGCGCTGAACGGCGCTCCCGCCCCGGTCAAGGCGAAGGCCAAGGCCGCCATCACGTCGAACCTGGGGACCTACGAGGCGACCGTCGGCGACAAGTACCTCACGGACGACATCGTCTATGCGGTCGGCAAGTAGCACGGGCGCGGTCCCCGGATTCCACCGACTTCTGGAGGCCGCCGGGCTGTCAATGCCTCTCGTTCACGCCGAGGAGCGGGCCATCGCCCGGCGGAGCGCGAGAGCGATCGGGCTCTCCGAGGGACGGTCGCCGTCAGTCCGCACAGACCGGCTGCCAGCCAGCTGCCTCCGGTAGGCGTCATCAGGTGGCGGACGGCTCGTTGGTCCAGGTGCTTGACGCCCCGAAGAAGGAGAACCCCATGCCCGAGCCCGAAGAGTACGTCGACGAGCAGCCCGAACTGGTCGTCCACAGGGTCGCAGACCCGCAGGACGACGGCTCCGACCCCATTGCGGATACCGCCGACCAGGCACTCGGAACGCAGGCACGGACGCGCGCCGGCGGCTTGATGGACCAGGGCCAGATGTAGCAGAGGCCCGGGCGGGTGGGGCTGCCGTAAGGCAGCCCCACCCGCCCCCAGTGGTGGAGGACTGCGTCGGCGGGCGAATCCACCGCGCGTTGGCGCAGAGCGCCGGGTGCAAATGGCGGCCCGCACGGGCGTGACCGGCAGGTCGGGCTGCGGGTAGCTGTGCCGGATCCGCCTCGCGGGCGGATGCACTGCTGCGAGGCGGATCCGGTCCGGGTGCTGCTTCTGCGGGGGTTAGGGGTTCTCGACCTCGACGGCGTAGAGGCCGCGGAGGCGGCCGTCGCCGGCGTCGGACTGGGAGGGGTAGAGGATCTGGACGTCGACGGGCAGCGGGGTGCCGGGGTCGATGGTGTGGGAGCCGTCGTTGGGGGACCCAAGGACGACCGTTCCCTCCAGGCCGTCCTTGATGACCCGGTACCACTGGGTCTGCTGGGGGTTGACGCGGGTGCGCGCGGGGACGTCGAAGGCGATCTCCCAGGCTGTCACGCGGTGTTCGTTGGCGGCCAGGGTGAGGTTGTAGCTGACGAGCCAACCCTTGGCGTCCTCGGGCCAGGTCTGGTCCCACTGCCCGGCGATCTTCTGGCCGACGGTGATCAGCGGCAGTTCGGCAGTGGTGGTGACCTGGCCGGACTGCTGGGCCGCGGTATTGGCGCGGGTGGCGGAGGTGATCCGGCTCGTGGCGGTGAAGTCGCCTTCGTGGTGAGGGTCGACGGTGCCCCTCAAGGTGATCACCGCCTTGCTGCCCTTGGGCAGGCTGAGCGGCTGGTGGAGTTCGCCGTCGGTAGCGGTTCCCGGGCCGCACACCGCGCCGTTCTCCCCGCGGCATGTCACCTCCACGTCGAGCAACTGGACGGGGACGTCGCCGCGCACGACGGCGTCGGGGGCGTCGTTGGGCCCGTGGTTCTGGACGCCGATGGTGTAGGAGATCCGATGGCCGGCCTTGGCGGTCAGCGGGCCGCTCATCTCCAGCGGCATGGCGACGGGCAGGGCGACGGTGAGGTTGCGGATGCGGTGGGCGGCGGTGGCCCCGCCGGTGCCGGCGCCGAACCCGAGCTTGAACGTCGCGGGCATCTGCACCTGGCCCGGGCCGGCGGCCAGGTCGAGATTGTCGATCAGCACCGCGCCGTTGGGGTCCGAGGTGCTGGAGCGCCGCACCGTCAGGCGCCCGCCGATGACGGTCACCTGCAGATGGGCCCCCACCCCCCAGCCGCCCCGGAACCCACCCGGCACCTCGACACCGGCCAGCCAGGCGAAGCCCGTGAGCAGGTCCCCGGAGCCGCGCACACCCACAGTGTCGGGGCTGCGGCCGGGACCGCCGGGGCCGCATGAGGGGGCGGCGAAGTTCCCGAAGTTGTCGAAGCCGACGCCCACATAGCCGGCAGTGACGCCGGGAAGGTTGACCGAGCCGTCCTTGATGTAGGAGTAGCCCAGCGCCCCGCCGCGGGCCCCGGGCTGCGTGGTACGGCTCCCGTCGATCAGGTAGAGGCTGAACCCGTCCCCGAGACCCTGGGCCCCGCCGCCCTCACAGGAGTAGTCGAAGTCGATGCTCACCCCGAGCGAGGAGGAGAACGGTTGGTCCAGGAACGCCGTACCCGCCTTCGAGGGGGTGTTCGGCGTCAGCTCCAGGGCGCCCTCGTTCAGCCGCGCGCTACCCAGCAACTGCCAGTGCTCATTCTCCGGGGCTGTGCCGGTGAACGACTCGGTGATGGGGAACTGCACCTGCTGCTGCGCGGCGTCGGGCGTCTGACCCGTCATGGAAGCTCCTCTTCGCTGGACCGGCACCTTCTCGCGGCCCGCAGTGGACGCGAACCGCAGGGACCGTGACGGCCCCGGCGCTGACCATGCCCAAACCCCCGACATCGTACGCCTGGAGGCCTACACAAAGTGACGATAGATCACCTGTGAGTGTCGCGCGGATGTGCGGGGGCCGGGGGGGAGAGATGGGAGCGCCGCGTCTGCGATGCGGCCGTGTGGGAAGTGGGGTGCGGTGGTGTCCGCCGTTGGTGTGCCGGAGGCCGCTGGGCGCGGTGCGACCGGCCTGGCGGCCCTCGGGGTGGGCGGGGCGGTGGTGGTCACGTGCGGGTGATGGTGAAGGGGATGTGCTTGCGGAGGTCCTGGACGAAGACCTTTCCTTCCAGGACTGCGTCACCGACGGCAGCCACCAGCAGCAGGCCGCCGAACTCGACCGGGCGATCGACACCCTGACCCGGCGCTCGCCCTGGCAGCCGCCGTCCTGCGCCGGCCCTGAGCTCAGTCCTGAGCTGCGCCGAGCCACCTGTCGAGCGCCTCGCCGAGCCCGTCCGGGGCCTCACCGCTGTCGCCCGCCCAGGCGACGAAGCCGTCCGGGCGGACCAGCAGGGCGGCCGGCGTGGGCTGTTCGGGGCAGGGGGAAGTCACGATCCGCAACCGGTCGCGGTGGCCGTCGGCGCGGGCGCGCAGCTCGGGGTCGTCGGTGAGGTCCAGCAGCAGCGCGCGGCCGTCGTGCAGGTGGTCGGCCAGTTTGCTGCCGTCGGCGAGTGCGAGGTCCGGTGCGCTGCGGCCCACCAGCGGGTGTTCGCCGGGCAGGTCGTAGCGCTGCCACACGCCGGAGAGCTGCTTGACGAAGTAGGTCGTCCCGGCCGCGGTGTCGGCCAGCTGGGCGACGACGTTGCGCAGCGCGCCGCTGCCCGGCTCGGGCCGCATCAGCGCGACCTGCGCCCTCGTCCAGTCCAGGACCCAGGCGCCGATCGGGTGCCGCTCGGCGGTGTAGCTGTCCAGCAGGCCCTCCGGTGCCCAGCCCTGTACGGTGGCGGCGAGCTTCCAGCCGAGGTTGATCGCGTCGCCGATGCCGAGGTTGAGCCCCTGGCCGCCGAACGGGGAGTGCACGTGCGCCGCGTCGCCGGCCAGCAGCACCCGGCCCGCGCGGTAGGTGCTCGCCTGGCGGGCGTTGTCCGTGAAGCGGGTCGCGCTGTGCACCTTGGTGATCGTCACGTCCACGCCGCTGACGTTGCGCAGGCTGGCCTGCAACTCCTCGGTGGTGACCGGCGACTGGCGGTCCGCGGGCGGACCGTCGAACTCCACGGTGAGGATCCGGCCCGGCACCGGCCCGTGCACGTACGTCCCGACCGAGGTCCGGTTCCAGCCGGCGCCCAGGGCCTCGGAGCCGGTCATCTCCACTATCGCCTGGTGGCCGGTGATCTCCGGGGCCGTGCCGGGGAAGTCGAACCCGGCGAGCCGGCGCACCGTGCTGCGGCCGCCGTCGCACCCGACCAGCCAGCCGGTTCGGATCGGCGCACCGCCGTCGGTGTGCACGGTCACCCCGTGCTCGTCGGTGTCGAAGCCGGTCAACTCCACGCCCCGGCGCAGCTCGACGCCCAGCTCGGCCGCGCGCTCGCCGAGCACGTGCTCCAGGGCGGCCTGCGGGACGAGGGCGGCCTTGTCGACGGGGCCGCGGTCGGCGAAGTCGGGGTCGTCGGCGGGGTCGAAGCGGTCGAGGCTCAGCATGATTCCGGCGAAGTGCCCGGCGATCCGCTGCGGCGCCCGCGTGGGCACTGCGCTGTCGGCGGGCACTTCGCCGTTGGTGGGCACTTCGCCGTTGGTGGGCGGCCCGTCCGGGTGGCGCTGCCGGGTGAACTGGGCGAACTTCTCCATTGCCTGCGCGTGGATCTCTTCGAGCGCGGGGAGCAGCCCGCGCCGGTAGAAGGCCTCCACGCTGGGCGTGTTGATGGCGCCCGCCTTGACCGTCTGGTCCACCTCGGTGAGTCGTTCGATGACCAGCACCGAGGTTCCGGCGAGCCGGAGCTCGCAGGCCAGCATCAGCCCGACCGGCCCGCCGCCCGCCACCACCACGTCGTAGTCCGTGCCTGCGTCCGTGCCTGCGTCGGTGCCTGCGTCTGTGCTCATGTCCGTGTTCATGTCCGTGTTCATGACTTCACTGTAGTCACTAAAAATCTGTGGTGGGTATAATTTCGGTCATGGATGTAGCCAGGACCCCAGACGCCGGCGACGAACCGCAGTCCCGGAACCTCACGATGCGTCAGCGCAAGAAGGTGCAGACCCGGCAGCGGATCTCCGGCGTGGCCACCACCCTGTTCCTGGCGCGCGGGTTCGACCAGGTCACCGTCGCCGAGGTGGCCGAGGCGGCGGAGGTCTCGACCATGACGGTCTTCAACTACTTCCCGCGCAAGGAGGACCTCTTCCTGGACCGGATCCCGGAGGCTGTCGAGCTGTTCACGAGCGCGGTGCGCGACCGCCCGGCCGCCGAGTCCCCACTCGCCGCGCTGCATCGCCTGATTCTCGAACTCATCGACGAGGGCTACCCGTTGGCGGCTCTGCGGGATCGCTTCACGGCCTTCTGGCAGGTCGTGGTGGACTCCCCGTCGCTGCGGGCGCGGGCCCGCGAAGGCGTCGAGGAGCTGGAGGGCGCGCTGGCCGGGGTGATCGCGCAGACCTCGCCGGACCCGCAGCCCCGGCTGACCGCCGCGCTCGCCGTCGCCGCCTATCGCACCGGCTGCCTCACCTCTGCGGGCCGGATGCTGGCGGGGGAGAGTGCGGCGGCGGTCGACCCCGATCATCGCGCCCTGCTGGACGCGGCCTTCGGTGCGCTCAGGCGGGCGCTGCCGCTGTCGTAGCGCCATCGCGGTCGTAGCGCCGCCGTGGGCGCGAACGCGAACGGCGAACGGCGGGCGGCCGACAGGCCGAAGTGGCCTGCGGTCGCCCGCCGTTCAAAATCCCCGCGACTACTCGACGACGAGCGAGACCGGGATGGCCCCGGGTGGGTTTCGCGGGCGCCTTGGCCGGACCCCCAATAGCCGCTGGCCGGGTCGCCCGTCCTTCGGCCACCTGGGATCGGTGTGGCTGCGATCGGGTCTGCGGTCAGCTCTCGACCATGAAGGAGCGCGGGTGCGAGTTGAACCTGACCGAACGGCCGGCCGACACGCTGAACAGCGACCCGCCGGTGCAGTCCTCGCCCCAGTAGAAGCGGACCGTGCTGTCCGTCGCGTTGTTCACGCCTGACAGGGGCCCCTGTGCCTCCCTCGGTACGTCGTAGCAGCCGGGGGCCGGGTCGAGGTACGGCACGCCCGGGCCGCTGCCCGACCCGCCGGGGAAGATCACGTTGTAGAACGTCAGGGTGCCCGTGGCGGCCTGGGCGGACGTGGGGACGGCCACGGCCAGCGTCCCTGCGGCGATGAGGGTACCGATCGTCGTGACGAGGCGTCGCATGATGGGACCTCCGGTACGCCGGGTCGCCAGGTGCGACCCGTGATCGCAACCAACGGTAAGGCTGCGTACGCGAATCGTCACCGGCGTGAAGGGGCGCGAACGGCGCGCGAGGGCCGTGCCCCTGCCAGGTGAAAGCCCGACGGGGGCGCCGTCCCGTCGGGCCTCCGTGGTGCCGATGACCTGCGGGTGCTCCGAGTCGGGCACTGCGCTTGAACCCTTCCCGTCGCCGCCGTGGCGCCCGCCCGTCCGCGGCCGGAACGGGAAGGGCCCCTGGGGCGGGAGTGGGGCTCCCGGCCCGGGGGCCCGTGGTGCGTCCGGCTGGTCAGGACGCTGTGGCAGCGCCGATCAGTGGTCGGTGGCAGGCCACCGCGCGGCCTGGTGCCACCTCCCGCAGCTGCGGTTCCTCGGTGGCGCAGCGGGTGTCGGCCAGGGGGCAGCGGGTGCGGAAGCGGCAGCCGCTGGGCGGGGCGAGGGGGGAGGGCGGGTCGGTGGGGAGGAGGCCGGTGTCGCGCAGCGGGCGGCCGGGTTCGGGGACGGCGGCGAGCAGGGCGGCGGTGTAGGGGTGGGCCGGGGCGGCGAGGACGGCCTCGGTGGGGCCGCGTTCGCAGATGCGGCCGAGTTGGAGCACAGCCACCTCGTCGCTCACCGCGCGGACCACGCCGAGGTCGTGGGAGATGAAGAGGCCGGCCAGTCCGCGTTCCTCGGTGAGCCCGCGCAGCAGGTTGAGCACGGTGGCCTGGGCCGAGACGTCGAGGGCGGAGACCGCCTCGTCGGCGATCAGGACGCGCGGTCCGGCGGCCAGGGCCCGGGCGATGGCGACCCGTTGGGCCTGCCCGCCGGAGAGCTGGTGGGGGCGGCGGTCGCCGAACAGGGCGGGCGGGAGGCCGACGGCCGACAGCTGCTCGGTGACGACCTGCTCGCGGTCGCGGGCCGGGTCGGGGTGGGCGTCGAGGGGTTCGGCGACCAGGTCGCGGACCCGGCGGTGCGGGTTGAGGGAGGAGAGCGGGTCCTGGAACACCAGCTGGAGGCGGGGCCGGACGGCCCGCAGGGCGCGCGGGGAGAGGGTGGCGAGGTCGGTGCCGTCGAGGGTGACGGTGCCGGTGGTGGGTGGGGGCAGCCGCAGCAGGGCCTTGGCGATGCTGCTCTTGCCGGAGCCGGACTCGCCGACCAGGGCGAGGGTGCGGCGCGGGTGGAGGGCCAGGTCGACGCCGCTGACGGCGTGCAGCGGGCCGGAGCGGGTGCGGTGGACGACGCTGAGGTCGGTGGCCTCCAGGACGGCCGTTCCGGGAGCGGCGGCGCCGGGAGCGACGGCTTCGGGGGCAGCAGCGTCGGGGGCGGTGGTCATGCCGCGGGCTCCAGTTCGTCGGGCGAGGGCGAGGGCGACGGCGCGTCAGGCGGCGCGGTGAGCGGGAAGTGGCAGGCGGCGGTGTGGCCGTCCGCCGCGGTGTGGGTGGGCGGCGCGGTCGTGGTGCACAGGTCCGTCGCCAGTTCGCAGCGCGGGGCGAAGGGGCAGCCGGGGGTGGGCCGGGTGAGGTCGGGCGGCGAGCCGGGGATCGCGGGCAGGGTGCGGCGCAGCGGGCCGGTGACCCGGGGTACGGAGCGCAGCAGGGCCGCGGTGTAGGGGTGCCGGGGGTGGCGGGTGACGGCCTCGGTGGGGCCGGTCTCCACGATCCGGCCGCCGTACATGACGGCGATCCGGCGGGCCCGCCCGTACAGCAGGCCGATGTCGTGGGTGATCAGCAGGGTGGCGAGGCCGCGGCTGCGCCGGTGCTGGTCGAGCAGGTCCAGGACGGTGCGCTGGACGGTGACGTCGAGGGCGGTGGTGGGTTCGTCGGCGAGCAGCAGGGCGGGTTCGCCGGCCAGGGCGGCGGCGATGCCGACGCGCTGGCGCAGGCCGCCGGAGAGCTCGTGCGGGTGGGCGCGGGCCCGCCGGGCGGGGTCGGGGACGTCGACGGCGGCGAGCAACTCGGTGGCGGTGCGCAGCCGTTCGCGCCGGGAGAGCCGGCGCCGGTTGGTGAGGGACTCGGTGACCTGGTCGGCGATCCGGACCACCGGGTTGAGCGAGGTCATCGGGTCCTGGTGGACCATGGCGATGCCGGTGCCGAGCAGTTCGGCGCGGCGGGTGCGGGAGGCGGCGAGCAGGTCCTCGCCGTTCAGCCGGATCTCGCCGGTGGCGACGGCCCTGGTGGTGCGGGACTCGACGCCGAGGACGGCGCGGGCGAGCACGGACTTGCCGGAGCCGGACTCGCCGACCACGCCGAGGCACTCGCCGGCCGCGATGGTGAGGCTGACGCCGTGCAGGACGTGCAGGGCACGGCCGTCGGGGGTGTGCAGGACGGTGTCCAGCGAGCGGACGTCGAGCACCGGGACGTCGAGGGCGGGGACGTCCAGGGCGGGTTCGTCGAGGTCGGGGGCGGAGGTCATCCGCGCGCTCCCTTCGGGCCGGCGGGACCACCCGAACGCAGGTGCTCCCCGAGGTAGTTGAGGGCGAGGACGGTCAGGCAGAGCACGGCCGCGGGCGCCAGCGAGATCCACGGCGCGCTGCCGAGGGCCGTGCGCCCCTCGGCGATGATGCCGCCCCAGGAGGGCTCCGGCGGGCGCAGCCCGAAGCCGAGGAAGCTGAGCGAGCCCTCGGCGACGATGGCGACGGTGGTGGCGGTGAAGGCGAAGGTGAGGGCGGCCGGCGCGACGTGCGGGACGATCTCGCGGCGCAGGACGCGCAGCGGGGCGGTGCCGAGCATGCGGGCGGCCTGGACGAAGCCGCGTTCGCTGAGCGAGAGCACGACGGCGCGCACCACCCGGGTGAAGTGCGGGACGGTGAACAGCCCGATCAGCGTGCCGATCACGGTGAGGCTGGGGCCGCGCAGCGAGACCGCGATCATCACCAGGATCAGGCTGGGCACGGACATCAGCAGGTCGGTCGCGAAGCCGATCGCCTTGTCGAGCGGGCCGCGGAACCAGCCGGCGGCGAGGCCGAGCGTTCCGCCGCCGAGTAGGCCGACCAGGATGGTGAGGGCGGCGACGGTGAAGGAGGCGCGGGCGCCGGCGACGGTGCGTTGCAGGACGTCCCGTCCGGCGCTGTCGGTGCCCAGCCAGTGGCCGGGGCCGGGGGCGGCGGCGGGGTGGGCGAAGTCGCCGTGCAGCGGGTCGAAGCCGGGCAGCAGGGGCAGCAGCAGGGCGGCGAGGGCGACGACGGCCAGCCAGGCCCCGGCGGCGAGCACGCCGGCGGGGGGCCGGCGGCGGGCGGTGCGCGCCGCGACCGTCTCGACGGTCACGACTGGGGTCTCAGCGGTGCTCATGGGCGATCCTCGGGTCGATCGTGCGGTACAGCAGGTCGACCGCGAAGGTGGCCGCGACCACGCCGACGGCGCTGACCACCACCACGGCCTGGACGACGGGGAAGTCCCGGCCGGAGATGGCCCCGGCGGCCAGGCTGCCGACGCCGGGCACCGCGAACAGCGACTCGACCAGCACCGAGCCGCCCAGCGAGGTGCCGATGCCGATGCCGACCAGGGTGACCAGCGGCAGGCTGGACGGTCGCAGGGCGCGGCGCAGCAGCAGCC
This sequence comes from Kitasatospora sp. NPDC088264, assembly GCF_040685715.1. Lineage (NCBI taxonomy): Bacteria > Bacillati > Actinomycetota > Actinomycetes > Kitasatosporales > Streptomycetaceae > Kitasatospora > Kitasatospora sp. NPDC088264. The sequence goes on from NZ_JBFBIR010000006.1 coordinate 11,397, forward strand.
GGGTGGTGCCCATGCCGCGGCTGCGGGCGGCGGCGATGTACGGCTGGTCGAGGGTGTCGAGCAGTTGTCCGCGCAGGGTGCGGGTGAACACGGCGGCCTCGGTGAGGCCGAGGGTGAGGGCGGGCAGCACCAGGTGGCGCAGGTTCTCGGCCGGGTCCTCGGTGAACGGGGTCCAGCCGGTGGCGGGCAGGATGCGCAGTTGGACGGCGGCGAGCCAGATGAGCAGCAGGCCGAGGGCGAAGCCGGGGACGGCGAGCCAGCCGAAGGTGCCGGCGGTGGCGATCCGGTCGAAGGTGCCGCCGGGCCGCCAGGCGGAGAGCAGGGCGACGGGCACGGCCAGGGCGAGCGCCACCAGCTGGGCGGCGAGGAAGAGTTCGAGGGTGACGGGGATGCGGTCGGCGAGTTCGGTGGTGACGGCGGCTCCGGTGGACAGCGAGTGGCCGAGGTCGCCGTGCAGGGCGTCGGCGATCCACTGCCAGGTGGCGGCGAACAGATTGCGGTCCAGGCCGAGCCCGGCCTCGTAGGCGGAGATCTGCTCGGGGGTGGCGGTGGGGCCGAGGGCGGCGACGGCGGGGGAGCCCGGCATCAGGTGGGGCAGGTACAGGGCGGCGACGGTGACCAGCAGCAGTACGGCCGCGGCGCGGCCGAGCCGCCCGCCGTGGCGCAGCGCGGTGCGGGTGCGGGGGGTCACCGCTTCACCCACAGGGGGGCGGGGGAGACGTTGAGGACGGTGCGCTTGGACAGGTCGGGCAGTCCGCCGACCTTGGCGCCGGCGAGGAAGCCGACGGTGTTCTCGGTGAGGAAGGCCATCGGCACCTCGCCGACGACCCGCCGGGCGGCCTGCTGGTAGGCGGCCGCACGCTTGGCGGGGTCGGTCGAGGCGCGGCCCTCGGCGATCGCCTTCGAGGTCTCCGGGTCGGACCAACTCATGAAGTTGTAGGGCGAGTTGGACAGGTAGAGATTGGTGAGCGCGGTGTCGGTGTCGCCGAACATGCTGGTGGGGAAGTCGATCACCTGGAACTTGCGCTGGAGCATCGCGGTGCCCAGGCCCGCGGCGTCGAGAGGCTTGATGGTCACCTTGATCCCGGCCTCACCGAGCATCTGCTGGATCACGGTGGCGCGCTGCTGGCCCTCGGGGCGGCTGTCGACGAGGTAGTCGAAGGCGAGGTCGGGGTGGCCGGACTCGGCGAGCAGGTCCCGGGCCTTGGCCGGGTCGTGGGCCGGGTACCCGGCGGCGGTGCGGTACGGGGAGCGGGAGCCGATCGGGCCGTCCGAGACCTTGCCCTGGTCGAGGGAGACGACCTTCTCCAGGGCCTCGCGGTCGATCGCGTACTGCACGGCCCGGCGGACCCGCACGTCGTCGAAGGGCGTCGACGCGGTGTTGAAGACCATGGTGGTGGTGCCGCCGGGCCCGGTGGCGCTGCGCAGCCCGTCGGCGGCGGCCTGCTTGAGCTGGCCGGGCGTCTCGGTCCAGATCAGGTCGGTGTCGCCGGAGCGCAGCGACTGGTAGCGGCTGTCGGTGTCGGTGAGCACCCGGTAGACGAGCTTGTCGGCGTGGCCCTTGGCGCCCCAGTACGCGGGGTTGCGGGTGAGGGTGACGGAGACTCCGGGTTGCACGCTCTCCACGGTGTACGGGCCGGAGCCGACGGCGGGGGAGTCGCCGGACGGGGCCTCGGAGACGTAGCCGAGGGAGCGGGTGAATATGTTCGGGAAGGCGGCGTCGGGCGCCTTGAGGGTGAAGGTGAGGGTGGTCGGGCCGGAGACGGTGGTGGCGCCGATGGTGGCTGCGTCGATGGCGCAGGCGCACTTGCTCTCCGGCTTGGCGAGCCGGGTGACGTGGTCGGCGACGGCCTGGGCGTCCAGCGGCTTGCCGTCGCCGAACTTCACGCCCTCGTGCAGGTCGAGGGTCCAGACCGTGGCGTCCGCGTTGGGGGTGAAGGACTTGGCGAGGTAGGGCTGGACGGCGCCGTTGTCGCCGTTGACCATCAGCGGGTCGTACAGGGCGTTGGCGAGGACCATCATCGGCATCGAGGTCAGGGTGCCGTCGGCCGGGTCGAGCTTGGCGAACGGCCGGTCCAGGCCGATCTTGAGCGTGCCGCCGTCCACGGCAGGCCCGTCGTTCGCCGCGCCGGTGTTCCCGGCGCCGGAGCCGGAGACCGCGTCGTCGGAGGCGGAGCAGGCGGTGAGGGTGAGCGCGGCCGTGCAGGCCGCCGCTACCAGGAGGTGGGTGTGCCGCTTCATGGTTCCTCGGTTCGGGGGAGTGGGGGCGGCCTGGGGGAGTGCGACCGCCGACGCTTCACACCATTCCGGAAGTGGCAGTACTGCCAAAAGGCAGTTGTGCAAATTTCAGATGACGGAACCCGGAAGAGTCGGCGCTCGCCTTGAGCGAGCACGGTCGGACGTGATTCGGTACTGACAGCCGCCCCCTCGGCGGCCCCATCCACACTCAACTCACCGAGAGGAAACGGAAGAACCATGCAGGGGACGGACACCGCGGCGGAGCAGGGCATGCGCGACCGCAAGAAGGCGCGCACCCGCGACACCATCCGCACCGCGGCGCTCGACCTCTTCGAGGAGCAGGGGTTCGAGCGCACCACCGTGGACCAGATCTGCCGCCGCGCCGACATCGCCCACCGCACGTTCTTCCGCTACTACCCGGCCAAGGAGGCTCTGCTGTTCGGCTGGGACTTCGGCCAGGCCATCCTCGACGCCTTCGCCGCCGCCCCCGCCGAACTCCCGCTCTGGGCCGCGCTCGACCACGCGCTGACCGCCACCGGCGGCCGGCTGGAAGAGCCCGTCGAGCACACCGAGCGCCGCCGCCGGCTGCGCCGGAGCCTGATCGAGGTGCAGGGTTCCGTGCACAACTACGCCGTGGTCGTGATCGACAGCTTCACCGAACGCACCGTCACCATCGCGGCCGAGCGGCTCGGCGTGGACCCGGCCACCGACCTGCGTCCGACCGCGCTCGGCGCGCAGTTCGGCGGCATGGTGCGCCACCACGTCCTGATCGCGTCCGAGACCGGCACGGTGGCCGACTGGCACAAGGCCTACCGGGACGTGCTCGACACCACCGGCTGACCCGAGCCGACACCCCTACACCCCGTCACCCCTACACCCCGTCACCACTGGGCGATGCCGTCGGCCGTCCGGACGGCACCGCGCGCCCTTTCGCCGCCGGCCCTGCCCTTTCTCTCCCCCCCTCGTGCGGCCCGCCGCGCACCTTCACCACCTGCTTCGCACTTCCTGAAAGGCCCCCCGCATGTCCCTGGTCAACTTCCGCGACCCCGCAGCGCTCGCCGACCCCGCGAGCCGGTGGATCCGCCCCGGCACCCTGTTCCGCTCCGCCCAGCCCTTCCCCGCCGCCGACGAGGCCGTCGTCGCCCAGCTGCGCGAGCACGGCATCACCACCATCGTCGACCTCCGGGGCGAGTCCGAGAGCCGCCCCGAGGACTGGGCCGCCGCCGAGGCCGCCGGCATCGCCGTCGTCCTCGCCCGGATCGAGCCGACCAACGACGAACTGGCGCAGGCCATGCGGGCCATGACCACCGCCGAGGACCTCGGCGCCTTCTACCTGCTGATGGCCGAGTCCGCGCCGCAGGGGCTGGCCGCCGCCGCCGAGGCCACCGTCCGCCCGGGCGGCGTGCTGGTGCACTGCGCGGCCGGCAAGGACCGCACCGGGCTGCTCACCGCGCTGCTGCTGGAGCTGCTCGGGGTGCCCGCCGAGGAGATCGTCGCCGACTACGCCCGCACCAACGAGGCGATCGAGCAGATCTGGGCCGGCCTCGCCGACCGCAACCGCGCCGCCCTCAACGAGGTCGAGGCCGGCCGGCTGGTCGTCCCCGCCCCGCTGCTGGAGGCGCCCGCCGGGGCGATGAGCACCTTCCTCGACCTGGTCCGCGCCAAGCACGGCGGCGCCGAGGGCTTCCTGACCGCCTGCGGGGTCACCGCCGAGACCCTGGACGGCTTCCGCGCCAAGGCCGCCGCCCGCGCCGCCGCCAGCACCGAGGCCGGTACCGCCGCCAGCACCGAGGCCCGTACCGCCGCGTCGAACACCGCCGAGGTGACGGCATGCTGACCCTGCTGCGGCACACCGACGGCACGCCCTTCCGCGACCTCAACCACAACGGCACCATGGAGCCCTACGAGGACCCGCGGCTGCCCGTCGAGGAGCGGGTCGAGGACCTCCTCACCCGGATGACCTTGCAGGAGAAGGCCGCGCTGATGCTGCACGGCCGGATGCTCCCCGGCGACCAGGGCCCGTTCCCCTCCGGCGCCCGCCTGATCACCGAGCGCGGCCTCACCCACTTCGCCATGATGGCCGTCCCCGACCCGCGCGCGATGGCCGAGTGGAACAACCACGTCCAGGACCTCGCCGCGGCCGGGCGGCTGGGCATCCCCGTCACCCTCTCCTCCGACCCCCGGCACGGCTTCACCGCCAACCCGGCCACCGCCCACACCGGTGGCGGCTTCAGCACCGGCCCCGAGCCGATCGGACTCGCCGCCACCGACGACCCCGACCTGGTGCGGCGCTACGCCGACCTGATCCGCCGCGAGCTGTGCGCCGTCGGCATCCGGGTCGCCATCCACCCGATGGCCGACCTCGCCACCGAGCCCCGCTGGGCCCGGATCAGCGGCACCTTCGGGGAGGACCCGGAGCGCGCCTCGCGGATGATCACCGCCTACATCGAGGGTCTCCAGGGCGGGCCGATCGGCCCGGACAGCGTCGCCTGCATGACCAAGCACTTCCCCGGCGGCGGCCCGCAGGCCGCCGGCGAGGACTCCCACTTCGCCGCCGGCCGCCGACTGGTCTACCCCGGCGGCGAGTTCGAGACCCACCTGCGCCCCTTCGAGGCCGCCTTCGCCGCGGGCACCGCGCAGATCATGCCCGCCTACGCGATCCCCTCCGGCAGCGGCCTCGCCGAGGTCGGCGCCAACTTCAACCGGGACGTCATCACCGGCCTGCTGCGCGGGCGCTACGGCTTCGACGGCGTGGTCTGCACCGACTTCAACGCCATCACCGGCATGGACGTCCCCGGAGTGGTCACGCTGCCCCCGCGGCACTGGGGCGTCGAGGAGCTGTCCGTCGCCGAGCAGGTCGTGCTCACCCTGGACGCGGGCGCCGACCAGCTCGGCGGCGAGACGGACCCGGAGCTGATCCTGGCCGCCGTCCGTTCCGGCGCCGTCACCGAGGCCCGGCTCGACGAGTCGGTCCGCCGCATCCTGCGCGACAAGTTCCGCCTCGGCCTCTTCGCCGACCCGTACGTCGACCCGGAGGCCGCCGCCGACCTGGTCGGCGCCCCGGAGGGCCGGGCGCTCGGCCGCGAGGTCCAGCGCCGCTCGGTGGTCCACCTGGCCGGCGAGCCGCGCCCCGCCACCCGGCTGTACGTCGAGGGCATCGACCCCGCCGTCGCCGCCGGGTACGGCACCCTCGTCGAGGAGCCGGAGCGGGCCGAGCTGGCCGTGATCCGCCTCGCCACCCCGTACGAGCGGCGCGAAGGGCTGCTGGAGCAGCACTTCCACAGCGGCTCGCTGGAGTTCGAGTCGGCCGAGGTCGACCGCCTCACCGCGCTGGCCGCCACCGTGCCCACGGTGTTCGCCGCCCAGCTGGAGCGGCCCGCCGTGCTCACCCCGCTCGCCCCGCACGCGGCGCTGCTGATCGGCGAGTTCGGCGCCGCGGACGAGGTCGTGCTGGACGCCGCGCTCGGCCGGGCCCCGATGACCGCGACGCTCCCGTTCGACCTCCCCCGCTCGGACGCCGCCGTCGCCGCCTCCCACGAGGACGTGCCCTTCGACACCCGCGCCCCGCTCTTCCGGCACGGGCATCGGGCCACCGGGGAGAACCGGGCCGCCGGGAAGGGCTGAGGCACCCGGGGCCGGGGCCTGCCACGGACCAGCGGACCGGTGGCAGGCCCCGGCGCGGGTGGAGCCGAGCCGCTGATCAGACCGGATGAATTACCGGCGCTCTCGCACCTCCACCGGTGTGTGCGGCCGACCGATCGGGTACCGGTGCAATTCGTCCGCCTCCCCCATCCGGCCCGCGCGGCCCAGACCTGGAGGTCCGCATGTCCACCGACTCCAGCGCACGGAACTGCCCGTTCGACTTCGCCGAGACCCTAGAGTTCGACCCGACGCTCCGGCAGCTCATGAACGACGCACCGGTCAGCCGCATCCGCCTCCCCTACGGCGAGGGGGAGGCCTGGCTCGTCACGGGGTACGACGACGTGCGCACGGTCACCACCGACCGGCGGTTCAGCCGCCACGCCATCGTCGGCCGGGACTTCCCGCGCATGACCCCCGAGCCGATCGTCCAGGCCGAGGCGATCAACGTCATGGACCCTCCCGCCAGCGCCCGCCTGCGCAGCCTGGTGTCCAAGGGCTTCACCCCCGACCACATCGAGCGGATGAGGGACCGCACCCAGCACGTGGTGAACGGGCTGCTGGACCGCATGCGGGACCAGGGCCCCCCGGCCGACCTCATGGAGCACCTGGCCCACCCGCTCCCGCTGATCACGATCTGCGAGGTCCTGGAGATCCCCGAGGCCGACAGCGCCCGGCTGCGCGCCAACGCCCGGACGATGATGGACGTGAGCCTGGCCAACAAGCCGAACGCGGTACGGGCCAAGGCCGACCTGCGGGCGTACTTCGCCGAGCTGACCGCCGAACGGCGCAGGAACCCCGGCGACGACCTGATCAGCGTGCTGGCCACGGCCCGCGACGGCGACGAGGTCCTCGACGAGAAGGAACTCACCGTGATGGCCATGGTCCTGCTGATCACGGGCCAGGACACCACGACGTACGAGCTCGGCAACCTCTCGTACACCATCCTCAGCCGCCCCGACGTGCTCGCCGCACTGCGCGAGCGGCCCGAGACGCTCTCCCGGACGCTCCAGGAGCTGCTGCGCTTCATCCCCTTCCGCAAGGGCGTCGGCATCCCCCGGGTGGCCCTTGAGGACGTGGAGCTGAGCGGGGTGACGATCCCGGCGGGGGACATCGTGCACGTCTCCTACCTGACGGCCAACCGGGACGGCCGCCGGTTCGACCGGCCCGACGAGCTGGACCTGGAGCGGACCAGCCCCTCCCACATGACCTTCGGCTGGGGCGCGCACCACTGCCTCGGCGCGCCGCTGGCCATCACCGAACTCGAAGTCGCCCTCGGGACCCTGCTGGAGCGCTTCCCCAGGATCGCGCTGGCGAAGCCGGCCGCGGAGCTGGCGTGGAACACCACGTCCATCTGGCGCTATCCGCTGGCGCTGCCGGTCACCTGGTGACTGCCGGAAACACCGCGCACGTCGGCCCGCACACCCCGGGGTGTGCGGGCCGACATGCGGGACGGGCCCGCCTTCCGTAAATTGGGCTAGGTGGCCTGAACCAACTTGCGACCAGCACGACCGCCCGTACCGCGATCATCCGATCCTCGCCCGGTCGGCTCGTCGGCCACTGAGTTGGGTCCCGCCCGGTGCGTCCCGCCGCCCGCGCCCTCCGCGCGTCCGGCTCGCAGCGGCTGCCGTCGAGTGGTGAAATCCCGCCCCGCCAGGGTCGCACCGGGAACACCGCTCGTCTGGAGGAAGTGCCGTGGCAGTTCTGTGCAAACCGGCGATAGACGTACCCGAGCACGTCATCACCAACGAGGAGACCATCGAGCTGGCGCGCAGGCTCCACCCCGACCACCCACAGCTCGAACTGGCGCTGCGTCTCATCAAGAACACCGGAGTGCGCAAGCGGCACCTGATCCAACCCATCGAGGTGGTGCTGAAGCACCCGGGGTGGGACGAACGGAGCGCCGTCTTCGCGACGGAGTCGAAGGCCCGCGTCCCGGCGGTGGTGCTCAGGGCCCTCGAACAGGCCCAAGTGGAGCCGTCCCAGATCGACTTGATCGTCTATGTGTCGTGCACCGGTTTCATGATGCCGTCGCTCACGGCGTGGCTGATCAACAGGCTGGGCTTCCGGCCGGAGACCCGGCAGCTGCCGATCGCCCAACTGGGGTGTGCGGCCGGCGGCGCGGCGGTGAACCGGGCCCATGACTTCTGTTCGGCCTACCCGGGCGCCAACGTGCTGATCGTGGCCTGCGAGTTCTGCTCGCTGTGCTACCAGCCCACGGACCTGGGCGTGGGCTCGCTGCTGTCCAACGGCCTGTTCGGCGACGGGATCGCCGCCGCCGTGGTCCGGGGCGAGGGCGGGACCGGAATGCGGCTGGAACGCAACGGCTCGTACCTCATCCCGGACACCGAGGAGTGGATCTCCTACGCGGTCCGCCCCACCGGATTCCACTTCCAGCTGGACAAGAGGGTGCCGGGGACGATGGAGCCGCTCAGCCCGGCCCTGCGCGCGGTGGCGGAGCAGCACCAGTGGGACGTGGGCACGCTGGACTTCTACATCGTCCACGCCGGTGGCCCACGGATCCTGGACGACCTCAGCCGCTTCCTGGAGGTGCCGCCCGAGGCGTTCCGCTTCAGCCGGGCCACCCTCACCCAGTACGGCAACATCGCCAGTGCGGTCGTGCTCGACGCCCTGGCCCGGATGTTCGACGAGAAGTCGGCCCTCGACGGCCACCAGGGGCTGCTGGCCGGGTTCGGCCCGGGGATCACCGCCGAGATGTCCCTGGGCACCTGGGCGTCGCCCGAATCCTGAACGGTGGCCGTGGCCGGTCGGCCCGACGCCAGTGCCGACCGGGGCCGGGCAGGTGCGGTCGCGCTGCGGAGCGCGCGAAGCTCGCTGATACTGAGCCGACGGGCAGTGACGGAACGTCGCGTCGGCGCTACGGTCCGACACGCCCGGCCCGCGCCGTCGTGCGCGCGGCGGCCACCGAGCAGGGCCGCCGGAAGCCACGACCGGCGACCACTGGCCCGGCGGCGCACCGACCGTCCGGCCCTGGACGGAAAGACCGGGAATGCTGAACCGACGAGACCTTTTGAAAGCCGCCGCGATAGGCGGTCCGGCGGTCCTCTTCCCCTGGGACCGCGCACCGGGCGGGGCCCGGGTCTCGTCCCTGGCGTTGTCGGCCGCGCCGGCCGCCCCGGCCCCGCAAGCCGCGCCGCCCAGGTCGGAGGCGAAGCGGTCGGCCGCCCGGATCACCCCCTTCGAGCACGCCATGCCGGTGCCCCCGGTGCTGAGCCCGGTGTCGCGGACGGACTCCTCGGACCTGTACCGGCTACGGATGGCCGACACCCAGGCGGAGATCGTCAAGGGGCTGCTGACCACCGTCCGGACCTTCGGCGGCTGCTTCCCCGGTCCGACCATCCGGGCGGTCAGGGGCCGGGAGGTGGTGGTCCAGCAGACCAACGACCTGCGCGTGCACACCTCCGTCCACCTGCACGGCGGCCATGTGCACTCGCGCTACGACGGCCTGCCGATGGACCTCGTCAAGCCCGGCGAGACCCGCGAGTACCGCTACCCCAACTCGCAGGTGGCCGCCTCGCTCTGGTACCACGACCACGCGCACGAGCTGGAGGCCGAGAACGTCTACCGCGGCCTGGCCGGCGCCTACCTGCTCAGCGACCCGCACGAGAGCGGCCTGCCGCTGCCGAACGGCGAGTTCGACATCCCGCTGCTGATCCGGGACGCCCGGATCGAGACCGACGGCAGGCTGGTCTACACCGACCCGTACGCGTGCCCGCACATGCTGGTCAACGGCAAGGAGCGGCCCTACTTCCAGGTGGCCGCGCGCAAGTACCGGCTGCGGGTCTTCAACGTCTCGCCCAACCGCCATGTGTCGCTGCGTCTCGCCGACGGCCAGCCGTTCACCCAGATCGCCTCGGACGGCGGACTGCTCGCCGCGCCGGTGACGGTGCACGAGCTGACCCTGACCGGCGCGGAGCGCGCCGAGATCGTGGTCGACTTCGCCCGCTACCCGGTCGGCGGATCGGTGGTGCTGGAGAACACGGCCGCGCTGGAGAGCGAGCGGACCGAGGTGCTGCGCTTCGACATCACCCGGACGGCCGAGGACCGGAGCCGGATTCCGGACGTCCTGGCCACCCTGCCGCCGATCCCGAAGGCGACGGTGCACCGGGAGTTCGCGCTGACGACCTTCCCGGACGCCAGGATCAACGGGCGCAAGTACGACCCGAAACGGACCGACGTGCGGACCACCGTCGGCAGCAGCGAGATCTGGACGATCCGCAACCACCTCACCCGCCCGCCGGCCGGGGTCTTCCACGCCCCCCACTCCTTCCACACCCACCTGGTGCAGTTCCGCGTGCTGGACCGTGACGGGGTGCCGGTCGGCCCGGCCGAGGCCGGGCTGAAGGACACCGTCACGGTCCACCCGGGGGAGAGCGTCCGGATCGCCATGACCTGGGGCGAATATCCGGGCGAGTACGTCTACCACTGCCACCACATGGTGCACTCCTCGCACGGCCAGATGGGCCGGATCGACGTGCTGCCCGCAGGATCGGAAGGCTCCGGCCGGGAGTCGGACGACGCCTTCGCCGACTCGGCCCGGTCCACCGGAGCGTCGGCGGCCGGAGCCTCGGCGGCGGGAGCCGGTCGACGGCGGTGGCGACGGCGCAACCGGCACCACCACCACGCGGGCCACCACCGTCGGCACCGGGGGCTGCGGTGAGTCCGGAACCGAACGGCAGACCGGTCCGGGCGAGGGGTTGAGCCTGGCCGCGTGCCGATGCTGAACCGGCGGCGTCCCAGAAGTCTGGGATACCGCCGGTCGGCGCCGCCGTCCAGGATCAGTACGGACGATCCCGCCGGCGCGCCCGCGCTGTGTAGGCGGGCGGAGCCAGCTCTGGAGCCGTCCATGACCATCTTGTTCGAGTCCGGCGTCCCCCAGCGGGAACCTGCGGACCACCGGGCCTTCACGGGCGAACTGTTCGGGCGAGCACGTGAGACGGCCGAGCTGCTGCGGCTGCTCGCCGACCCCGCCGTACCCGGCGTGCTGCTGCACGGCCTACCGGGCAGCGGCAAGACCCGGCTGGCGTTCGCGGTCGCCGAGCAGTACCGGGCGGCGGGCGGGGCGGCGGGAACTCCGGGACCAGCCGAGCTGCTGATGGCTGATCAGGTCGAGCCGGACGACTACCCGGCGCTGCTGGCCCGCTGTGCGCCGCGTGGGGCGAAGCTGCTCGCCACCGGTCGGCTGTCACCCGTCGGCGCCGGCGTGGCGTACCGGGTGGACCCGCTGGCCGTTCCGGTGGACTGGTCACCGACCGACCTGGATGCCTTCTGCCGTACCCCCGCGGTACAGGCCTTCACGGCTGCCCGGCGGGCCTGGAGCCCGGGCTTCACGGTGACCTCCCGGAACCAGCAGACCGTGGGCCGGATCTGCGTGGAACTCCGGGGCCTGCCAGGGGCGTTGGTGCTCGCGGCCCGGGTGGCGGCGCTGGAGGGCGTCGGCACCGTGCTGGCCGCACTCGGCGGGGCGGAGGGAGGCCGCCTGGTGGCCGCCTATGCCGAGCCGCCTGGCCCGCCGGCGGACCGGGCGCCGGGACGGTCGCCGGACCGGTTGCCGGGACGGGAGGTAAAACGGGAGGCAGGGCGACCACCAGGACGGTGCGGCCCGCTCGGCGCCGACGCGGCGCGGCTGATGTCCTGCACACCCCTGTTCGCCGGCGGGTTCGGGCCCGAGGCGCTCCGGGCGGTGTCCGGGATCGCGCCGAGCGCCTTCCCGGCGGCGCTGGAGGCCCTGCTCGATCGGCAGTCGCTGACGCTGGAGGACCGGCCGTCCGGCCGATTGGACGGTGCGGCCGAGACGCGACTGTACGTGCCGTTCGGCGACCTGCCCGAGATCCGGCCTGCCGGCGGCCCGCTCGTCGTCCTCACGCTCCGCCATGCGCGCTACTACGCCCGGCTCGCCGCCGGGGCCGCCCGGCGGCTGGCCGCCGGCGACCAGACGACATCCCTGCTCGCCCTGCGCGTCGAGGAGGCCAACCTCCGGCTGGCGGTCGACACGCTGACCCGGCACGGGTTCACTGTCGAAGCCCTCGACCTGATGGAGCAGTTGCTCGCCCACGCCCGAGTCGTCGGCCTCGGCCCGGACTGGGCCGACCGGGCCGCCGTGCCGCTCGGCGTCACCAGTCCCACCGATCCCGCCGATCCCACCGGCATCACCGGCATCACCGGCGGGCGAGCGCGGGTCCGGCTCGCGCTGATCCGCGCCGAGGCCCGACTGCTCGACGGCGACCACGAGTTGGCGAGTGCCCTGCTGGATGAGGCCGGGGCGGCCTCATCCGTGCCCGACCGATCCCGGACCACGCCCGATGAACCCTCCACGGCGGCCCGACTCCTGCGGCTGCGGGGCCTGACCGGATGCGACCGGGACCCCGACCGAGCGCTCGCCGCCCTCACCGGGGCAGCAGCGCTCCTCCGTGCGGCCGACGACGAACCGGCGGCCCTGCGCGTCGAGTTGGAGGCCGCCCTGGTCGAGCTTCGGGTCGGCCGGACCGGGCGCGGCGCCGCACTGGCGGGCCGGGTGCTGACCGCGGCCCGGCGCCGTGGGGACGTGCTGCTGGTCGGCACGGCCCTGCTGCACCTGGGCCTGATCGCCGCCGCCGGCGGCGATCCGTCCGCGTCCCGCGCCCACTACGTCGAGGGGCTGGCCCACCTGCGCCCACTCGGCGCAGTCGCCACGCTCGGTGCGCTGGTCGGCCTGGTCGCGAGTCCGCTGCGCCCCGCACCGGCGCGGGCGACCGACGCCGCCCGGCTGCTGGGCAGCTTTCATCCGGGGCGAGCCGGCATTCCCGGCGACCCCGCGGATCCCGACCTGGCCACCGCTCGGCTGCTGCCCGGCATCCGCCGCCGGCTCGCCGAGGACGAGTTCGCCCACGCGCTGGCAACCGGCGCGGCCACCGCGCTCCTGGACCTGCTCTGCTCCTTCTCCCTCGCCCTCCCCCTCGCCGAGCCGGACTCCGCCGAGGCGCCGCCGGGGCGGCAACTGACCAGCCGCCAACTGGAGGTATCGCTCCTGGTGGCCGACGGACTGAGCAACCATCAGATCGCGCGCCGCCTGGGCATCTCGGAGTGGACGGTGGTCAACCACCTCCGCGAGACGATGCGGCGGTTGCAGTGCTCCTCGCGGGTCGGCGTCGCCGGCTGGGTGCACCGCTCCGGCCGCCGGCCGGGCCCCGCCCGCAGCGTGCCGCGGGGCCCGGACGACGTGACGCTCGACGAGTCCGTCAGCCGATGATGGTGATCGTGACGAGCGAGAGGACGACGAGCGAGACGGTCGGGGTGACCTCCAGCTCCGCCGGGACGCCGGCGACGCCGGTGCTGGCGAGCTCCGCGATCGCGGCGTTCGGCGTGGTGTAGGCGGCGTAGCCGCCCATCAGGTCAGCAGTACTCATGTCGAACTCCCTTGAGATGGAAGGGAAATCAGGTCTGCGAGCGGATCACAGCTGGGTGGCGATGGAGACCACCACCAGGGAGATCGCCTCGGTCCACGGGGTGACCGTGAGGACCGGGGTGAACTCCAACTCGGCCGTGATGCCGGTGCTGGCGAGCTCCTCGATCGCCGCGTTCGGGGTGGTGTAGGCGGCGTAGCCGCCCATCAGGTCAGCAGAGCTCATGGTCATCCTCTCGACTCGTCGGATTCGGGCCCGGATCGGGCCCGGATTCGGCTTCGGATTTCGGTCGAGGAGCGGGTTCCTCGACCGCCCCCAGCAGATCAGGCGTTCGATGCCAGTGCCCAGTAGCAGGAAAGTGGGGCATCCTGACCCCTTGCCCGCTCGGGCATGACAGGATCCTGCCTGTGGTGACCGCCGGCCGGGATCCCTAGCGTGGCCGCCATGGCAGCGACAGTCTCGACTCCACCGGCAACGCCGGCAGCCGACCGGGCCGGCCCCGGCCGCACCCCGGGCCTCTTCGAGTACGCGCCCGAAGTGCCGGTGGCACTGGCCGCGTTGGGCTTCGCCCCGCTGGACCCGGACAGCCTGGTGAGCCATCTCGGCCGCAACGACTCGTGGGCGGGACGCACCACGGACGGCACCGGCGTCTTCATCAAACGGCTCGACGGCCAGGCCCCCGACGGAACCGACCGCTATGACCGCTCCTGCGCCTTCGAGTCGGCCCGGACCGGGGCCGGCGCACTCTCCTGGGAGTCGCCGGCGCTGCTCGGCGGCGATCGGAAGCGGTTGGTGCTGGTCTTCGACCTGCTGGTGGATGCCGTCACCGGGAACACCCTCGCCGACGAGGACGGCTTCGACACCGGACTCGCCCGGCGGGCCGGCCGGGCGCTCGCCGAGCTGCACGGCTTCCCGACGGCCGACGTCCGGCCCAAGCCCCGCCCCGGCACGCGCACCGGCCACCGGCTGGCCGCGCTGACCGTGGCCGAGTACACCGCGAGCAGCGGCGCCGAACTGGCCCTCTGGGGCCTGCTCCAGCAGGACCGCCGACTGCACGGCGCCCTGCGCGCGTTGGACGCCCGCTCGGCCGCCGCCGACCACCTCCCGGTCCACGGCGACCTGCGGCTGGACCAGTTCCTGCTCTGCGACGGCACGCTCCAGCTGACCGACTGGGAGGAGTTCCAGCTCGCCGACCCGGCGATCGACCTCGGCGGCTTCGTCGGGCAGTGGCTGTACCGCGCGGCGAGTCGGATGTTCACCGGCGTCGACACCGACGAGGTCGATGCGGAGGTCGACGCCACCGATCCCGACCCCGACCCCGACCTCACTGACGCTGACGCCGACGGCGGCCGAGCCGCCGACGCCCACGGCACCCTCATGCGCAGCGGAGAGCGCGAACTGGCCGCCGTCCTCCCGGTGATCGGCGCCTTCTGGCAGGGCTACCGGCAGCACGCCGACCGGCTCGATCCCGAACTCGCCGAGCGGGTGGTCGGGTACGCCGGCTGGCACCTCTTCGACCGCACCATGGCCACCGCGAGCGTCCGGCCCACCCTGAGCGCGGTTCAGCGCGGCATCGCCGGTGTGGGACGCGGGGCACTGCTCGCCCCGGACCGGTTCATCGAGGCGATCGGGCTGGTGGTGTCATGACGTACGTGTCCGAGCAGCTCGCGGCCGCACTCACCGGCATCGATCTCACCGAGTACCCGCAGGCCGTCACGGTGGACGGCCACCGCATCAGCGCCGACTCGCCGCGCGGCCTGCGGATCGCCCTGGGCACGGCGCTCTACGAGCAGTGGCACGCCGGCCTCGACCGGTCGCGCCTCGACCGATCCAGCACCGCCACCCGACTGCCCCGCCGTGACGTGGAGTTCGAGCGGCAGCTGATCTCGGCGACACCGCACGCGGACACGCTCGCCCCCGCCCGCCTGCGCGCCGCCGTCCCGACCGGAGCCGGGGCCGCAGCCGGAGCCGGGGCCGGAGCTGAGTCCGGGACCGGAACCGGGGGCGCCGCCACGGAGTTCACGGTCGAGCTGGGCGGCGTGACGGTCCGCGTCCCGGCCGCCGCCGTCCGGAGCGACGACCCGCGACCGGCGGACACGTCCGTGACCGTCGAGCTGCCTGCCGTCCGTCCCGCGCTGTCGCCCGGCTTCCTGCTGGTGGACGGGCCGCACGGCGGGCCGCACGAGGGCGAGTCGCTGCGGCGGCTCTACCTGCACGTCGAGGACCCCACCGCCGCGCCCGCGCTCTGGGCGGCGCTGCTCCGGGAGCTGGCCGCCCGCTCGCTGCGATACCGGGCCAAGGTGCTGTCCCGGCCCTGGTCGTACCCGCGTCGCGACGCGGTCGTGCTCTACCTCCCCCGCTCCCACGCCGACGAGTTGACGGCCTTGGCGGCGGCGCTGCGCGGCCTGCCCGGCCTCGGCACGCAGACCTCGGTCTTCGCCCGCCCCCTGGGGCCGGGCATCGCCACCGCCGACGAGCCCGGCGACACCAGGGCCGGGTGGCGCGGCCGGAGCTTCGGCCAGCACCGGGCGGCGGCGGTGGCCGAAGGAGTACTGCGACACGCGGCCGCCCCGGACGGCCCGGACGGCCCGGCCGGATCAGGCGGACCGGCGCTCGCCGCCTCCGTCGCCCGATCGCTGCGCGACGCGGCCACCGACCCCGCCGACCCCTCGCGGAACGGCTGAGCGGCATGCGGATCTCCGTCCTCTTCCCGCACGCCCTCCGCGACCGGGCCGACCTCACCGCGCTGACGGCGCTGGCCTCGCTGGTGGGCGCCGGCGCGGCCGACCGGCTCTGGCTCGGGCAGTCCCTGGCGGTGGAGAGCCACCAGGCGCTGGCCTGGCTGGCCGGTACGGGGCAGCGGATCCCGGTCGGGCTCTCGGTCACGCTGACTGCTCTGCGACACCCCTTCGAGGCGGCCGCCCAGGCCCAGTCCCTGGCCGTGCTCACCGGACACCGGCCGGTGATCGGCTACGGCGCGGGCGAACCCTCGCTCGTCGGTCGCCTGTTGGGCGCCCCCTACGCCCGGCCGGCCGAGGCCGTGGCGGACTACGTCGGCGCCGTCCGCGCGCTGCTGGACGGCCGGTCGGCCGGGCCTCCCGCACCGGGCCCCGGTTCCGCCGCGCCCGGGCTCCGGCTCCCGCACGGGGAGCCCCCGCCGGCGGTCGAGCTGGGCGCGGGCGTCCTGCGACCCGCCATGGCCCGCGCGGCCGGGCGGGTCGCGGACGTCGCGATCACCTGGATGACCCCGCCCCGGTACGTGGCCGAGGTCCTCGTCCCCGCCCTGGCCGAAGGCGCAGCGACGACGGGCCGGGTGGCGGCCCCGCCGAGAGTGGTGACCGTGGTGCACGCCGCCGTCGCCCGGCCGGGCCGCCACCCGATGGTGCTGGCCCAGCACGGCGCCGGCCGGCACCTGGGCGCGCCGCACTACGCCGACATGCTCCGCCGCGCGGGCCTGCACCTGGACACCCGCGACCCGGTGGCCGGAGCCCGCGAACTCGTCGAGTCCGGTGTCTTCCTCTACGGCTCGCCGGACCAGCTGGCGACCGAGCTCGCCGCCTACGGGACGGCCGGAGTCGACGAGGTGGTACTGAACCCCGCCGGCGTGGTGCTGGCCCACGGGTGGGACGCCGCGCTGGCGGACCTCACCGAACTCCTCACCCGTTCTTGAGGACGCCGGCGAGGCGTGCCGTCGTGGCGCAGCACGAGGGTGTGGGGGGCGTAGCAGACATGGTTCCGTCCGCCTTCCAGGTCGAATCCCGCCCGGACGCTCGCCATCGAAGTGCCGCGGGGCGCAGGCTGCTTCCGTGACCGCGTCGGCCCGGGCGCGGCGCGAGCGGAAGGACGAACATGACGAGCAAGCGCGGCCGTATCGCCGCTCTGCTGGGTGCCGCCGCGGTGGCCGCCGGGACCACCCTGGCCACCCCCGCAGTCGGCTTCGCCGCCACGGCCGGACCGGCCCGCGCCGGCGGGATCACCGGCCAGGCGCCCTGCCCGGACGCACCCGAGTTCACCTGCGGGACCCTCACCGTCCCGTTCGACCACAGCGGTGCCACCCCCGGCACCCTCGACCTCCAGGTGGCCGTCACCGGCAACACCACGGCCCCCAAGGGCGACCTGCTCTTCCTCACCGGCGGTCCCGGCCAGCCCGGCGTCCCGGCGATCAAGCGGATCGCGGGCAAGCTGGAACCCGTCCTCAAGGACTACCGCCTGGTGATGTACGACCAGCGCGGCACCGGCCGGGGCGCGCTCCAGTGCCCGGGCCTCCAGGAGGACATGGGCTCCTCCGACCTCGCCGCGCCGCGCAAGCAGTCGATCACCGACTGTGCCGCCGCCCTGGGCCCCGACGCCCGCCACTACAGCACCGCGGACACCGTCGCCGACATCGACCTGCTGCGCCGCGCGCTCGGCGACCGGCGCCTCACCCTGGACGGCGTCTCGTACGGCACCATCGTCGCCGAGCGGTACGCGCTCGCCCACCCGGCGCGCGTGGCCCGGCTGGTGCTCGACTCGGTGGCGCCGCAACAGGGTTTCGACCCCCTCGACCTGGCCGCGCTGCCCGCGAGTGCCCGGGTCCTGCGGGCCGCCTGCCGGTCCACCGGCTGCACCACCGACCCGGCCGCCGACCTCGCGGCCACGGTTCGGCGGTACGGCAACGGGGCGCAGGTCCTGAGTGCGCTCACCGGCTACGAGTTCATCGACCCGGACTACGGCGGTGTCCCGGAGATCCTGCACGAGGCCGCCGCAGGGCAGCCCGCGAAGCTCCAGGACTTCTTCGACTTGGTCCACCAGCAGGTCGACGCCGCCCCGGCCGAGGAGCTCAGCCAGGGGCTGCACTCCGCCGCCCTGTGCGCCGACTCGCGCTTCCCGTGGGGCACCACCGACACGCCCGTCGCGGGCCGCGCGGCGGCGCTGGAGCGCACCCGGCAGCGGTTGACGGCCGAGCAGACCTGGCCGTACGACCCGGCGACCGCGACCGGGCTCGGCAGCCTCCTGGTCTGCCTCGACTGGCCGCGCGAGCGGGTGCCGCCGGCGCCGTCGGAGCACCGCAGGCTGCCGGACGTGCCGGTGCTGCTGCTCGGCGGCGACCGGGACCTGGCCACGCCGTACGAAGTGCTGTACCAGCAGGCGAAGTTGGCGCACGACCCGCAGATCGTGATCGTGCCCGGGGCGGCGCACTCGGTGCAGAACCGGGCGGCGAACCCGGCCGGACGGCAGGCGGTGTACGACTTCCTGCTGAAGTAGCGGGAGCCGTCGGCGGGCCGTTCCGCGCGGGGGACGGAACGGCCCGCCGCCTCGGCCCGTCCGGCCTGCTGCGCCGGCCCGTCCGCCTCCTCCGCTGGGATGCCCGGCCCTCCTCCGCTGGGATGCCTCATCCCCTTCCCCGTCCTCCTCTGAGGGGATGTCAACTGCTGCGCCCGCGAACTAGCGTTGCCGGCATGACCAGAATCCGTCGTGCTGCCCTGGCCGCCGCGCTCACGCTCGTCCTGCCGCTGCCGATCATCGGGGCGGGTGCGGCGTTCGCCGCGCCTGGGCCCTCCGTCGCAGCTCCCTCCGCGGCCTCGGACAGGTACGGCGTCCACCTGGAGCTGCCCCGCCCGACGGGCCCGCACGCGATCGGACGCAGCACCCTGCACCTCGTCGACCAGCACCGCCGGGATCCCTGGGTGCCGGCCGGGGGTGCCCGGGAACTGATGGTGTCGACGTACTACCCGGCCCGGCCCGGGACCGGCGGACCGGCCCCCTACATGACCACCGAGGAGGCCCGTCTGCTGCTGCAGCAGACGGCTCCGGGCGGCGCCGTCCCGGCCGAGACACTCGGCGGCACCCGCACCTACGCGCACGCCGACGCCCGGCCGGAGCGCGGCAGGTTCCCCCTGCTGGTGCTCTCGCCCGGCCTCACGCTGCCGCGCGCCACCCTCACCGGCCTCGCCGAGGACCTGGCCAGTCGCGGGTACGTCGTCGCGCTGGTCGACCACACCTACGAGTCCACCGGTGTGACCTTCCCCGACGGACGGACCCGCACCTGCGTCGTCTGCGACCAGACGCCCACCCTCGACGGCCTGGAGGCGATAGCCCGGAGCCGGGCCGAGGATCTCTCCTTCGTCGTCGATCAGTTGACCGACCGTCATTCGCGGTGGCGGTACGCCGGCGTGATCGACCCGCAACGGATCGGCATGGCCGGGCACTCCATCGGCGGTGACGCCGCCGCCGCGACCATGGCCGGTGACGACCGGGTACGAGCCGGGGTGAACATGGACGGCACCTTCTTCGCGCCGGTTCCCGCCACCGGCCTCCAGGGCCGCCCCTTCCTCATGTTCGGCACCCTGGCCAACCACAGCCCGGGCGGCGCGGACACCAGCTGGGACCGCGACTGGGCGCGCCTGGACGGCTGGAAGCGGTGGCTGACCATCGCCGGCTCCGACCACTCCAGCTTCACCGACCTGCCCGTCCTCGCCGCACAGCTGGGCGTGACCGACCCCGCCGTGCCGATCCCGGCACAGCGCGCGGAGGAGATCACCCGCGCCTACGTCGGGGCCTTCTTCGACCTGCACCTGCGCGGCATCCCGCAGCCGCTGCTCGACGGCCCGTCACCGGCCGACCCGGAGGTCGCCTTCCAGCACCCGTGATCCCGCCGTCGACCCCGCGAGGGGTCCCGGTAGGGGGCGGCTCAGGCGGACGGTGCGGTGGGTGGTGCGGGCCGACCGGCCCGCACCACCCACGCCGGGCAGCGTTCGTCCGGCCTGTCGCCGGGCCAGCCGGCAGGGCTGTTCAGGGCCTGCGGTCGTGGAAGGTGCGGCGCAGGTCGCCCACCCAGGCGTCGGGGTTCTCCCAGGGGATGAAGTGGCCGCCGCGGTCGTGGGCGTTGACGTTGACGTGGTTGAACCAGTCGGCCTGCGGGCCGGTCTTGAACGCCCGGACGCGTTCGTCGGCGGTGTGGATACCGGGTGGGTTCTCGTACGTGACGAGGGTGAGGCCGACCGGGGCCTGGACGACCGGGGTGCGGTCGTGGGCGGGGGTCCAGGGGTAGCGGTTGGCATTGGCGTAGTAACGCATCGACGTGGCGATGGAGTTGTTCACCCAGTAGATCGTGGCGTGGGTGAGCAGGTCGTCCTTGGTGAAGACGGATTCGACGTCTCCGCCGTTGTCGCTCCAGGCGTTCCAGCGCTCCAGCAGCCAGGCGAGCAGCCCGGCGGGGGAGTCGCTCAGCCCGTGGGCCAGGGTGGCGCCGTCGAGCGTGTGCACGGCGAGGTGGGACGCCGAGCGGTGGTCCAGCTCGATGGTGCGGGCGCGGACGTCGGCGGGCTGGTCGTCGGTGAGGGGCCGGTTCCGGGCGAAGTCCCAGGCGCGGGGGCCGGTGAAGAAGTCGAGCGGCAGCCCGGAGCCGATGTGGATGCCGTACAGCTCGTCGGCGTACTTGTGGCCGAGCTGGCTGGAGACGATCCCGCCGATGTCGCAGCCCCCGGCGGCGTACTTCTCGTATCCCAGGGTCTCGGTCATCAGGGTGTGCCAGAGGTCGGAGACCTTCCAGAAGTTGACGTCGGGAAAGCCGGTGAGCGGGCCGGGGAAGCCGAAGCCGGGCAGGGACGGCACGATGACGTCGAACGCGTCGGCGGGGTCGCCGCCGTACGCGGCCGGGTCGGCGAGCGGGCCGATCACCTTCGACCAGTGCCAGAACGTCCACGGCCAGCCGTGGGTGAGGATCAACGGGATCGGGCGGGGGCCGCGGCCGGGCTTGCGCATGAAGTGCACCGGGACACCGCTGACGCTCACCCGGTAGTGCTCGTGGGCGTTGACGGCGGCCTCGGCCTTGCGCCAGTCGTAGCCGTCCCGCCAGTAGGCGACCAGCTCACGGAGGTAGCTGTCCGGGACGCCGTAGGACCAGTCCTCGTTCCCCTCGTCCAGCGGGGCACGGGTCAGTGTGAGACGGGTGCGCAGGTCGTCGAGGACCTCGTCGGGCACGTGGATCGGGGCGGGTTCCAGGGGGAAGGCGTGCGGGGCGGTCATGGCGTGGTTCCTTTCCGGGGAGGAGGAAGTGGTGCCGTCGGCGTGTCGGTCGGTCGGGTGGCGAGCCGGGCCGTCCTGAGGAGTGCGGGCAGCGACGCGGCGAGTGCCTGCCGCTGGTGTGCGGGTCGAACCGGCTGGCCAGGTCGGCCAGATGGCCGATGTACTCCTTATCTAGATCTAGCGGAGAGCGCCCTCATGGTCTTCGACGTGACCGCCCCCCCCCGAGGACTGCGACTGCTGCTCGGTGGCTAGGGAAGGGGGCTAGGGAAGGGGACCGTTGAGGTTGAGTCGGTGGAGGGCCAGGGCGAGGTGGAGGCGTGTGCGTCCTTGCGGGGTGTCGGGGGCGAAGCCGAGGGCGGCGGTCAGCTTGGGCAGGCGCGCCTGGAGTGTGGAGTGGTGCAGATGCAACGCGGCGGCTGCCTGGCGCAGGCTGTCGTGGGCTTCGAGGGCGGCCAGGGTTTCCAGCGCGCCGGTGCCGGCTCTTTCCGCCGCACGCAGCGCGCGCACATCCTCGATCAACGCGTTGTGCGGGGAGACATGCTCGGCCACGAGGGCCAGGCCGCCCAGCGCGTCGTAGTTGAGGTGGCGCGGACCGTGGGTCTCGGCTGTCAGCCGCAGCGCCGTCAGCGCTCCGTGCCATGATCGCGGCAGCCCACCGGCTTCCACGGCGGGGCCCAGCCCGGCTCTTGGCCCGTGCTCGGTCCCGATGCCGGGTCCAAGGCTCGCGGTGGGCTCGGTCGTGGTGTCGACGACGATGGCGGCGGTCACGCGTCCGAGGCGAGTGCTCCACCGGTTGATCGTTGGATCATCCGGGTTTCCCAGCAGGGCCGCGACCCTGAATCTCGCTGCGGGAAGGGCGAGTCTGCGCACGCCCTGCGCGCGGGCTGCGGGTGTGGCCTCCGGTGAGAGCAGCACTTCCACGCTGGCCGGGTCGTGTGTGGCGGCCCGGCCGCGGGTTCGGTCCAGGACGATGCCCGCCCCGGCCGCGAGGCGTTCGAGAACGATGGCGTCGGTGGGCAGCGACATGCCGGTGCGTTCGAGCCAGACCCGGCCTGCGGTCGTACCGCGTAGTGCGGTGCCGGGCCAGGAGGGAACGTCCGCGGCCGGTTCCAGCCGGTGGCCGTCGGGATGGATGCGCACCAGGACGTGACGGTCGGGATCGGCCAGCCCCGCCGTGCAGCCCGAGAGGATGGCCCCGGCCCTGACGAAGGCATCGAGGCCGGCCCGCTGCTCGACGAGGGTGTCGAAGTAGGCGATGGCGCGCACCGCGTCCCCGGCGGCGGGATCCAGTGCCGAGAGCCGTTGGAGCAGTTCTTCCACCACTGGACCATATCCGCCACATGGCGGATGACGTGAGCCATCCGGCGGTGGATCGGGCGGCGACCGGCCAGGACACTGGGGCGGCGAACCACTGAAGGAAGGACCCGAGCATGTACTCCCGACCACCGTTCGACCCCGAGTTGGCCGCAATCCTGGCCACCTATCCGCAAGAGGTGCGGGAACTCGGCTGGCTCGGGCCGGCCGATATCCCCGCTTACCGGGAAATGAACGCGACGGTGCCCGGCGGGGCCGACGCGGCCGCGCTGCGCCGGGACGGGGCCGTCGAGATCGAGGAACGCACGGTGCCCGGCCCCGCCGGGGCACCGGAGATCTCGCTGCTCATCATGCGTCCTACCCGCGGCGCGGGCTCACGCCCGTGCGTCTACCACACCCACGGTGGCGGTATGATCTCCGGCAACAAGTGGGAGCTCTCCCACGTGCTCGCCGAGTGGGTGGACGTCCTCGGCATCGTCGGAATCTCGGTGGAGTACCGGCTGGCTCCCGAGCATCCCCATCCCGCACCCGTCGAGGACTGCTATGCCGGGCTGGCGTGGGTCGCGGCCAACGCCGACGAGTTGTCCATCGACCCCGAACGGCTGATCATCTGGGGCACGAGCGCGGGCGGTGGGCTCGCAGCGGCGACGGCGCTGCTGGCTCGGGACCGCGGCGGCCCGGCCCTGGCCCACCAGATGCTGCAGGCGCCGATGCTCGACGACCGCTGTCAGACAGCGTCCAGCCAGGAACTCGACCGCGAGGGATTCTGGGACAGCCGGGCCAACCTGACGGCATGGACCTGCCTGCTCGGGCAGGCCAGGGGCGGGCCCGAGGTCTCGCCCTACGCGGCTCCGGCCCGCGCGGCAGACCTGAGCGGGCTGCCCGCCACCTACATCGACACCGGCCAGGTCGACACCTTCCGGGACGAGACCATCGACTACGCCGCGCGGCTGTCCCGGTCCGGAGTCCCGGTCGAATTGCACGTGTGGCCGGGAGCCTGGCACGCCTTCGCCACCGCCGCGCCGCAGGCGGCCGTCTCGCAACTCGCCATCGCGGCCAGGACCGCCTATCTCCAGCGCGTCCTGGACTACTGATCCGAAAACGACAGCGGGCTGACTCGTCAACAGGCGTGGCGGGGCACCGGTGCGGCGGCCGTATCGACGCCGCCATGCGGGGGAGTCGGGCAGATCCCGTCAGCAGCCGCTTGCTCCAGACGGAGCACGGGCGGTGACCCCGGTATCCGCGTGCGCCGGGTGTGCAGTGTCGGAGACGGAATCCAGCTCCGGCAACGTCAGCACCGCACCGACCGGTACGGCGGAGCCGTTGAACTTCTCCTTGACGTCCCAGCAGGGTGAAGCGGCGCGACCGCTGTTGAGCCACCTGGTCGCGCCGGGGCCACCCGGCCGGCCCCGGGGTGTCCTGCGATCAGGCGGTTGTGGCGAGGTTCTTCTCGAACGCGGCGAGGTAGTTGCGCAGGTGGTGGTCCTTGATGCCGTCGGTCTCGGGGGCGAACATGTCCTGGCGGTAACCCTTCGCCCGGTCCTTCAACCCGGCGATGAGCGGCATGGCCTCGTGGAGCCCTCCGTCGGCGTCGAAGTAGCGGAGTGCGCTGACGTGGGTGAAGGCCGGCTCGGGCGGGAGCTGGGGGACGATGTCGTTATTGTTGACGAAGCGGTAGCAGCGGTCCCGGAAAGCCGTGTTGTGGGCGGCGGCGAGAAGGCGTTCACAGGTGCGGGGCTGGCCGAAGGTGTAGACGCCGTCGGGGAGTTGGCGAGGCTCCTCGAAGTACCAGCAGGCGCCGGCCAGCATGGCGAGGGCGCCGCCGAGGCTGTGGCCGGTGAACCAGACGCTCTGCCCGTTGGTGCGCAGTCCCTGGATGGTGTCGCGGATCTCGGGGTAGACGGACCGCAGGGCCTGGTGGAATCCGTAGTGGACGAAGCCCTTGTTCGCCGGTCCGGGAACGGGCGGGGTGCTGACGTCGGTGAGCCAGTCGTAGATCTTCAGGACCTCGGTGCCCCGGAAACCGGTGACGATCATGCGGTCGCTGGCCATCGTGTAGGCCTGGGTGTCCTCGATCAGGAACGGCATCTGGTGCGTCGACTCGAAGTGCCGCACCTCGTCGAAGCCCCAGGCGTGGGCCTTGTCCTCGATGCCGGCCCGGTCCAGCACGGCCAGTCCGGCGGCCTGCGCCATCCAGTAGGCGTGGGGGAGGGAATAGCGGGTCGTCGAGTGGTCCAGAGCGGAGATGGCCATCGGTGTCCTCCGGGAAGCGGGCCAGCGGGTCGCCCAGCAACCTAGCGCCGCATGCGAACGGAGGGGAGCCGGAAGCGCGGAAGGCCACCCGGACGGGCGCAACCGCGGCGGGACCCGGATCCGGGCGGGCGGTGAGGGAACCGCCGCAGGACACGGGCGCCCGGCCATGGTCGAGGTTGAGGACCACGGTGAGGACTACCGCGCTCTCGCCGAGCCGATGGTGTCGAGTTCGGCGACCGCGTCGGCGGGCAGCACCAGGTCGGCCGCGGCGGTGTTCTCGCGCAGGTGGGCGATGGAGGAGGTGCCGGGGATCAGGACGGTGGTGGCCGAGCGCTGCAACAGCCAGGCCAGTGCGACCTGTTGCGGGGAGGCGTCGAGGCGGGCGGCGACATCGTTGAGCACCTGGGACTGGAGCGGGCTGAAGCCGCCCAAGGGGAAGAACGAGGCGAAGGCGATGTTCTGGTCCGCGCAGCGGTCCACGAGTGTGTCGTCCTGCCGGTTGGCCAGGTTGTAGAGGTTCTGCACGGTGACGACCGGGGCGATGGCCTGCGCCTCGGTGAGCTGGGCGTCGGAGACGCCGCTGATGCCCAGGTGGCGGATCAGCCCCTGACGGCGCAGGTCGGCCAAGGCGCCGAACCGCTCGGCGATGGGCGCGTCGGAGATGTTTTCCAC
Source organism: Kitasatospora sp. NPDC088264 (assembly GCF_040685715.1). Taxonomy (NCBI): domain Bacteria; kingdom Bacillati; phylum Actinomycetota; class Actinomycetes; order Kitasatosporales; family Streptomycetaceae; genus Kitasatospora; species Kitasatospora sp. NPDC088264. The sequence continues at coordinate 36,923 of NZ_JBFBIR010000006.1, forward strand.
CGAGTCCAGGCGCAGGTTGACGACGTCCAGGGCCTCCAGGCCGAGGTGCCGGAGGTTGTCGTGGACCTGGGCCTTGAGGTCCGCGGGTTCCTGCGAGGGGATCCAGTCGCCGGTCTCGTTGCGGCGGGCGCCGACCTTGGTGACGATGTGCAGTCCGGCCGGGTAGGGGTGCAGGGCTTCCTTGATGAGTGCGTTGACGACGAACGGCCCGTAGTAGTCGCTGGTGTCGATGTGGGTGATGCCCAGCTCGACGGCTTCGCGCAGGACCGCCAAGGCCTGGTCGCGGTCCTTGGGGGGACCGAGGACGCCGGGGCCGGCCAACTGCATGGCACCGTAGCCCATCCGGCTGAGGGTGAGGTCGGGGGCCAGGGTGAGGGTGCCGCCGGGAGTGCTGCTGGTCATGTCGTGCCTTTCGCCGGTTTCGCTGAGGCCGGGGGCGACGAATCGGATGCTCGTGGACAGCCCGGCGTGATTCCTAACTCTGGGGGAGCGGGGGTGGGCGGGGCGGCACCCCGGTGTTCCTGGGCGTGGCAGGGACACCCGCCCGTGGCGTGATGCGGGCCGGCACCAAGCCGTGGGCCTTTCCCCCGTGCGTGGTGGTGAGTGCCGATCGCCACGGGCGCAAGCCGCGGGACCTCGACATGCGGGCCCTGGCACGCCGCCATAGCGTGAGCGTGGTGGTGGCGGCGAGACGCCAGGCACACCCGTCCGGGCCGGCGGGCCTGCCCGGCTTCCCCCCTTCCCTCCCCTTCCTCCGGCTCCCGATGAGGAGAGTTCCATGCCCGGCCATACGCTCAAGGACAAGGTCGTCGTCATCGCAGGCGCATCGAAGAACCTCGGCAGCCTCATCGCCAAGGAGTGCGCCCGGGACGGTGCCAGGATCGTTGTGCACTACAACAGCGATTCCTCCCGCGACAAGGCCGAGCAGACGGCGGCCGACGTGAAGAAGCTCGGCGGCGACGCCATCGTCCATCAGGGCGACCTGAGCGGGGTCGCCGAGGTGGAGACGCTGTTCGACACCGCGGTGCGTGCCTTCGGCAAGGTCGATTGCATGGTCAACACGGCCGGCATGGTCATCAAGAAGCCCATGACGGAGACCACGGAGGAAGAGTTCGACAGGATGTTCGCCGTCAACACCAAGGCGGCGTACTTCATGATGCGCGAGGCGGCCAAGCGTCTGGAGGACGGCGGGAAGATCGTCACGATCGTGACCTCGCTGCTGGCCGCCTACACCGGCCTGTACTCCGTCTACGCCGGTAGCAAGTCCCCCGTCGAGCACTTCACCCGCGCCCTGTCCAAGGAACTGTTCGGCCGCAACATCTCCGTCAACAACGTCGCCCCCGGCCCGATGGACACCTCGTTCTTCTACCCGGCCGAGACCGACGACTCCGTCGCCTACCACAAGTCGTCCTCCATGAACGGGGAGCTCACCAGGATCGAGGACATCGCCCCGCTCGTGAAGTTCCTGCTCACCGACGGCTGGTGGATCAACGGGCAGACCGTGTTCGCCAACGGCGGCTACACCACCCGCTGATCCGACGGCCCGCACCGGTTCGGTCACCGGCGCGGGCACGGGTACCGGCAGCCAGGGCTCCGGTCCAGGTCTGGGCCCTTGCCGACTGCCCCCGAGTGGAAGCGGCCACGCCCTTCCGGGCGTGGCCTGCATCGTTTCGTCCGGGGCCCGGGCCTGCCCTGCGGCTCAGCCTGCGGCTCAGCGCAGGCCGGTGAACAGGTCCTTCTCGGGCAGCGCCGCGCCGGTGGTGTCGAGGACCCGGACGAACGTCTCCACGCCCATCAGCTCGGTGAACCGCTCCCGGCCCATCTTCAGGAAGAAGATGTTCTCGCCCTGGCTGGCGTGCGCGAGCAGCGCGTCGTACTTCTGCCCGCCGAAGGCGGTGGCGTCCACCCAGGTGGTGATCTCCTCGTCGGGCAGCCCGATCGGGGGCAGCTCCACGGCCTCCCCGGTGGGCTCCGGGTTGTCCCCGTCGCCCCCGTCGTTCCCGTCGGCGCCGAACTCGCGCATGAGCTCGCCGAAGCGCTGCATCATCGAGTGCGGCGCCGTGGTCCAGTACACCTTGGGCGTCAGGGCGGCCTGGGTGAGGGCGGCCATGGTGATGCGGTTGGCCTGGATGTGGTCGGGGTGGCCGTAGAAGCCGTTCTCGTCGTAGGTCACGACGACGTCGGGCCGGTAGTGGAGCATCAGGTCGGCGAGCCGGGCAGCGCCGTCGGCGACGGGGGTGCTCCAGAACGATCCCGGGGCGTCGTTGGCGGGCCAGCCCATCATCCCGGAGTCGCCGTAGCCGAGCAGTTCGAGGTGGTCGACCCCGAGGACCCGGCAGCTGGCTTCGAGTTCCTGGCGGCGCAGTTCGGCGACGGCGGCGGGGTCGTGGCCCTCCTCGCCCGGCTTGGCGCCGCCGGGGCCGTCGCCGCAGGCGCCGTCCGTACAGGTGACGAGGACGGTGCGGATGCCCTCGGCGGCGTAGCGGGCGAGGACGCCGCCGGTCGAGGTGGCCTCGTCGTCGGGGTGGGCGTGCACTGCCATCAGCGTCAGGGGCCGGTCGGCCATGGGTGTCGTCCTCCGGTCGGTCGGGTGTGGTCCGCCTCCCAGTCTGCGCCAGCGCCTCGGGCGGCTCGGGCCCGGGGGTGGTCGAGGCCGCCGGGCAGGTCGGCGGGGCGGTGCCGCCGGGCGGTGCGCTCGGCCTCCCGGCCGCCTCGCGGGGCTTCCGGGGTGTGGCCGGCGAGGTCAGCCGGTGGTGCAGTTGCCGGGTCGGCAGTCCTTCCAGGGGCCCCAGGCGCCGCCCGGGGCCTGCTCGGAGATCTGGGCGAACCACGAGGAGGCGTTCCACATGTGCGCGACCACCGTCAACGTCCCGTCGGCCGACTCGGTGATGGAGGAGGGGGTGGCGACCCCGGACGGCAGCGGACCGGATCCCAGGGCGGTCCAGGAGCCCCAGACACCGGGGGCGCTCTGCTCGTTGACGTACAACTGCGGGCTGCTTGAGCCCTGGTAGACCTCGAAGAAGGCCAGCGTGCCGTCCGCCCGCTGGAAGGCCACCGGCGCCCCGAAGAACCTCGGCACGCCCGCCCCGGCGGGGCCGAAGGGCTCGGGTGCCGACCACGGCCCGTCTGGGCCGGCCTGGTGCATCCGGACCAGGACCGACGACTGGTACCCGATGGTGAACACCTCCAGGGCGCCGTCGGCGTCCGCGGCGGCGGTGAGCACCTGGTTCTGGAAGTTGAGGTTCATGCCGTTGACCTGGCTCCAGGCGCCGAACGGGCCGCCGGGGGCGGACTGCGTCTGGTACCAGATGGTCTGTCCGGTGGCGTAGTCGGTCGAGAAGACCGCGAACCGTGCCTGGGTGCCGTCGGGACGGGTGACCGTGGTGGACTGCCCCTCGGTGCCCGGGGGCGTGGTGGTGTCCCGGGGCCGGTCCGCCGTCGACGACGCGGTCGCCGGTGCCTGTACCGGGGCCGGTGCCTGGGTCCGTGCCTGGGCCTGGGCGGATGGTGCGAGGAGGCCGACTGCGCCGATGAGTGCGGCGCAGACGGTCGCCGCCGCCGTGCGTCGCCGTGCGCTCCTGGGCATGGTTGGTCCCTGCCTTCCGATCGGTCTGCGGAGCCCGGCGCCGGGCAGTGGAGCGGGCCGTCGGCCATCCTGCCCACCAGGGCGACCGGTACGGGCGCCTACACCCGGAAATGGCCGGAACACGCGGGCGGGCCGCCGGGCCTGCGCGAGGCGGCCCGCGGCTCCTGGCGGCTCCTGGCGACGGCGCGTTGCGGCGCCGACCGGTCCGAACGACTGAACGGCTGAACGGCTGAACGGCCGTCAGGAGACCGGGACCGGGTCCCGCCAGATGTCCAGCGGAACGGCGCGGACCGCGCGTCCGTCCGCGTCGAGGATCCGGCCCATCCGCTTCACGGTGCGCAGCGACACGCGGCGCTCGGCCACCCGCAGGTCGGGGAACCTGCGGGCGAGAGCGGTTTCCAGCCGCTGGACGTCGGCGAGGGAGCGCTGCCAGACGGAGAGCAGGAGGTTGTGAGGGCCGGTGACGGACACGCACAGCCGGACCTCGGGGAGTCTGGCGAGCTGGGGTCCGACCTCGTCGAGCCGGTCCGGGGGGAGGTTGGCCCGGAAGGTCGCCAGGACCGGCCGGCCGGCGTCGCGGGCGGCGATCTCGCAGCGGAAGCGGATCGCGTCGGAGGCGGCCAGCCGGTCGAGGCGCCGGCGCAGCGTGGACGGGCTGAGCCCGGTGGCGGCGGCCAGCTCGGCTTGGCCGAGGCGGCCGTCGACGCCCAGTCTGATGAGCAACTCCCGGTCTTCTTGCCGGACTTCAGCTCGTGCGCCGGACGGCGTCCCGTAGCCCGCCGGGTGATCGTCGTGCAGTTCCACGCGCTGGGCGGGGTCCAGCGAGTCCAGTCGCCAGCGGATCCCCTCGGCGTAGAAGCCGGTCGCCAGGTGGACGCGGACGGCGTTGACCCCGGGGAGTGGGCCGAGCCGTTCGGCGGTGTACCGGGAGACCATCGCCAGGTCGGTGAAGGCCACGGTGACGACGAGGTCGCAGCCCTGGGCGAGGTGCTCGATGCTCATCACGTGCGGGTCCTCGGCCAGTTCGTCGGCGATCTGCCGGAGCCGGTCGGGAGCGCAGTCGAGGTCGAGGTAGGCGACGCACCCGCGGTCCTCGGGGTGCGGCAGGCCGTAGGCGGTCACCCAGGCGATCCCGGCCTGCGAGAGCCGGTGCCAGCGGCGGGCGGCGGTGACCGGGCTGATCCCGAGCGTCTGGCCGAGCAGGGACCAGGGTGCGCGGGGCCGCAGTTGCAGCGCGTTCACCAGGGCGAGGTCCAGCTCGTCCACCGTCACCTCGGCGCCGGTCACCTCGGTGCCGGTCACGGCCGGCTGCCGGTGGATTCGTTCATCGAAGGGCCTCCTGGTGGCGTGATCCTGCGAAATCGCGGGAAAATCCCGCCGAGAGATCCAGAATCACGGAACAAGATCGCTCTGCACAAGTTCCCGCCACGCGCGGGATCGACGGAGGTGCCCGTGTCCCTGCACGACGACGCTCTCGCTCTGGCCCCGGACCTGGTCCGGCTGCGCCACGACCTGCACCGGTTCCCGGAGCTGGGACTGACCCTGCCGCGCACCCAGGAGCGGGTGCTGCGGGCCCTGGACGGACTGCCGCTGGAGGTGAGCCAGGGCTCCGCGCTGAGCTCGGTCACCGCGGTGCTGCGCGGCGGCCGACCGGGGCCGGCGGTGCTGCTGCGCGGCGACATGGACGGCCTGCCGGTCGCCGAGAAGGCCCCGCTGCCGTTCGCCGCCGACAACGGGGCCATGCACGCCTGCGGACACGATCTGCACACCACCATGCTCGCGGGTGCCGCACACCTGCTGGCCGCACGGCGGGAACAGCTCCACGGCGACGTGGTCTTCATGTTCCAGCCGGGCGAGGAGGGGTGGGACGGAGCCGGAGCCATGCTGGCCGAGGGCGTCCTCGACGCGGCAGGCAGGCGCCCGGTCGCCGCCTACGCCCTGCACGTGTCGTCGGCCATGCGGCACGGGGAGTTCGGCTCCCGGCGCGGGCCGATCATGGCCGCTTCCACTGCGCTGAACGTCACCGTCCACGGTGCGGGCGGCCACGGCTCGGTACCGCACCGGGCCAAGGACCCCATCCCGGCGGCCTGCGAGATGGTCACCGCCCTGCAGACCATGGTGACCCGCCGCTTCGACGTGTTCGATCCGGTGGTGGTCACCGTCGGGCTGATCCAGGCCGGTACCCAGCGCAACATCATCCCCGAGACCGCCTACTTCGAGGCGACCGTGCGCACCTTCTCCGCCGAGGCGCAGTCCAAGGCCGCCGACACCACGGTGGAGCTGGTCAGGGCCATCGCGGCCGCCCACGGCCTGCGGGCCGAGGTCGAGTACCTTCCCCAGTACCCGGTGACCGTGACCGACGGGGCCGAGACCGACTTCCTGGCGGACACCGTCCGGGAGGTCTTCGGCGAGGAGCGCTTCCAGTCGATGCCGAACCCGATGACCGGGTCGGAGGACTTCTCCCGGGTCCTGGACGCCGTGCCGGGATCGTTCGTGTGGCTCGGCGCCGCCCCGAAGGGGACCGACCCCGACGACCTGCCGGTCAACCACTCGCCCTACGCGGAGTTCGACGACGCGGTGCTCCCCGACGGGGCCGCGCTCTACGCCGAACTCGCCACCCGCCGTCTCGCGGCCTGAGCCCGGTTGAACCCGTAACACGTAACCCGTACACCGAGGAAGGAACGACCAATCACATGACCGAACCGCGCGAGGTGGTCGAGCAGCAGCTCGCCGCCTACAACAGCCACGACATCGACGCCTTCGTCGCCACCTATGCCGAGGACATCACGATCCACCGGGCCGACGGCACCCGACTTCAGGGCCGGCAGGCTCTGCGCGACAGGTACGCCGGACAGTTCGCCAAGGGCCGCTGCCGGGCGGAGATCGTGGGGCGGCTCAGCGAAGGCGACTGGGTGGTCGACCACGAAGTCGCCCACGGCCTGGCCGACGAGCCGGTCCGCGTCCTGGTGGCCTACCGGGTGCGCGAAGGCCTCATCGACCGCGTCGACTTCCTGGGCTGAACAGCGCAACAGCGCAGGCCCGTACGGTGGTCGCCGTCGTACGGCCGGTCCGCGCCCCGTCGGTGAACGGCCGTCAGAGGCCGGGGACGGCGTCCTTCGCGACGGTGTGCCAGTTGGTGACGATCGGCTTGTCGACCGGCGTGTCGCCGACGAGGATGCTGGCCGGGTTGGGGTCGGCGTTGCCGATGCCCACGATGACGTCGGTGAACTGGACCGCCTGGTTGTCCTTGGTGGTCTTCGTCATGATGCCCGCGTACGCGACCTTGGCGCCGCTCAGGGTGATCGGTTCGCCGGTGGCCTGTTCGGCGTTGGCGGCCTCGATGCCGCGCGAGCCGAACGCGATGGTGGGGTGGGTGCCGGGGAGCGTGCAGGTGATGCCCGGCTTGGCCTTGGCCGTGATCAGGAGGTAGCCGCCGGCCTGGGATTCGGCCTTCGCGCCGAGGACCAGGTCGTTGGCGCCGCAGGCCTGGCCGTAGCCGGTCTTGTCGGCGGCGGGGGAGGAGGCCGCGTCGGGCGACTTCGGCGTGGAGGACGACTTCGGCGTCGAGGGCGACGTGGGCGCGGCGGCGGCTTTCGTCGGCGAGGCCCCGGTGGATGCGGTTGCGGCCCCGGTGGGCGCGGCGGCGGTGGCCGCGGGGCTGGCGGCGGTGGAGCCCGTGTCGCTGTTGTCCGGCCCGCAGGCCGTCGCGGTGGCGGCGAGCGCCGCGACGGCGGCGGCGGTGAGGGCGAGGCGGCGCGTGCGCATGAGGTCTCCCGATGTCGTTCGACCGGTGAGGTTCACCGGGTGTGATCACCGTAGGCGGGGGTCGTTCACAGGCAGGTGCGGGAAGTATCCCGATCCTGTCCCAGAAACCGATGGGCCCTGTCCGCCGGACAGTTGACGGCTCACCCGCGCAGGGCGCCCACGCCATGCCCTCGCCCCGGCGGGTGCCCTCACCCCCGGCGGGCCGAACCGCGTCCCCGACACCGTGGTCGTCCGGTAGCCGCACCGCCCGGGCAGGCAGGGCCCGCCTGCCCGGGAGGCAGTCTCAGACGCCGTCCTTGTGGCCGTTCGCGACGAGCAGCCGCTCCATGCTCTTGTGGGCGGGGGCGGCCTCGGTGTTGCCGTCGTCGTGGAACATCCTGAGGTACTGGATGAGGGCGCTCACGCACTTGTCCCGCCCGTCGTACTCCGCGTTGTCGACGAGTCGGCAGTCCTTCGAGATCTCCCTCATCTGCCCGCCGGGAGCGGTGTACACGGGGTGCCAGATCAGCTTCACGTCCGGGTTCAGCCGCTGGACCAGCCGTAGTTCCGGGACCTCCAGCCTGATGAGGATGCTCTCCGGAGCGTAGGCCCGTACGAAGATGTGCACGGGGCCGGTCGCGCGGGACACGAAGGCCTTGGACAGGACGCTCCACATCGGCCCCGTCAGCTTCCAGTCCGGGTGCAGCTCCAGGACGTTGAGCACACTGCCGATCCGGGTCCGCCCCAGGGGCGTGTGGCCCTTCCGGTACGCGTAGTCACTGGTCTCGATGCCGCCCGCCCACAGGGCCATGGTGGGCGTCTCGATCTCCAGGTGCTCGGCCACGAGCTTGACGAACTCCTGGTACCAGGAGTTCGACGCCCGGAGCTCGCGCTGCTCCTGGCGGTCGCTCGTCTTCGCCATGGCCTCGTCGTTCAGCGCGCCCTGCGAGTCGACCCCGCCGAGCAGCAGTTGCCAGGCGGCGTCGGCCTGGGGTTGGGGGATGCCCGCGGCCTTCGTCAGCTCCTGGTACGGCCCCCACTCGGGGTGCTCGGTGGGCCTCGTGGCGTAGTGCTCGTCCAGGCCGCCCTTCTGGCGCTGCACCTGGCGTGTCACCGCGGCGTTCCCCACCCGCCGCTGAAGCGCGGCCAGGCCCGTGAGGCGCGCCCCGCGCTCGGCGGCGGCCGGCGCCGTCGTCTGCCGCTCCGCGGTTCTCCGTGTCTCGCGCACGCCCTCCCCGTCCTTCCAGCCGCCCCCGCCCGCCGAGTCTAGGGGCGGCGGGAGCGATTGGACGAGGGACGAAAGGGCAGAACCGGGGCCACGGTCAGCCCCTCCGTGGTGCCGGCCCGGCAGCCGCCCACTCCCGAAGCGACCCGCCCGACGATCCCGCAGTCCACCGTCCCGTCCCGACCACGCCGGGCCGCGTCGCAACCCGGCCGGGGCGGAGGCCGGCCCCGATAATCGGTGGGCACACCCGGGCGCCTGCGCAAGGCGCGGCCCCCATGTGGGGGCGTTCCAGAGGAGGTTGGTTCATGAGCAGGACGAAGAGGACCGGGACGAAGGCGTGGGGCGGCCGGGCCGCCGTGATCGGTGCGCTGGGTCTGGCCTCGGTGGCCCTGGCCGCCGGGCCCGCGTTCGCCAAGGGCGAGGTGGAGGTCGTGGCTCCGCACACGGCGCGGGTCGGCACGACCTTCACGGTCACGGGGCACGGGGACGACGACGGCGCCGCCTACGTGCAGGTGTGCCTGGAGGGCCGCGGCAGCGGGTCGACGTGGGAGCGGATGACCTGCGGCGCCGTGGTCGAGACGGGCACCGAAGCGGAGGTCGCCGCGCAGGTCAAGGCAGCACACGGCGGCGTCCTGGAATACCGCGCGGTGCTGTTCGGCCTGACCGGCCTGGACGACCGCCACCCCGTTCGCGAGAGGACCTCGGATCCGGTGACGGTGGAGGTCCGCTAAGACCGGCGGCGCGGACCAGCCGCCGATGGGGCCGCGCCGCCGCTCCTCCTCCGGGCCGCCTGGCCGCCGCGCCGCCGAACCGTCGCGGCCCGCTCAGCCCGGCAGCCGCAGGCGGAACAGCGCCCCGCCGCCGGGGGCGGCCTCGGCGGTGAGGGTGGCGCCGTGCGCGTGGGCGATCTGCCGCGCCATGGCGAGCCCGAGCCCGGAGCCGGGCAGGGCGCGGGCGGCGGAGGCCCGGTAGAAGCGGTCGAAGACGTACGGCAGGTCCTCGGGCGCGATGCCGGGGCCGTGGTCGCGGACGGTCAGTTCCAGCCCGGCGGTGAGCCGGACCTCGACCGTGGCGCCCGGCGGGCTGAACTTGGCCGCGTTGTCGAGGAGGTTGGAGACCAGCCGGGCCAGCCGGGCCGGCACGCCGGGGACGGTGCGCTCGGCGGCGCCGTGGCCCGCGGCACCCTCCGCGTCGTCGTCGAGGGCGAAGGCGATCGCCGGCCAGTGGCCGCGCGCGGTGTCGACGCAGTGCCCGACGAGCCGGCCGACCGCGACCTGTTCGAGCAGCGGCTGCGGCTCCTCGTCGCGGGCCAGCTCGATGAGGTCGTTCACCATCCCGGTCACCTCGCGCAGCTGGCGGTGCAGCGCGGACGCCGCCCGCTCCCGCTGTCCCTCGGTCAACCGGTCGGCGCGGGCCAGCAGTTCGGCGTTGGTGCGCAGCGCCGTCAGCGGGGTGCGCAGCTCGTGCGAGGCGTCGGCGACGAGCCTGCGCTGGGCGGCCACGGACTGCTCCAGTTCGCCCAGCATGGTGTTGAAGCTGCCCGCCAGCCTGGTCAGTTCGTCCTCGCGGCGCCCGGGCGGCAGTTCGATCCGCAGCCCCGCGTCCCGGGTGTCGGCGATCCGTTCGGCGGTGCGGGTCAGCCGGGCGACCGGGGCGAGGGCGGTGCGGGCCACGGTGCGCCCGAGTACGGCGGCCAGCAGCAGGCCCGCCGCCGCGACGGCCGCCATCAGCGCGCCGGCCTGCCGCACTCCCTCCTGGACGCTGTCGGCGCGCAGCGCGACCTGGACGGCCTGCCGGGCGCCGGGCGGCGCCGCGATCATCGGGGTGGTGAGCATCCGGGCCGGGTGGCCGCCGATGGTGAGGTCGGTGAAGTAGCCGGCCCGCTGCCGGTCGGCGACCTGGCGGGTGGTCGGCGTGACGGGCAGCAGGTACGGCTCGTTCGGCGCCTTGCCGGGGTCGGCGGAGACGATCTGGGCGCAGGCCGGGGCGGCCAGGAAGTTGCACTCGCCGTAGACGACCTGCGGCCCCTGGTCGCGGTGCTGCTGCTGCACCAGGGTGGCCTGCTGGGTGAGGTGCTGGTCGAGCTGGTGGTTGAGCTCGTAGCGGACGATGCTGAACGCGGCCGCGCTGATCCCGAGCGCCACCACGGCGACCGCTGCCGTGCAGGCGAGGGCCAGCCGGGTGCGCAGCGGGCGCCGGCGCCGCCAGCGCGCGTGCGCCCTCAAGCCCGGTCCAGCCGGTAGCCGACCCCGTGCACCGTGTGCACCAGCCGGGGTTCGCCGCCGGCCTCCAGCTTGCGGCGCAGGTAGCCGACGTAGACGGCGAGGGAGTTGGAGTCGGGGCCGAAGTCGGCGCCCCACACCCGCTCCATGATCACCTCGCGCGGGAGCACCTGGCCGGGGTGGCGCAGCAGCACCTCCAGCAGCGCGAACTCGGTGCGCGAGAACTCCACCGGCCGTCCGGCCCTGCTCCCGGTCCGGGTGGCCGGGTCGACCTCCAGGTCGGCGAAGCGGTAGCCGGGCTCCTCGGCGGCCGGGGCGCTGCGCCGCAGCAGGGCGCGCAGCCGGGCGGTCAGCTCGTCCAGGGCGAACGGCTTGACCAGGTAGTCGTCGGCTCCCGCGTCGAGGCCGTCGACGCGGTCGCTCACCGAGTCGCGCGCGGTCAGCACCAGGATCGGGAGCCGGTCGCCCAGGGCCCGCAGCCGGCGGCAGACGGCCAGCCCGTCGAGGACGGGCATCATCAGGTCGAGGACCATCGCGTCGGGCTGCCAGCCGGACACCTCGTTCAGCGCCGCCAGCCCGTCGGCGGCGCCGCGCACCTGGTAGCCCTCGACGGCCAGCCCGTCCTCGACGGCGGCCCGCACCTCCGGATCGTCGTCGACGACCAGCACTCTCTGCCCGTTGCTCATGCGGACAACCCTCTCAGAACGAATCTGAGAAGCCTCTTAGCTCGTCCTCGCGGCGGCCACGGGGCCCTCTGCCGGGCGTTGCCACCTCTGTGCCGCCGGTCGCGCCTGGGCGCGTCCGTCGTCCTCGCCCCGCAGAACGACTCTGAGAAGTCTCTTAGGCGGCCTCAGCAAGCTCGACGGCATGCGGACAGAACACGGCAACCACGGCAACCATGCCAACCACGATCCGGCCCGCCCCCTGTCGGTGGTGATCGGCGCCGGCGGCACCGGCGGACACATCTACCCGGGCCTCGCGCTGGCCGAGGCGCTGCGCAGAGCCGACCCGCGGGCCGTGATCTCCTTCGTCGGCACCGAACGCGGACTGGAGACCACCCTCATCCCGCAGGCCGGCTACCGGCTGCACACCGTCGACATGATCCCCTTCGACGCCTCCCTCGGCGCGCGCCGCTACCTGTTGCCCGCGGCGCTGCTGCGCTCCGGCCGGGACTGCCGGGAGATCCTGCGGGCCCAGGGCGCGCAGGTCGCGGTCGGCATGGGCGGCTACCCGAGCGCGCCGGTGATCGTCGGCGCCAGGATGGCCGGGCTGCCGAGCGTGGTGCACGAGTCGAACGCGGTGCCCGGGCGGGCCAACCGCTTCGCCGCCCGGCTCACCCCGCACATCGCGCTCGCCTTCGACCGCACCCGCGAGCACCTGCCCGCCGGCCGCTCGGCGCAGACCGTCGGGATGCCGCTGGTCGGTGCCGTCGCCCAGCTCGACCGGGCGGCGCTGCGCGCCGAGGCCCGTCGGCACTTCGCCGTCCCGGACGGCGTCCGGCTGCTGGTCTTCAACGGCGGCAGCCTCGGCGCCGCCCGCCTCACCGCGGCCGCCGTCGAACTGGCCGGACGCTGGCGCCACCGCACCGACCGGCGGCTGCTGATCAAGACCGGCCCGGCCGCGCTGGCGCAGGTCCGGGCCGCGCTGGACGGCAACCCGGTGGCGCACGCCGTCGCCTACCTGGACCGGATGGACCTCGCCTACGCGGCCGCCGACCTCATGGTGTGCAGGGCCGGCGCGGCCACCGTCGCCGAACTCTCCAGCCTCCGGATGCCCGCCGTGCTGGTGCCCTACCCGCACGCGCCGCACGACCACCAGACCCACAACGCGCGCGTCCTCTCCGACGCCGGCGCCGGCCTGCTGCTGCCGGACGACGAGTGCACCGGCGAACGGCTGGCCGCCCTGGTGGAACCGCTGCTCGCCGACCCGGCCCGGCTCGCCGCGATGGCGCAGGCCGCCGACCCGGGCGACCACGCGCGCGCCGCCGACCTGCTGGCCGCCAAGGTGCTGCGCGTCATCGGCCGGACCCCGGCGCCCGCGCCGCCCGCCGTCCCGGCCCCCGTCCCTGGCCCGTACGACCGCTGACCACCTGACCGCTGACCACCCGCCCCGAACCACCGGAGGACCACCATGAACCGCCCCGCCCACCCGAACACCCCCGCCGCCCACCAGGACTGGACCGGCCGGACCGTCCTGGTCACCGGCGCCGAAGGCTTCATCGGCAGCACCCTCGTCGACCTGCTGGTCGCCCGCGGCGCCCGCGTCCGGGCCCTGGTCCACTACAAGCCGTACGCCGAGCGCGGATACCTCGCCCACTACCTGGCCGACCCCGACAGCCCCGTCGAGATGCTCGCCGGAGACGTCCGCGACGCCGGCCGGGTCCTGGACGCCGTCGCCGGCTGCGACACCGTCTTCCACCTCGCCGCGCTCATCGGCATCCCCTACAGCTACCAGGCCCCCGAGGCCTACGCGCAGACCAACGTCGTGGGCACCCAGAACGTCGCCGCCGCCTGCCTGCGGCACGGCGCCCGCCTGGTGCACACGTCCACCAGCGAGGTGTACGGGACCGCGATCACCGCGCCCATCGACGAGCACCACCCGCTCCAGCCGCAGTCCCCGTACTCCGCCTCGAAGATCGGCGCGGACATGATGGCACTCTCCTACTGGCACGCCTTCGAACTGCCGGTCGCCGTCGTCCGCCCGTTCAACACCTACGGCCCGCGCCAGTCCGCCCGCGCCGTCATCCCCACCATCCTGGCCCAACTCCACTCCGGTGCACGGGAGATCAGGCTCGGCTCGACCACCCCCACCCGGGACTTCACCTACGCCACCGACACCGCGGAGGGCTTCCTGGCCATCGCCCGCGCCGACCGCACGCTCGGCGAGACCGTCAACCTCGGCACCGGCAGCGAGGTGTCCATCGGCGACCTGGCCAAGGCCCTGATCGTCGCCTCCGGCCGGGACGCCGACATCGTCGTCGACCCGACCCGGCTGCGCCCCGGCGGCAGCGAGGTCGAACGGCTGCTCTCCGACAACCGCAAGGCGCGCGACCTGGCCGGCTGGCAGCCCCGGGTCGGCCTGGACGAGGGCCTGCGCCACACCTCCGACTGGGTCGCCGAACACCTGCACCTCCTCGCCCCGGACCGCTACCAGGTCTGACGCCGCCACTTTGCGGCCAACTTCCCCCTGGGGAAGGGGGATTGGTGCCGGATCCCACCCGCCGGCTCCGGCACCAAGCCCCACCACCGGCGCCGACCCAACGACCCCGGAAACCGGCACCTCAAGGACCGCCGCGCGTTCGATGAACGTGCCGCCTTCCCTCAGGTGTTGGCTGCCGACACCGATCGTGCGGTGAAAGGGTGTCCTACACTGCGAGCGCCGGCACGGACCGCGATGGGAGAAGGTGAGTGGACATCGACGTCCATGGATTGATGTCGTTGTCGGCCCAGCAACGCTACCGGCTGCTCGCCGACCGACTGAACGCCTACCGGCTATGGGCGTACGAAGACCTCTTCCCCGCAGCGTTCGCCGACGCCGTCGACATCATCCACGCACGTGGCGAGCAGCACCTCGATGCCCAGCGGTTCGTCGACCACACGTTCATCAACCTGATCACCAGACCCGGCGACCTGGTGGCCTTGTGCCGGCGAATCCCTGCCGCGCACCTGCGTCTGGCGGTTGTCGAGGCCTACGTCCGTCAGCCTCTGGTCCCGCCCGACGTTCTGGCCGCCATGGGTGCCTCGGGTGAGGTGTATCGGGAGCTTCCGCCCGGGGGCTGGGCCGAGGTGCCGATGCTCCTGCACGCGTCCGCCAGACTCAGTGCCGAGCCGAGCCGCCGTTTCGAGCTCCATGAGCTGGTTCCGTTCGGTACCGTCCACGATCGGTCGTGTGCCCGGTCGGTTCTTCACTCGGCTCTGGAAGCGGACCAGCTCACCGACCAGGCGCGCGCAGCCGTGCTGAGTCCGGGCGGTGCCGAGATACCCGCGCCCGCCTTCCACGACGGCCAACGAGCGCAGGTGGTGCTCGATGACCGTAACCGCACCCCCCACTGCGGCACCGTCCGGGACAAGGTCTGGCACCACAGGGATCAGCAGTGGTACTTCTTCCTGCGCGACGACTCCGGGCGCAAGATCAGCAAGCGGTACTCCGCCGCGGACCTGCAAGCCCGCTGCGCCTGACAGCCGGCCCACGGCTCGGGTGGCTCGGCCACACTCACCGTGTCCGTTCGGGGTGGTGAGCGGGGCGTTGGAGTGCTGTCACAGGACACGGGGGACGGGTGTCGGCTCCGTCGCCCGATGGCTCCGGAGGATCGGCCGTTCCCTCCCGCGCTCGTCACCAGACGCGCGTGGATCGTCTGCCGCCGGGGCACCCGCCCTCGAAGCTCTCGAAGCCCTCGAAGCCCTCGCATCCGATGGCCTCCGGCGGAAACGGCTGGCCCGACGCGTTGGTGAGTGCCAGACTCGCCCCGTGCGAGCGATCATCGAGGAGATGGCCAACCGCCTGGCCGAGGTGCCGGGCGTCGTCGGAGTCATGCTCGGCGGCAGCCGGGCCCGCGGAGAGCACCGGCCGGATTCGGACTGGGACCTCGGCGTCTACTACCGTGGCGGGCTCGATCTCGCCGCGTTGCGCGCGCTGGCCGGCCCCGAGGTGGAGGTGGCCGGCCCGGGCGGCTGGGGGGCGTGGGTGAACGGCGGCGCGTGGCTGCGAGTCGACGGCGTGGCGGTGGACTGGATCCTGCGGGACGTGGACCGGGTCGAGCAGGTGTGGGCGGACTGCCGCGAGGGTCGGTACGAAGTCGGCGTGCAGGCGGGGCATCCCCTCGGCTTCTGGTCGCCCTGCTACGCGGGCGAGGTGGCGCTCGGCCAGGTCCTGGCCGACCCAGCCCGCGAGCTGACGGACCTTCAACAGGAGACCGCGACCTACCCCGAGCCGTTGCGAGAGGCCCTGACGGCGGGAGCCTGGGAGGCGGAGTTCCTGGTCGGCGCCGCAGCGAAGGGCGCGGCACGGGCGGACACGCTGTACGTCTCGCTCTGCCTCTCCCGGGCCGTTGGCGTGCTGGTGCAAGCGATGTTCGCCGCCGACCGGCGCTGGTGCCTCAACGAGAAGGGCGCGCTGGCCGCCGCCGAGACGCTACCGGCCGCGCCAGCCGGCTTCGGCCCGCGAGTCCGCCACCTGTTGGGGGCGCCCGGAGAGAGCGCCGAACTGCTGGCGGCAACAGTGGCCGAGGCGCGGCTGCTGGTCGAGGAGACCCTCGCCGAGCTCCGGAGCCGCACCGAGTAGCAGCACACACCTCGAACCGGGCGCCTCGCCCCTGGCGGCCCGTCAGCGGCTCCACGCCATCATGCGAGCAGCGAACCACCGGGCGGCGGAATCAGCTGGTTCGTTCCTTCGGGTTCACCGTGCAGAAGTAGACGCGGTTGGTCAGCTTGTCGAATCTGCACAAGACTTTCGCCACGTCAGATTCGAGACCGATCAAGCCACCCCCGCCGCACCGGACTTCGCGGCAGGCCCCGGGCGTCCGGAACCTGGCGCCGAGCCGTGGCCGATGAGCATCAGAGCGGGTCGATGCGAGCCTTGAGCAGGCAGAACTCATTGCCTTCGGGGTCGGTCAGGACATGCCACTGCTCCTGCCCGGTCTGGCCGATGTCGGCCGGGCGCGCGCCGAGCGCCAGAAGGCGTTCGAGCTCGGCGTCCTGATCGCGGTCGGTGGGGTTCACGTCGATGTGCAGGCGGGACTTGCCCTTCTCGGGCTCGTCCCGACGGCTGAGGAAGATCGTCGGTTGCGCACCGCCGAACCCTTCGCGCGGCCCGATCTCCATCGAGCCGTCGTCCTCGCGACCGAGTACGACGAAGTCCAGGACCTCGCACCAGAACCGTGCCAGCACCTCGGGGTCGCGGCAACCGAGCACCAGCTCACCGATACGACACGCCATGACGAATACCTGCTCTCAGCCGGGGAACCGCCGGGGAGACCGCATGCGAACCGCACGGGCTCCCGGCAGCGAAAACAACCCCGCGACCGTACCGGACGAGGCGAGCGCGGTCGACATGATTTCCGGGCCGACGCCGGGCCGGCGGCATCGGGCCCGAAGCCGGAGCGGGCTCAGGACAGCATGTTGATCCGGTACTGCATGATCCGGTAGTTCGTCGGGTCGTACCACTGGCTGACGACGATGTGGAAGTTGCCGAACGTCGAGCCGGGGATGACGAAACCGCCGTACGGGCTGGCGACGAGGTTGGCGACCTCCTGGCCCGGGGCGCAGGGGAGGATCATGGCCTGCTCCAGCGTCGTGGTCAGGTCCGAGGTCGGAAGGGCGAAGACCATCGCCCTGATCGACAGCTGGTCCATGTTCAGCCACGTGAGGACGTACTTGCCGTCCATGGCGCGGAAGCACATCTCGCCCCACTTGCGGGTGCCGAAGACGGTCGTCGGGGCGGGCGCGTTCCACCGCCACCCGCCGTCGGCGTAGCCCCACGGCTCGTAGGCGTCCGGATTGCCGAGGCTCTCCTTCCGTACCCGGTGCAGCAGCATTCCCGATTCCACGTCGCGGTTGAAGACCGTGGACAGGACGTAGCAGTAGCCGTCGTCGGCCACGGCGTACGTCTTCTGCTGGAACTGGCCGCCGTACAGGTCGCCCGGCCACTGGCACAGGTACTGCCAGGTCTCACCGTTGTCGGTGGAGCGCCAGAAGTCGGTGTGGTGGGTGTCGTAGATGACGCCGCGCATGAGGTGCATGTACATCACGCCGTCGACGACGAACACGTCGGACGGGATCGCCGTCGTGGCCTTGTCGCCGACCGGGTTGTGCGGCTCGTCGACCAGGCTGTTGGCGTGGCTGCCGCCGACGCTGCCGTCGATGCGCAGGTTGTTCAGGTCGGCGCTGCTGGAGCGCAGACCGACCGGGGCACGCCAGTCGGCGGCGCCCACCTGGGCGCCGTCGAAGGTGTCGCCGCAGACGAAGAGCATGGTGCCGTCCGGACACAGCACGGGGATGCCGAGGTCGGTCCACGGCGAGGCGAACGGCCCGGTCTCGACCGGTCCGCTGAGGTTCTTCACCTTGGTCGCGACCGTCGGGCTCGGAGGGTCGTTCGGACCGCCGGCGACCGCCGCTGGGGCACCCGAGCCGATGGCCCCCGCCCCCACGGCGACGCCGATGCCGATCTTGAGGAGCTTCCGGCGGGAGGGCCCGCCGGCCGCCGCGTCGGTCCCGCCCGATGAGCCCGATGAGAGTGTCATTTCTGTCGATGGCCTTTCCGAGTCGACGAATTCCCGTGGCTCCGAACGGATCGCGCACCTCGGCGGCGACGGGTCGCCACCGAGGCTACGGCGCCCCGTCGCCCTCCCGTCGACCGGTGGGCAAACCTTCACCCAAATTGGCTATGCCACACGGAAGTTCCGCATCCGGACGTGGACCAGCCGGCGGGAGGTGGGGCCGAACGTCCACAGCCGGACGGCCCGCCCACCACCGGCCGCTCCGTGACCCGATCCCGGACGATCCCGGACGGGCGCGGTGAGCAGCAAGTGCTCTCCCGGGCGCAGGTTTCGATCGATCAGCGCGTGCGTGCCGTTTCACGCCCCCTGATCGAGACGCGAGCATCACATATCGTATGCGTATCGCTACCGTTGGAATATGACGCACTCTCAAGTCCGCAGTCTCCTCGTTCGTGGGGTCGTGGCCTTCGTGCTCCTGGCTGCGCCCCTCGGGGCGCGGGCCGCAGCCGCGCCCAGTACGGGTGAGGACGCGCGGCCCGCCATCAGAAACCTGGCCCGCGGTGACCGCGACCTGCTGCAGCAGGCGGTGGACGCCCAACTCACCGCGAGCAAGGACGGTAAGCAGACCGCCGCCAACGAGATCACGTACCCGGACGGGGCGGTGGTGGTCCTGCCGCTGCCGGGCGAGGCGCAGGCTCCGCCGTGGAGCGGGGACCACCACCGTCGGTCCGCCAGGGGCGCGGACTGGAAGAAGTGCCCGGCCCCGACCAGCGAACCCTCCTACTACTGCTTCTACGCCGACAAGAACTGGGGCGGTAGGAGGCTGCAGTTCAACCTCTTCCACGAGGACAGGCCGGTGTACTTCGCCGACTACGGGTTCCGCGACCAGACCAGCAGCTGGGTCAACACCGCCCGCGGCCTGGAGGTGATCGTGGACAACGACCCGGGCGACGGCCAGTGGCAGATGCTCTGGAAGGAGCCGCCGGAGTCCCTGTCCGCGTCGGTCGGCTTCGACAACATGGCCGACCGTTTCTGGGCCGTTCGTCAGTAGCCCTACCGCGCGCCGGCTGAGCTCGTGGCCCCGACCGGCTACTCGGCTACGCCACCGGCCCCGGCTTGTAGTCCGAGGGGAGCGTGTGGACGAACTCCCGCGGGTCGGAGTGCGACTGTTCCATCCAGACGGGCACGCTGCGGTAGCCGAGGGCGTAGAGGTTCCGCTTGGGGTCCCATGTGTTGGAGGCGAGGATCGAGGCACGCTTCTTCGCCATGTGGGCGTCCGGGATGTCGAGGACGTAGGAGGAGGCGGCGTCGCTGCATGCCTTGTGCGTGGGGTTCCCGTCGAGTCGGCCCGCGGCGAACTTGTGCGAGGCGCCCGGGTACTGCTTGGCGAGCGAGCGGACCTTGGCGATGACCTTCTGCACGAAGCCGTCGAAGTCGCCGCTCGCCTCGTCGGAGAGGTCGAAGTTGATGACCTTGTCGACGCCCAGGGCCTTGGCGGAGAGCTTGAACTCGGCCGTACGGCCGACGACGACCTCAGGGGTCGGCCAGGTCTCGGCCCAGCCGAGGGCGTGGTAGTGCCCAGGGGCGGAGCAGTTGTTGCCCAGGCTCTGGCATGCGCCCTGATTCATGTACTGGGCGAGCCCGCCGTTCTCGCCCCGGGTCACCAGCACGAGATAGACCGGTCGCCCGGAGGCCTTGTGCTCCAGGATCGAACCGGCGAGCCCGATCGCCTCGTCGTCCTGGTGCGGCGAGTCGAAGATCGCGGGAGCCGTCGCCGCGTGGGCGCCAGGCGCGGCCAGTGCTGGCCGGTTCCTTCCGCATCACAGCAGCCGGCGGCCCCGCCGCGGATCGCGCACCGGCAGCGGCGCTTCGATCACCGCCCACTGGGCGTCCGCCCACGACGAGTCATAGGAAGGTCTGCACGAAGGGACACACATGGCGGTGATCTTCGCGGACACCCCGCCGCGAAGATCGCCGCCAGCGCATCACGCCACGATGTTGATCGGTTACCGAACACTTTCCGAGGCGGGAGGGGAGATCGTGCCCGCGGTGACCGGCTCCGGCGTGACCGTGATGTAGGTCGGGGCCGGAGCGGTCTCCCGGGCGCGGGCCGTGTACCAGCCGGCGCCGAACGCGAGGATTCCGATCAGGAGGCCTGCGAGGACCATGGTGACGTACTGCTGTTTCATGGCCCCAAGGGTAGAGCGCCCGTGGTCAACTCCCGTGCCGCCACGGCATGATGGCCACCTCTCGCGTCAAGCGTGGTTGACGCGAGAGGTGGCCATCATGCCGCGGGAGGGAGGAAGGTCACTGTCCGAAGCCGTGTGACCGGGCGATCCGGCGAACCTACGCGGTCAGCGCCGCCGCCCCTGCGGCCGGTTCGAGGTCGCCCGGAGTCCACGAGCGCCGGAACTCCCCGATGGTGGCCCGGAGTACGGCTATCAGCGCCAGCAGCATCAGCGCGCCGTGGGCCGGCATCGACAGGTACGGCGACACGCTGGGGGCGATGAACTTGAGGTAGCTGCCGAAGGACGACAGCTGGACCAGGACCGGCACGTACCAGAGCCGCCGGGGCAGCTGGAAGGCGATGATCACGCTGATCACGTCCGCGACGTAGAAGTAGCGCTCGTGCATGGACGGCAGCAGGAACGGCACCGCGATCGCGAAGACGGCGGCCAGCAGCAGGATCCCCGTGTCCGTGAGCTCGGGCCGTCCCTCCCGTACCGCCGGTGCCTCCCGCCCGTCCCCGGCCTTCAGCGCCGCCGCCCCGCCGGCGCGGTGGATGGCCCAGACCGCCAGCCCGATCAGCACCAGCACCAGCGCGCCCGCGACCAGCACACCTGCGTGCCGTACGGCGTCCTGCTCCTCGAACGGCACCGAGACGAACTGGTAGACCGACGGCGCGTTGAGCGTGAGGTCCTTGTACGTGTCCGGCTGCCGGGCGTACACCGTCAGCAGCTGCCAGGGGTCGGAGCCGAGCAGGACGGCGGGGATGTCGAGCGCCACGTACACCGCCGGAAGGGCCAGCAGGCTTCGCCACGGGATCCGTCGCGCCAGCACCAGGACGAGCAGGAGCGGGAACAGGAAGACCGCCTGGAGCTTGAACGCCAGCGCGATCCCGAAGAACGAGCAGGCCCACCACGGCCGGTCGCGCAGGATGTGGTAGACGCCGCCGACCAGGAAGGTCGTGAAGATCGCGTCGGCCTGGCCC
Organism: Kitasatospora sp. NPDC088264; assembly: GCF_040685715.1. Classification (NCBI taxonomy): domain Bacteria; kingdom Bacillati; phylum Actinomycetota; class Actinomycetes; order Kitasatosporales; family Streptomycetaceae; genus Kitasatospora; species Kitasatospora sp. NPDC088264. Next base: position 58,124 of record NZ_JBFBIR010000006.1, read on the forward strand.
CACCAGCCGCTGTTGGTCACGACCGTGGGGAGGAAGAGGACGATCACCGCCGCGCCGAGGGCCCGCCAGGGCTGCTGCGGCGACCGCAGGGAGACGATGCGGAACGTGTAGTACGCCAGTGCCAGATCGAACAGGATCGAGACGCACTTGATACCCGTCAGCGCGGCCACCGGAAGGTAGGTGAGCGCGGCCATCAGGTACAGGTAGGGGACGTTGTAGTCCGAGAAGCCGGTGCCGCTGAGAGCGTGGAACCCGCCGTTGTTCGCGATGTACTGGTACCAGGGCCCGAGGAAGTAGTAGAAGTCCGTCGACTCGTTGTCCAGCATCAGGATGCGGACCGAGAGTGCGGCCATCACCGCCGCCATCGCGGCCAGAATCAGGACCGTCGGGTCGGCCGTGCGCTGGCGCGGCTCCTCGGCGGTTATCTCGGACATCGGTCTCCATTCGGGTCGGCGGTGCGGTGGGCCGGCCGGGGTGCGTGTCGTGGGTCGGACGGCGAGGCCGGTACCGCGGCCCTCCGCGGGGGAGCCCCGTCCGCAGGGCGGCAGCCGGACCCGAAAGCCCTCCGTGCCCCACCCCTTGGTCCGCCCCCGTGGCCCGTTCCCGTGATCCGTTCCCGTGAGCCGGCCCCGACGGTGGCATCCGGCGGGTGGTGCGCGAACTGGCGGATCCGCCCCCGGCCGATCATAGGCGCCCGTGTCCACGGGCACTCTGCTGGCCCCGGATCGTCAGGACACGGAGAAGAGCCGACCCGGGCGGCACGGACGACACCGGCCCCGGGGCGGACCCTTCGACGCCGGCCCACAGCGCCTGCGGCCGCCGATCCTCCTACTGCTACTCCGCAGAAGTCGGTGGAGGGGTGTTGAGCTGGGCCGCGTATTCGTCGGTGAGGATGCTGCAGGTGCACCAGTCGCTTGTGCACGGGGCGCCGGCCTCGGCGCCGTAGGGGCCGAGACCGGCCATGAGGTGGAGTACCTCCGTGCGCTCCGGCGCGGAGAGAACGGGGAGCGTCGCAGAAGGCGGCGACTGCTGCCAGACGGCCGGATCATCGTCCACGTCACCGATGACCCGTGCGTCGATGAACAAGGTGTAGAGGGGATGCTCGGGAAAGTCGTTGAGTCGCAGGACCCACCAGTGCCCTTCGACCCGGGCCGCGTAGTAGAAGACACCTGTGCCGGTGGCGCGCCACGTGGCCCCCGGGGGCAGCGCAGGGAGAGGAATCATGCCCGCGTCGTCCGGGCTGCCGTGTCGAACGGGGGCGGACCGGCGGGGTCGCCCGGGTGCACACCGCAGGCGCAGCCGAGTGCCTCTTCGGGGGAACCGGTGGGCAGTCCGGTGGTGAAGCACCGGTACCACGGAGGCTGGGGCTCCTGGGTGGGCAATTCGGCTGCTACGTAGGCGAATCCGGCTCGGAGGCGGACCGTGACGGCGTTCACGTAGGGTCGGCGTTCACGGGCGTGGCCCTTCAGGCACCGACGCAGGTGGTGCTGCATCGATTTCGGTGGGTTCTTCGGCACGGGCCCATCCTGCCGGGTGCGGCGTCGGCCCGCCATGGCCGTCGGCTGTGAGTGATGGCCATGGGGTGGGGCGGTGCTTGCGGCCGTGCTCAAAAGGCAGGTTCGCGAGAGTCGGACGGGATACACGTGGCTGCCGGGGCTCCGTGCGGGTCGTCCGAGCTGCTCAGGGGCGGCCGAGGGCGCGGAAGGTCCAGCCGGCCGCGCGCCAGCGAGTGGCGTCGAGGGTGCCGCGGGCGTCGATGACCCGGGGGACGGCGACGTGTCGGGCGAGGTCGGCCGGGTCGGCGTCGGAGTACTGGGGCCAGTCGGTCAGGTGCAGCAGCAGTTCGGCGCCGGTGACGGCCTGGGTGGGGTCGTCGGCGTAGTCGAGCCGGGGGTAGGCCCTGCGGGCGTTGTCCATGGCGGCGGGGTCGTGGACGGTGACCTCGGCGCCGGCCCGCTGGAGGGCGTCGGCGACGGCCAGGGCCGGGGAGTCGCGGATGTCGTCGGTGTGGGCCTTGAACGCGGCGCCCCAGACCGCGATCCGCTGGCCGGTCACGGCGTTGCCGAGGACTTCGCGGGCGAGTTCGACGGTGTGCTCGCGCCGGCGCCGGTTGATCGCCGCGACCTGGCGGAGCAGGCCGGTGTCGGCGCCGAGCTCTTCGGCGCGGTAGGCGAACCCGGCCAGGTCCTTGGGCAGGCAGCCGCCGCCGAACCCGAGGCCGGGCCGCATGCCCTCGGCGCCGATCCGGTGGTCGTAGCCCAGGGCGAGGACGATCTGCCGGACGTCGGCGCCGGCCAGCTCGCAGAGCTCGGCCATCGCGTTGATGAAGGAGATCTTGGTGGCGAGGAAGGCGTTCGCGGCGCCCTTGATCAGCTCGGCCGTCGCGATGCCGGTGACGATCAGCGGGGAGCCGGCGGCCAGGATGTCGGCGTAGACCTGCCGGAAGGCGGCCTCGCTGCCGGTGTCACCGTCCTCGACGCCGAGCACGATCCGGTTCGGCTCCAGGGTGTCCAGGAGGGCGAACGACTCGCGCAGGAACTCCGGCGACCAGGCCAGGCCGACGCTCACCCCGGCGCGGAGGTGCTCGTCCAGGGTCTGCCGCAGCTCTGCGACCGTGCCGACCGGGACGGTCGATTTGCCGATGATGACCGCGCCGTCGCCGAGCCCGGGGGCCAGGCGCCGGACGGCGGTGTGGAGGTGGGTGAGGTCGTAGGCGCCGCTGCCGTCCCGCTGCGGGGTGCCGACGCCCAGGAAGTGGACGTCGGCGAAGTCGGCGGCCTCCGCGTAGGAGGCGGTGAAGCGGAGCCGTCCGGTGGCGGTGTGCTCGGCGAGCAGGTCGTCCAGGCCGCGCTCGACGAACGGGGCCTGGCCCTTGTTCAGCGCGTCGACCTTGTCGGTGTCGGTGTCCATGCCGAGGACCTGGTGGCCGAGCTCGGCCATCGCGGCGGCGTGGGTCGCGCCGAGGTAGCCGCAGCCGATCACGGTGAGTTTCACGAACGTGTCCTTCCGAAGGGGCGGGCGGCGTCCGCGCCGGCCGGTCCTGCGATTCCGCGCATCCGGTTGTCACCCCTGAGCGTGAATCGGTGGTGGCCCCGACGGGAGGAGGTTTCCGCAGGTCCCGGCGGAGGCCCGGAGCACCAGGCAACCGCCTGGCAGCCGGTGCGGGGAGGGCTCGCAGGGGGGCTCACACATCGTGCATCCGATTCACCATGAGCGACGGATGCCCTACCTTCGGTGATCCGGCCTCGGGTGCCGGACACGCGACTTCTCGTGGCGGGCCGCGTACGACTTCCCCGTGCCCGTGCGGGGACCGACTGAGGGGGACGTTGTGGCGTCGACCACCCGCCGGACCAAGCCGCCGAACGACGCACTGGCCCGGATGATCGACAAGTGCGAGGGCGCCAGCCACAAATCGCTGGCCCACCGGGTGAACCAGCTCGCCCACGAAGCCGGGCTGACCACGACCTACACGCACACGTCCGTTGTGAACTGGACGGCGCGCGGCATGGTGCCGGACTGGCCCGTGCCGAAGCTGCTGGCCCGGGCGATCGGCGAGCGGCTCGGCCGGCCCGTGGAACTCGGCGAGATCGGTATGGCCGATGCCGGGACACCGGACGCCGCGATGGGGTGGGATTTCCCGAGGGACCCCGCCGAGGCCGTGCGCACGGCCACTTCGTTCTGGAGCAGCGTGAACCGCCGAGACTTCCTCACCGGTGCGGGCTTCGCCGTCTCCGCGTTCACCACCCCGGTCACCCGCTGGCTGGTCACCCCCGCCGACGACACCGCCGCCCACCGCGGCCGCGGCCGGGTCGGCGCCGCCGACCTCGCCGAACTGCGGGACGCCGCAGACGACGCCCGGCGCTGGGACTCCAGATACGGCGGCGGGAACTGGAAGGCCGACTCCGTCACCGCCTGCCTCCGGGAACGCGCGGTCCCGCTCCTGAACGGCTCCTTCGGCGACGAGGTCGGCCGCCAACTGTTCTCCGCGACGGCCGAGTTGTCCCGCCTGGCGGGCTGGACCGCGTTCGACGTCGGCCAACACGAGGTCGCTCAACGGCACTTCATCCAGGCCCTCCGCCTGGCCCGGGCCGGCGGCGACGTCCAGCTCGGCTGCTATGTCCTGACCACGATGGCCATGCAGACCCTGCTGAGGGGATTCGCCGGCGAGGCCATCGACATGACCCAGGGCGCCTTCGAGCGGGCCAAGGGCCGGGCAGCCCCCAGGGTGCTCGCGTTCACCAAGCTCATCGAGGCCCGGGCCCACGCCCGGGACGACGACGCCCGGGCCGCCTCCGCCGCGCTCGCCGCCTCCGAGAGCCTGCTCGACCAGGCCCGCGACGGCGCCGAGGAGCCGGCGTGGATCGACTTCTACCACCACGCGCGGCTCTCGGCCGACGCCGCCGAGATCTTCCGCGACCTGAAGCACCCCGAGGCCGCCCTCGCGTGGAACGCGCAGGCCGCCGCCATGCCGCCCGGGGTGTTCACCCGCTCGGTCGGGATGCGGTTGGCCATCGTCGGAACCGCCCACCTCCAGAGCAAGGACCTGGACCAGGGCCTCGCGCTCGGCCACCAGGCCGTCGACATCCTCGCCCGTGTCCAGTCCAGCCGGGCTAAGGACTACGTCCGCGAGTTCAACACCGCGCTCACCCCTTGGCGTCGCGAGCCGCGGGTCGTCGAGTTCCTCCGGCGGACCGGCAGGGAACCCGGCGTCGCGGCATAGGGCGAGAGGCCGCGCGGCCGGGTCAGGTGCCCGGGCGGGAGGCTGCCCAGCCGTGTTCGAGCAGGGCGAAGGCCTCGTCGGCGGCTCGGCGCGGTTCGGCGTGCCGCAGGATGAGGCTGCGGCTCTCAAGGGCGAAACGGGCGAGGGCGGCGCAGCTGACGTCGTCCTCGGGGGCGTTGACGGCCTCGGCGATGGCTCGTGCCAGGGCGGTTTCGTGGCGCGTCCACATGCGGTGGGCGTAGTCGCGCAGCGCGGGGGTCTCCTGCACCATGCGCGTGAAGTCGGCGAACCGCGGGTCCGCGGTGTGGACGGCGAACTGGGTCTGCGTCAGCAGGAGGTGCTCGCGCAGCGCCTGCGGGATCGACGTGCCGGGGGTGCGTTCGCGTACGGCGGCGACGAGTGCTGCTTCGATGTCGTCCTCCTGGTCGAAGACCAGGGCTTCCTTGCCGGAGAAGTGCTTGAACAGGGTGGTCACCGAGACGTCGGCGGCCTCGGCGACGTCCTTGACGCCGACCTGGTCGTAGCCGTGTTCGAGGAAGAGGTCGAGTGCGGCGTCGGCCAGGGACTGGCGGGTCTGGGCCTTCTTGCGCTCGCGGCGCCCGGTCGGTTCGGTCACGTGCCCACCATACCGACATAGTGCATCCGCTGCAAAAGTTTAGTCGTTGCGCTTATTTAGCGAGTGTGCTTTCTTGGTGGTGCCGGGCCTCCCAACGGCCCACCCACCTCCCGAGGGGCACTCCCATGAACTCTGCCCGCAATCCCCGTGATCCCCGCCGTCCCCGCATCGCGATCGTCGGCGCCGGCCTCGGCGGCCTCACCTGCGCCCGGGTCCTGCAGCAGCACGGTCGCTCCGTCACCGTCTTCGAACGCGAGGCATCCGCCGGCGCCCGCCCGCAGGGCGGCACCCTCGACCTGCACGCCGACACCGGCCAGGCCGCCCTGCGCGCGGCGGGGCTCCTCGACCGGTTCCACGCCCTCGCCCGCCCCGAAGGAGACGCGTGGCGCGTGCTCGACTTCGCCACCGCCGCGCTCCTGGCGCAGCAGGGGCCTTCCGCCGACGGCGGCCGGCCGGAGATCGACCGGGGCCAACTGCGCGGCCTGCTTCTGGACTCGATCGCCGAGGGCACGGTGCGATGGGACCGCGCCGTCAGCGGGGTCACCCCGCTGGCGGACGGCACCTGCCGGCTGTGCTTCGGCGACGGTACCGCCGAGGACTTCGACCTGGTGGTCGGTGCCGACGGCGCCTGGTCGCGCGTCCGCCCGGCCCTGTCGCCCGCCGTACCCGGCTACACCGGTGTCACCTTCGTCGAGACCGGATTCGACCACTGCGACACCCGTCACCCCGACCTCGCGCGGCTGGTCGGCAGCGGATCGATGCTGGCGAAGGGCGTCGGCAGGTCCCTGGTCGCCCAGCGCAACAGCAACGGCCACATCCGCGCCTACATCGCGCTGCGCGTGCCGGAGGACTGGCACACGGCCGCCGGTATCGACCTCGGCGACCAGCGGGCCGTGCGGACGCACCTGCTGAGGGCGTTCGACGGCTGGGACGAGAGCCTGCGCCACGTCCTGCGCGACAGCGACAGCGGGCTCGTCAACCGGCCCCTGTTCGTCCTGCCCGCCTCGCACACCTGGCAGCACGTCCCCGGCGTCACGCTGCTCGGCGATGCCGCGCACCTGATGCCCCCGGTCGGACTGGGTGCCAATCTCGCCATGCTCGACGGTTCCGACCTCGCTCACGCCCTCGCCACCGAACCCAGCGTCGACGACGCCGTCCGCGCCTACGAGAGCATCATGCTGCCGCGCTCGATCGAGGCCGCGACGGGCAGCGCGCAGGGACTCGACCACCTCGTTCCCGCGACGGCCCCCTGAACCGACTCCACTCGGGCTCTGACTGTCTCAGCTCAGGCACCGGCTGTTCGGGCGCTCACGGCTGGAGTCGTCCGGGGCGGGTCGAGCGACTGTCGGCTTCCACGGGCTGTCCGAGCCCTTTGGTCGCTGCGTATTCACGCAGGTCAGGGCGGCGGCAGGGACTGAAGCGACTGAGACTGGGGATTGGGTGCACGTTGCCACTCGGGGTGGGTGCCCGTCCCGGTGCGGTCGGGCGGCCGGCGACTCTGCCGTGGAGTGGTCGCGGGCGGTGAGGATGACGTGGTAGCCCTGTTCGGCGAGCTCGCGGGCGACGGCGAAGCCGAGTCCGGCCGGGCGGCTGGTCCCGGTGACGGGTGTGGTCCTGATGGCCATGGCGGGTGTTTCCCTTTCAGGTGGCTTGACCCGTTCCTGGCTTGAGCTTGGACCGCGACGTCGGAGCTGTCACCGGGCACCTGTATGTTGATCACCCGCCGACCCTGTCGGTGTCCCGTCCCAGGGTGTCGACGCGCGGATCCGGCCTGGGGTGGTGATCGCTTCGCGGAAATCCGGTCGCTGTCGTCGGGGGATCAGGTGATCCTTTGGCGTCGAGGCTGAACAGCCGCTCATCATCTCAAGCGCTTGAAGGATTTTGCATGACCGTTCCTGCCCCGCCCGACAGCCCGCAGTCCGCCGAGGGGCCGGCCGACACCAACGCATGGGCGGCACCGAGCCCGGGTCAGGGTGAGGGCGAGGCTCCGGGTCAGGGCGAGGCCACGGTGCCTGCCCCGACCGCTACCCCTGCCCCTGCCGCGCCCCCCACCGCGCCCCCCACCGCGCCCCCCACCGCGCCCCCCACCGCGCCCCCCGCCGCGCTCGCTGTCGCGGCTCCGAACGTCCCGTACTGGCCGCCGTACGCGTATCCGATGCCGGCGCCGCAGCCTCGCAACGGGCTGGGCACCGCGGCCATGGTGCTCGGGATCGTCGGTGGCGTCCTCAGCCTGGCCGTCATCTTCTTCTGGCTGTCCTGGCTGCCGGCCCTGCTCGCCGTGGTCTTCGGTGCCATCGGGCTGGGCTACGTCCGCAAGGGCCTGGCGACCAACCGGGCGATGGCGCTCGCGGGTGTGATCCTGGGCATTTCCGGTCTGCTGGTCTCGGTCGGCGCCGGGGTGTTCGTCGTGACGCGGGTGCAGGCGGCCGACGAGGAGCGGCGGGCGGATGAGAACGCCGCGCGCGCTCGCGCCGATGCCGAGACTCAGGCCGCCAACGAGCGGGCGGCGAAGGAGCGGGAGCGGATCGGGGCCGAGCGGAAGAGGTTCGAGGCCGAGCAGGAGAAGGCGGCCGCGGACGAGAGGGCCCGGCGTCTGTCGTTCGGCCAGTCCTACACGTACGGGGACGGCCTGAAGGTCACGATGGCCGCGCCGACGCCGTACGTTCCGAGTGACAGCGTGTCGGACACCCCCAAGAACGCCAAGATCATCCAGGTGAGGATCACCGTCGTCAACACCGGGTCGGAGGAGGTCTCGCTCAACGGGTCGGGGCTGCCCACCATCAGGGACGCCAAGGGCAACCTCGTCTTCACGCTGATCGACGGAAGCGGACGGATGAAGATCCTCAAGGGCTCGCTGGCCCCGGGCGAGGAGGCCGCCGGTCTGACGGCGTACGCCCTGCCGGGCAGCGCGGCCGACCGGTTCTCCGTCCAGTTCGACTACGGTCTCGGGCGGCTGCGCAAGGACGTCATCTGGTCCGGCTCTCCGAGCTGACCCGGGGCCGCTCCCCCCGAAGCCTGTTGCGCAGGAGGCATGACCTGCCACCACCCTGCCGTCGCCGTCACCTGGCTCGTTTCACCCCGTCCACCAACGGCGTCGAGAGCGTCGGGCCGGGCGTCCGGCGGTGATCGGCGACTGCTTCGGGCGGAACTCCTGATCCGGATGATCCGAGACCGGGGCGCGGCACGTGCCACGCCCCGGCCGGGTGTCGAGGGAGCCTCAGAGTTTGAAGCGCATGATCATGCGACTTCCCGGGAGGCTGGAGATGGTCCCGCTGCTGCAGTCCGTGATGTCGGCCCCCGGGAAGAGGGTGCCGGTGACGGTGGCGCCGGGCAGGACGGAGCTGTCGAGGGACACCGTGCCGTTGAGGCTGTTGGAGATCTCGTTCTTCGAGGGGTCGCCCTCGACGTCCTGCATGCCCGCGGCGTTGATGGTGGAGGTGCCGGCCGGGTTGCCGTTCGCGTCGGCCCAGTCGACGACGATGGTGCCGGTGAGCTGGCCGAGCTGCTTGCAGGAGAGGGTCGCCGACCCGGTGAGGGTGATCGTTCCGGCGGACACGTTGGGGCCGCCGTTCTTCGTCAGGCACCTCGTGGTGGTGCCGTTGTTCATGGACAGGTCGACCGCGGCGGGGGTGTCCGTGATCGGCATGGTGCTGTTGACCGTACCCTCTGCGGCGCACAGGACCCGGACCAGGGGGTTGGCCCGGGTTTCGGCGGTCCCGTTGGCTCCGTCGGTCACGACCGGCGTGTCGGCGGCGGCCGAGGCGGGGGCGGGCTGCTGGAGGAGCACGGCCGAGGTGGCGGCCACGGCGGCCAGGGCGAGCGGGACGGCGGCCAGGCGCCACCGGTGGGGCCTGGACGGCGCTGCTTCACGCGTCGGCACGGGGTCGGAGTCCCAGGAGTGCAAGGGCATGGTGTTCCTGTTCTGTGAAGTCGGGCGGCTGAGGGTCAGAGGAGTTCGGAGAACTGGGCGTCGTGCTTCGCGGTGAGGCTGCTCAGGCCGTTGGAGCAGTGGCTGATGTCGCTGGTGGGCTCGAAGGTCGCGAGGACGCCGGCGAGCGGCAGGACCTTGCTGCCGAGGGACACCGTGCCGTCGCTCGAGTTGAGGATGTCCCCGCGCGCGGGGTCGCCTTCGACGTCCTGTGCGCCGTTGGTGGTCACGGTGGAGGTTCCGACGACGCTGCCGGTCTGGTTCAGTCCGCTGTACCAGGTGATGGTCTCGGTGCCGCTGAACGTACTGGGGGAGGAACACGAGAGCGTGCCGGTGCCGGCGAAGGTCAACGTCGCCGACAGTACGTCCGTGGGCCCGCCGTTCTCGGCGAAACACTCGTCGAACGTGCCGACCCAGGAGAGGGACACGGTCCCGGCGGTGTTCGTGATCGGCGCGCTGCTGGTGCCGACGGCCTGCCCGGAGCAGGTGAGCTTGGTCAGGAGAGTGTCGCGGTGGCCGGTGGACTCGCTGGCGGCGGCCCGGGTGGGGGCGGCCTGCTGGAAGAGCAGGCCGGCACCGGCGGCCGTGGCGACCAGGGCGAGCGGAACGGTGGCGAGACGCCACCGCCGGACCGAGAGATTTCTGGTGTGCGGCCCCGACGGCGTGCCCGGGGCGGTGGGCTGAGCGCCCATAGTTGCTCTCCTTCTGTTTATGTATACGAACTGCTGCTGTCAGAATCACCGCCAGTGGGGCGCTGTGCGATCCGGGCGGAGCCGGATTCGTCTTTGTGGTGCGACATTGACCCGACTGCCGCAGTGCGCCCTCGGGCTCCTATGAAGCTTCCTTTTTGCTACTGAAGATCGTGAACGACCTTTACTGTCCGGCAGTCGAGGGATAGCGGCGTGTGCCTGCCGGGTCTTCCGCCGGTGTCGGGCTACGTTCTGCGGCAGACCTTTTCAGAGTCGGCCCGCCGGGTCGCCCGACGGATGAGGGGAGACATCAATGCCGCCCAGTCCACCTCTTCCGCCCGGCGGCCCCCGGATTCCGGCCGTGGATCGGCTGCCCGGTTTTCCGGGTGCGGAGCACTGGCGGCGCGAGGCGGAATCCGGATTGCACTACGTCGACCACGGATCCGGCGACGTCGTGCTCATGCTGCACGGAAACCCGACGTGGGGATATCTGTGGCGGCGTCTTATCACCGCGCTGGCCGAGGACTTCCGTTGCATCGTGCCGGACCAGTTGGGCATGGGGCTCTCTCAGCGCAGGACCGGTGCCGGTCCGATTCCGCTCGCAGAGCGGCTGGAGCACCTCGACGCGCTGGCGGCCCACCTGATCGAGCAGGGCCGGGCGCCGTCGGCGGGCTGGACCCTGGCGGTACACGACTGGGGAGGGCCGATCGGCCTGGCGTGGGCGAGGCGGCATCCCGGGTTGGTCACGAAGCTGGTCGTGCTGAACAGCGTGGGTTTCCGCTGGCCCGAGGGCTACCGGCTGCCGCGCTCGCTGGCCCTGCTGCGCGACGTCCGACCGCTCGGCGAGGCGGCGCACCTGCTGAACGTCTTCCCCCGGGCGGCGCTGCGCGCCGGAGTGGTCCGGCCGCTGCCCGCCGAGGTCCGCTCCGCCTACCTGCGGCCGTACCGCGGCGCGTGGCAGCGCCGCGCGGTGCGGGACTTCCTGCGGCAGATCCCGCGCAGCGGCGCGGATCCCGCCTGGTCCCTGGTCGATCCCGGTGACGACAGCGCCGACCTCGCCGGGCTGCCGGTGTTCATCGGCTGGGGCCTGCGGGATCCGGTGTTCACACCGCTCGTCCTGCGGGAGTGGCGGCGCAGACTCCCGCACGCCGAGGTGCACGCCTTCGCCGACGCGGGCCACTTCGTCCTGGAGGACGCCGGCGATTCCCTGATCAGGCCGCTTCGGCGCTTCCTGTCCACGCGATGACGAACCATCACGGAAAGGTGCCCATGCCCTCGCCCCACAGCAGGATCGGTCTCGTGCGGGTCCATGTCCCCGAGGCCCGCCAGAGTTCCCGCGAGATCGAGGAGGAGCTGCGCCGGCAGAGCCCCGGGGCCGCGCTGCCGGCGGGACTGCTGGAGCACATGTTCGGGCTGCGCGAGCGGTGCGTGGCGGCGCCGGAGGAAATGCCCTCGGACCTGGCGGCCCGGGCGGGCGCCGCCGTCCTGCGCGACGCCGGCCTCCCGCCCGAGGCGATCGACCTGCTCGTCTACACCGGGATCAGCAAGGACCTCGACGAGCCGGCGACCGCGAACGTGGTGGCCGCCAAGCTCGGTGTCACGGCACCGGTCTTCGATCTGATGAACGCCTGCAACGGCGTGCTCAGCGCCTTGGAGAGCGTGGATGCGCTGATCAGGCTCGGCTCCTACCGGCGGGTGCTGGTGGTCACCGGGGAGGTGCCCAGCCGGATGACCCGCTGGCGCATTCCGGACCGCGGTCGGCTCGCATCGGCGCTGGCCAGTCTCACGCTGGGCGACATGGGGGCGGCCGTGCTGGTGGAGGCGAGCGAACGGCCCGGCATCCTCGGCAGCCGCTTCTTCGCCAATCCGGCCGCGTGGCCGAGCGCGGTACTGCGCAGCCCGTACGCCACCGGCCGGATGCACGAGTTGGAGGTCGACGACGCCGCGTTGACGGCCTCCTTCGCGGAGCTGCGGGGACAGGCCTTCAAGGCCGCGGGCGAACTGATCGATTCCGTGGCCGACTGTGCGCTGTTCTGCGTCCACCAGCCCTCGGCGGCCATGACCCGCGACCTCTGCTCATCCGCCGGCATCCCCGCCGAGGCCGTGATCCCCACCTTCCCCGACTACGGCAACGTCGCCACCGCCACCATCCCGCTGCAGCTGGTCCTCGCGCAGGAGCGGGGCCGGCTGCACGAGGGCGATCTGGTGGGGATCCTCGGCCTGGCCAGCGGCACCAGCCTCGGCGTCATGGCCCTGCGGTGGTGAGCGCGGTCCCCGGGGCGACCGAGGAACGGGACGCCTGGCCGGAGACGCTCGCCGCCCACCTGGCCGGCTGGGCCGGCCTGCAGCCGGACCGCACCGCGCTCGTCTGGCCCGCTCCGCGCGGCCGGTGGCACACCGTCGACTTCGCGACGCTGGAGGCCGCCTGCCGGGCGCGCATCCGCGAACTGCGCGAGGCGGGCGTCGGCGCCGGGCAGAAGGCCGTGGTGATGGCCCGCGACCCGTACGACCTGGTGACCACCGTGTACGGGCTGCTCGCCCTCGGTGCGGTGCCGGTGCTGATCGACCCGGCGCTGCCCCGTCCGGCGCTGCGGGCCTGTCTGGACGAGACGCGGCCCGAGGTGTTCATCGGCGACCCGCTCGCCCAGCTGGCCCGGCTGCTGCTCGGCTGGGCCCGCCCGCACGTCACCGTCTCACTGCTCACGGGCCGCGCGTGGCGCGCGTGGTGCGCGCGTCGGCCGGAGCTGGAGACGGAGCTGGAGACGGAGCGGCCGGAACCGTCATGGCCGAGCCCGCCGCCCGCCGCCTCGCTCGCGCTGATCGCCTTCACCTCCGGCTCCACCGGAGTGCCCAAGGGCGTGGAGTACGAGCACCGGCAGCTGGCCGCCCAGGTCCGCTCCCTCACCGGGCTGCTGGGGCTGGGCCCGGGCGAGGTGCTGCTCGCCGGGTTCCTGCCCTTCGCCCTGTTCGGGCCCGCCACCGGCGCCACCACCGTCGTCCCGGCCATCGACCACCTCAGACCGGCCCGCACCCGGGGCGCCGACCTGGCGCGCGCCGTCACCGAACACTTCACCTCGGTGGTGTGTGCCTCCCCGGCGGTGCTGCGGGCCCTGGCCGGGGAGTGCGAGCACGGCCGGCTGTCGCTCGCCCCGGTGCGGCTGGCCTGTTCCTTCGGCGCCCCGCCGTCCGAACGGCTGGTGCGTGCGCTGCGCCGGGCGCTGCCGGAGGAGGCGACGCTGCTCAGCGCGTACGGCGCCACCGAATGCCTGCCGGTCAGCGTGATCGACAGCGCCGAACTGGCCGCCGCGCACGCGGAACCGCTGCACGCCCACCGCGGGGTCTGCCTGGGCCGCCCGGTGCCCGGCATCGCGGCCCACGTCCTGGTGCCGGTCGGCCCCGTGTCGTACAACCGGACAGTGCCGCAAGGGAGTTACGGGGAGATCACGGTCGGCGGCCCGCAGGTCAGCCGGGCCTACCATGCCCGCCCGGGAGCGAACGCGGCCGCCAAGGTCGGCACCGGGGAGGACGTACTGCACCGCACCGGCGATCTCGGCTGGCTCGACGAGAGCGGCCGGCTGTGGTTCCTCGGGCGCTCCGCGCACCGGGTGCACGGAGCCGGGTTCGCGCTCGACACCGCCGTGGTCGAGCGGATCGCCGACGCGGTGCCCGGCATCGGCCGCACCGCGCTGATCGGCCTCGGGCCCGCAGGCCGTCAACGGCCGGTGCTGTGCGTGGAGTTGGCGCCATCGGGGGCCAACTCGGCGACGGCCGTCCTCCAGGGGCTTCGGCACGCCCTGTCGGCGGTGCCGGGCGGCCACCGGGTTTCCACCGTCCTGCTCCACCACCGGCTGCCCACCGACCCGAGGCACAACTCGCGCGTCGACCGCGACCGCCTCGCCCGCTGGGCCCGCCGCCGGCTGCGCCGACGACGCCCGGGCGGCGTGCGGGGAGGCGGGCGATGAGGATCCTGGTCACCGGGGGCAGCGGCTTCCTCGGCCTGGAGCTGTGCCGCCGCCTCGCCGGGCGCGGCGACGTGGCGGTCTCGCTGAACCGCCGCTGGAGTCCGGAGCTGGAGCGCCTCGGGGTCCGTCAGCACCTGGGCGACATCGCCGACCCGGATACGGTCCGGCGAGCCCTCGACGGGTGCGAGGCGGTGATCCACAACGCGGCCCTGGCCGGCGTCCGGGGCCCCGAGCGGCCGTACCGCGCGGTCAACGTCGACGGCACCCGGCACGTGCTGACCGCCTGCCGCGCCCTCGGCATCCGCCAACTGGTCTATACCTCCACCGCGAGCGTGGCCTTCACCCCCGAGGGCGTCACGGGAGCGGACGAGTCCCTGCCCGGGCCCCGGAGCCACTCGGCCGCCTACCCCCGCACCAAGGCCGAGGCGGAGGCGGCCGTCCTCGCCGCCAACGGCCCGGACCTGGCGACCACGGTGCTGCGGCCCCACCTGATCTGGGGGCCCGGCGACCCGCACTTCCTGCCCGCCCTGCTGCGGGCGACCGAAACCGGGCGACTGCTGATGCCGGGCCGCGGCACCAACCTCGTCGACACCTGCCACCTCGCCACCGCGGCCCACGCCCACCTGCTCGCGCTGGACCGGCTGCGACCGGGCCACCCGGCGGCAGGGCGGGCCTACTTCATCGCCCAGGGCGAACCGCGGCCGCTGCGCGAGGTGGTGGCCAGGCTCCTCACCGCGGCCGGACGCCGCGCGAGCTGGCGCCCAGTGCCCTACCCCGTCGCCCTGGCCGCCGCCGTACTGGCCGACGCCACCACGACGGTGCTCCGCCGCCACACCGACCACGGCCTCAGCCGGTTCCTGCTTCACCAGCTCACCCGGCCGCACTGGTTCGACCTCACGGCGGCCCGGCGCGACCTCGGCTTCGAGCCGCCCACCACCTTCGACCAGGCCATGGCCGAGCTGACCCGTCACCACCGCACCACCGGCGGCTGAGCCCGCCCCCCTCACACTCCGGAAAGGAACCACGATGGACACGACGCTCTCCGTGGACGACGTCTGCGACACCGCCCAGACCCTGCTCGTCGAGCGGTTCGGCGTATCCGCCGACGTCATCAGCCCCGACGCCACGTTCGAGGAGATGGACGTCGACTCGCTCGCGCTGGCCGAGTTCGCCTTCGTGCTCCAGGACGAGTTCGGCATCCTGATCAGCCAGGAGGACGCCGACCGGCAGAGCACGCTCATCGACGTCGCCCGGATCGTCCAGGCCCGACTCGGCGACGCGACCGAACCCGTCGCGTGAACCGCCCCGAGATCGCCGTCACCGGCCTGGGGCTCGTCACCCCGGCCGGGATCGGCGCCGAGGAGACCTGGCAGCGGGTCTGCGCCGGCACACCCACCGCGTCACCGGACCCGGACCTCGACGCCGCCCCGGTGACGTTCTCCTGCCGCATCCCCGCCATGGACCTGGACACGGCGGTCGGGCGCAAGAAGGCCTGGCGGATCGGACGGTTCAGCAAGCTCGCGCTGCTCGCGGCCCGGGAGGCCGTCCAGAACGCGGGACTGGACACCGGCGGGTGGGACGGCGCCCGGGTCGCCGTCGTGCTCGGGGTGGGCTTCGGCGGCGCGCCGCACTGGGAGGACCAGCTGCGCCGACTCCATCAGCGCGGGCCGGCCCACGTCTCGCCGACGGTGATCCCGATGGTCATCGGAAACATGGCCGTGGGCGAGGTGGCCCAGGAGTTCGGCGCGCGTGGTCCCACGCTCGCCTGCGCCACCGCCTGCGCTTCCGGTGCCACGGCGCTGGCCATCGCCCACGACCTGCTGGTCGCCGGGTCCTGCGACATCGTCCTGGCCGGTGGCGCCGAAGCCGCCCTCAGCCCGCTGGTGGCGACCGGGTTCCACCGGATGGGCACCCTGTCGGCGCGCGGGCACGACGTGCCGGGCGCCTCCCGGCCGTTCGCCGCCGACCGGGACGGCTTCGTCCTGGCCGAGGGCGCCGCCGTGCTCGTCCTGGAGCGCGCCGCGGACGCGAAGGCGCGCGGTGCCCGGGCGCGCGCCGTGCTCGCCGGACACGGCGCCAGCAACGACGCCCACCACCCGACCGCGCCGCCCCAAGGCGCCGCCGGTGCGGAACAGGCGCTGCGTACGGCGCTGCGCAGCGCGGGCCTGGGCGCCGGCGACATCGGCCACGTCAACGCCCACGGCACCTCCACCCCGCTCAACGACGCCGCCGAGGCCGGCCTGATCGCCCGCACCCTGCCGCACCGGCCCAGCGTCACCGCCCCCAAGGGCGTGCTCGGCCACAGCCTCGGCGCGGCCGGTGCGATCGAGGCGGCGCTCACCGTGCTGACCATCGAACGCGCACTGGTGCCGCCGGTCGCCAACCTCACCCCCGACATCGCCGAGTTCGACATCGACTGCGTCACCGGGACGGCGCGCCGGCAGCGCATCGACGCGGCGCTCAGCCACTCCTTCGGCTTCGGAGGCCACAATGTCGTCCTCGCCCTGCGCCGGGACTGACCCCCGGGCGGGCACGGTCCGAACCACCCCGGCGCCGCCCGGCGGCAGCGGGGCCAGGCTCGGCGCACTCGTCGCCCGCCACCGCTGGGCGGTGCTGTGGACCACCGCCCTGCTACTGGCCGTCGCCGCGGTCGTCGGGGCCGGGCTGCCCGCGCGACTGTCCCACGGCGGCTTCACCAACCCCGGGGCCGAGTCCGGCCGGGCGCTCGAAGCCATCGAACACCACTACAACGCGGGCGGGACCAGCACGATCGTGGTCTTCCGCAGCGAAACCCTCACCGTGGACGACCTGGAGTTCGGCGAAGCCGTGCGGTCCGCGCTCGCCACCGTGCCCAGGACCGTGCTGGCGGGTGCCCAGCACTACTGGAACACCGGCAAGCGGGAACTCGTCTCCACCGACGGGCACGCGGCCTGCGTGGTCGTCGGACTGGCCGGAACCGGCGACCACGCCAAGGCCGCCTCCTACGAGCGGATGCGCGGTCTACTGCACGCCGATGGGTTCACCGTCACCTACGCCGGGCAGGTCCCGCTCGAGGCCGACCTGGACCGCACCGTCGACGACGACCTCACCCGGGCCGAACTCTACGTCTTCCCCCTGCTGTTCCTGCTGCTCCTGCTCTTCTTCGGCAGCCTCGCCGCGGCCCTGCTGCCGCTGGCCGTGGCCGGCGCGAGCCTCACCATGGCCTTCGGGGTGCTGCGGCTCCTCGCCCCGCTGGTGCCGGTCAGCTACGTCACCCGCAACGTCGTCGTCATGATCGCTCTCGGGCTGTCCGTCGACTACGCCCTGTTCGTCGTCGTCCGCTTCCGGCGTGAGCTGCGCCACCGGGGCGACCGGCACCGGGCGGTCGCCGCCACCATGGCCACCGCCGGGCACACCGTGCTCTACTCCGCGACGGCCATCTCGCTCGCCGTCCTGGGCCTGACCCTGCTTCCGTTCCCCATCACCCGCTCCCTCGGCATCGGCGCCGCCGTCACCGTCGCGCTGGCCGGCGCCGTCAGCCTCACCATGCTGCCCGCAGTGCTGGCCGTGCTCGGCCCTCGGGTCGACGCCGGGCGCATCCGGCTGCCGGGCCTCGGACGGGCCGGTCTCGGACGGGCCTGGGCGGCGGACCAGGAGACGGGGTTCTGGTACCGGCTGGGCCGGAGCGCCGTCACCCACCCGTGGGCCTGGCTCACCGCCGCCGTCGCGGTGATCGCCGTGCTGAGCGCGCCGGTCGTCGGGCTCCACCTCGCGGCGAGCGACCAGCGGACCCTGCCCGCCGGGGCGGCCAGCCGCAGGGCCCAGGAGCTGCTGCACGAGGACTTCCCGGCGGCCGCGCTCGACCAACTCCAGGTCGTCGCCCACCTGCGGGACGACATCGGCGGCGAGCCGGGCAAGGCCGAACTGGCCCGCTGGCAGGAGCGGCTCGCCGGACTGCCGG
Organism: Kitasatospora sp. NPDC088264; assembly: GCF_040685715.1. Taxonomy (NCBI): domain Bacteria; kingdom Bacillati; phylum Actinomycetota; class Actinomycetes; order Kitasatosporales; family Streptomycetaceae; genus Kitasatospora; species Kitasatospora sp. NPDC088264. Next base: position 75,979 of record NZ_JBFBIR010000006.1, read on the forward strand.
ACGCCCAGGACGTCCGGCTGCGGGTCAGCACCGCGCACAGCGCGCTGCTGACCGTGGCCACCGACGAGGCTCCGGACGCTCCCGCCGCCGAGCAACTGGTGCGCGCCGTGCGGGCGCTCGACCCGCCCGACGGCGGCCTGGTCCTGGTCGGCGGACCGGCCGCCGCCAACGTCGACGTCCTGGACGCCCTGGGGGCCAGGCTCCCGGCGCTGGTCGGGTACCTGCTGGTGGTCACGCTCGGCCTGCTCTTCCTGGCCTTCCGATCGCTGCTGGTCCCGGTCAAGGCCGTCATCACCACGACGATGTCCCTCGGCATCGCCTACTCCGCCGTCACCTGGACCGTCCAGGAGGGCCACGGCGCCCGGCTGCTCGGCCTTCGACCCACCGGATACGTCGGCGCGCTGGAGGCCGCCATCATGCTGATGTTCGTCTTCGCGCTCTCCGTCGACTACGAACTCTTCCTGATCGCGCAGATCCGCGAGCTCCACCGCGGCGGCATGGACAACGCGAGCGCCGTGGTGACCGGCCTCGGGCGCACCGGAGGGCTGATCTCGGCCGCGGCGGCCCTGATCGTGCTGGTCGCCGCGGCCTTCGCGACCAGCCCCGTCGTCACCGTGAAGGAGATCGCCCTCGGTGTCCTGGTGGCCGTGGCCGTCGATGCCACCGTGGTGCGTATGCTGCTGGTCCCCGCCACCATGCGCCTGCTCGGCGAACTCAACTGGTGGACACCGCGCTTGCGGCGGCCGGCGGCGCCGAGCGGGCCCCGTCCGGCGCCGTTGCCGGGCCTGGAAGCGGTGGAGTGAGCGTACGAGTGGGTTCCGGGCGGGCCTGGCGCTCGGAGGCGTGCGGAGCGGGCTCGGAGCACTGGTGTCCTGCGCCGGAGATCCGGCGCAGGACACCAGGAGCAGTACCGGTGATCCGACCGGGCTACACGGGGGTGTTGATGACGGAGACCATGCCGAAGTGGTGGTGGGCGATGGAGAGGTCGCCCTGGGTGTCGCCGCCGGTGGGGGTGATCATGGCGGAGGAGACGGCGTACTTCCTCGGGCCGCCGCTCTGCATCAGGTAGGGGATGCCGATGGTGGCGGGGCTCTGCGGTCCGAGGGCGCCGAGCCCCGGGGGACGGAGAGCCGGTAGGAGAGCCGGTAGACGGAGGGGGCGGCGGGTCGTTGTTCTCGTAGAGCGTGGTGAGGCCGGGTGGGCGGCCGGTGGTGGGGATCTGGGTGTAGAAGGGGATGGAGAAGGTGAAGTTCGCGGGGCTCTCGGGAGGTGCCGTCGCTGACGGACGGCAGCGTCGCGACGTTGGCGTAGAACGGGGTGATGACCTTCAGTGACACCGGTCCGGTGGCCGCGGTGCCGCTGAAGTTGCCGATCGTGACCTGCACGGTGGCCGTCCCGCCGCCCATGTAGGTGCCCGCGTCCGCCGAGCAGTACAGGTTCACGCTGTTGAGCGCGTCCGGCCGACGGGCGGCACCTGCGGGGGCCACGGACCGGTCCTCGGCTGCGGCTGCTGCTGGCGCGGCTGCGCCCAAGCCCACCACGGCCGCACCCAGTCCTGCTGCCCTGAGGAGGCTTCGGCGTGCCACCGGTGTTGCCCCCGGCCCGCCGGACTCGTCCTCTTCGCGGATTCCATCGACCATGTCTGCGCCTCCATCGGCACGTAGCGGTGAAGCGGGCTTCCAGCCCAGTGGTTCGTACTCTGACATGTGGTCATGTCGCAGGGCGGTCAACGCGCTTGACGGCATCCGGTCCGCCACCGTGCCGGAGTCGACGCGGCAACGGTGCACGCCTTCCGAGCAGTGGCCACAGGAATGGCGCGCCCCCGGGCGTCGGACGTTGCCCGGGGGCGCGGGAGCGCGTGCCGTGCGCTCAGAGCGAGGCGAGGCTGAAGTCCACCTCGTGTTTCCCGGTCAGGGCGGTCACCCCGGTGTCGCAGGAGCCGGTGATGCCGGACAGGTCGAAGCTGCCCTGGTAGCTGTTGAGGGGCAGGAGGGTGCTGGTCACGTCCGTGATGCCGGTCTCGTCGTTGGTCACCTCGCTGCCACCCGAGTTGCCCTTCTCCCCGCCCTGGAAGGAGACGGTGGTGCGGCCGAGGTCCCTGTTGTCGACGTCGTACCAGGTGAAGGTCGCCGTTCCGGAGAAGGGATGGTAGGACACGCAGGAGAACGTCCCGGTGCCGACCGAGGAGATCGTGCCGTGGTCGACGTTCGAGTTGGTTCCGGCGGCGCTGTAACAGTCGTCGAGACTGCCTTCGACCGTGTACGAGTTCGATGCCGCCGCGTCGGTCACCGGGTTCTTGAACGTCAGCGTCACCGGCCCTGAGCAGGTCAGGTCCTTCAGTACCTCCGTCGCGTGCGCGGACCCGGCCGCCCCCGGGATCGCTACGGCCAGCAACCCGCCCGCGACCGCCGCCACCATCAGACGCCTCATCGTGTGCTCTTCTTCCTGTTCGTCGGTGTCGTGCCTTGGCACCAAGAATCCCCGGTACTCGATCAACCGGTACATGCGCGCTGTCGGCGCACTCCGTGTCTCATCCGGACAGGCGTACCCAGTCGACCGAGAAGCCTTGCTGCCGTTCGGCTGTTCGTCTACGTGCGCGAGCCCGGGGCGCAGTGGGGCGGGTGGGCCCGGCGGCCGTTGCCGGCGCCCCGCTGAGGGCGGGCCGGGTCACCCGATCTCCCCTCCGGCGTCGCGGGGGAACCGCGGCCGCAGCACTGTTTGAGCATGAGCTACGACCATGGGGTGACGGCCGGAGCCCGTGTGAGGCCTGCCCGCCCCCGGAGGGTGCGCGCCGCCCTCGGTTCCGGATGCCTCGCGGGGGCGCTGGTCCTGCCGGTCGGCGTCACCGCGCCCGCCCGGGACGCGACCACCCGGACCTTCACCACCGACGCCACGTTCACCGTCCCGGACGGTGTCACCGGCATCACCGTCACCCTCGTCGCGGCGGGTTCCGGGGGAGGCGGCGGGGGTGGGGGAGGTGGCACCGGCCTCTTCAAGAGCGGCGGCGGGGGCGGGGCGGGAGGCGGCGGCGGGGGAGGCGCCCGGGTCACCTGCACCCTGGCCGTCACCCCCGGCGACGTGCTGACCCTCACCGTCGGCACCGGCGGAGTCGGTGGGGCGGGAGGCGCCAGCGGTGAGGAGGCCGACCCGGGTGCCGACGGCGGTGCCGGGGGCGCCGGGGGGCGGTCCACTCTCACCGGCGGCGCAGCCGTCCTGGCAGCCGTGGACGGCGGGTCACGGCCCGGGGGCGGGGGCGCGGGCAGCGTGCTCGGAGGCGCCCGGGGCGAGGGAGGCCACGGCGGAGGGAGCGTCCCCGCCTCCGCCTGTAAGGGCGGAGGGCCCAGCGGCACAGGCGGATCCGACGGTGACCTCGGCGCCGGTGGTGAGGAAGGCGTCGACGTGACACCGGCCACCGTCGGCGAGACCGTCCCCGGCAGCACGGGCGGCGTGGGCGGCGAAGGCGGTGCAGCGGGGGCTCCTGTGCCGGCCGCCTGCCCCGTGGGCACCGGCGACGGCGGGGACGGCGGGGACGGCGGCGACGGCCAGGACTACGTCGGCAACTTCGACGACCCCCAGACCCCCGGCGAGGACGGCACCGCGGGCACCGAGGGCGGCAGCGGCTGCATCACCCTCGTCTATTAGGGCCTGTCTGGCGGATCTTGCCGGACAGGCCCTGGACCAGCGGGCCGGGCCCCGACGCCGGCTTGATCGGCGTCGGGGCCCGGCACTTCGTCAGGCCGCCGTGTCCAGGAGACTCGTCCCGCCCGGCCCGAGCCTGCCGGGCACCGCTCGCTCCGCAGCGAGGGGCGGGGTTTGCGGGAGCGCGGCGGTGGGGCGCCCGTTCGGGATCAGGCGTCCTGCGCGGGGACGAAGGGGACGGGCATGGGCCTGGCCGTGGGGGTGGCGGTGGGGGTGACCGTAGGCGTGGGGGTGGGGGTGGGCGTGGGGGTGGCGGTGGAGGTCGGGCTGGATGTGGAGGTCGGTGTCGGTGTGGGGGACTGCGTGCCGGTGGGCAGCGTGATGGTGACCGTCCCGTCCAGCGTCATCGACTTCAGGCCGGTCGGGGTGTTGCAGGCCGTGAGGTCGATGTCGGACTTGACCGGGTCGAGGACCACCGTCCAGGTGGCGCCCTTGTAGCGGCCCGCGGTGATGCCGCCGCTGAGGGGGTTGCTCGACTTGAGCAGGTCCTGGATCGGCTGCATGTCCCAGGTGAAGTCGGTGGTGCCCGGGTCCTCCGTGGTGGGCTGGCCGTTCGCGGTCTCCCAGGTGACGCGCTGCAGGGTGCCGGGCGCGTTCTGGTAGTTGCCGGCCGCGCAGGTCACGCCGTTGCCGAGGCCTGTCCCCACGTAGTCGGCCTGGGTGATGGGGGCGTCACCGGTGCAGTTGAGCAGTTTGGGGTTGCCGAGGGTGGCCGTGATGTTGTCCTGGGGGACGAGCGTGAGGCCGGAGCTGAAGGTCATCGTGAAGCTGTCCTCACAGGTGATGACCTGGGGCACTCCGGCGGCGGAGGTGTCGTACACGAGCAGTCCGCCGACCAGGGTGCCGGCTGTGAGGGCGGCGGCCGCGATACCGATGGGGTGTTTCATGGGGTCGTGCCTTTCTCGGGGTGGGGGAACCCGGTGGTGCTGCGGGCCGGATCACCCGGGGAGTCCGGGGGCCGGTGCTGGGGGACGGCTCGACGGGGTGGGGAGCCCGGAGCCCGACGGCCCGGCCACTGCGGGGGAGCCGTCGTCCTCGCCGTGGCGCGCGAGGGTGAGGAGCGCCGTACCGCTGACCACCAGGACGGCGAGGACGTAGAGCGGGGTCACGGCCGGGGACTTGAACCAGTCGGCGGCCTCGGCGGTCAGGTAGGTGGCGAGGGTGCCGCCGAGGAGTCCGCCCAGTTGGTAGCCGACGGCGGCTCCGCTGAGGCGCACGCGGCTCGGGAAGAGCTCGGAGACCAGGGCCGCCTGGGGGGCGTACATCGCGGCGAATCCCACCAGCGACAGCAGGTAGGCGAGCACCAGGACCGGGGGAGAGCCGAAGCGGAGCAGGGGCGCGAACGCGGCGGCCCAGAGCGCCATGGTGATGGTCCCGGCCAGGCAGACCCGTCGTCTCCCGTAGCGGTCGGACAGCGCGCCGAAGAACGGGATCAGGGCGATCAGCGCGAGCGGGGCGAGGAGCGAGAGCGCGATCAGGGCGTTGAGCGACAGGCCGGCGACGCGCAGCAGGGTCAGGACGTAGTTGAACGAGAAGCCGAAGAGCACGACGTCGGCTCCGGCGGTGATCGCCGTGGTGGCGAGCAGCTGCCTGCGGTGCCGGGCGATCAGTTCGACGACCGGCCGTCTGCTGCGGGCCCCGGTGAGGGTGAGCGTCCGGAAGGCGGGGGTCTCCTCGATCCGGGCCCGGGCCCACAGCCCCACCACCACCAGCACGGCGGAGAGCAGGAAGGGCAGTCGCCAGCCCCAGGTCATGAACTGTGCGGGCGTCAGCGCACCGGAGACCGCCGTCATGGCCCCGAACGCCAGCAGGTTGCCCGCCGGTGCGCCGATCTGGGCCCAGCTCGACACCAGCCCCCGGCGCCCCGGTTCGGCGCACTCGTGCGCGACGACGGTGGCGGCTCCCCACGCACCGCCCAGGCCGAGCCCCTGGAGCAGGCGCAGCGTGACCAGCAGGAGCGGGGAGGCGAAGCCGATCTGGCCGTATCCGGGCAGCAGCCCGACCAGGCCGGTGGCGGCCCCGGTCAGCAGCAGCGCGCCGACCAGGGCGGGGCGCCTGCCGTGGCGGTCGCCGAGGTGCCCGAAGAGCGCCCCGCCGACCGGCCGTGCCACCAGCGCGGCCCCGTAGAGGCCGATGCCGGTGAGGGTCGCCGCGAAGGGGGAGAGGTAGGGGAAGAACTGGTGTTTGAAGACCAGCACGGAAGCGTTGACGTAGAGGAAGAAGTCGTACCAGACGAGCGTGGTACCCATGAGGCTGACGATGACCGAGCGGCGGACATCGCGCGTCGCGAAGCGCACATCGAACTCCATTGCGTGTGACTGCCGTCACTTCTAGCAATATTCCAGCGCCGGTGGCATCGCGCCACGCAGGCCGCCGCGGGCTGGACTATTCGCGTGCGCACCGTACCTGCGCCCCGAACTCCGGAGACTCGCCCGGGCACCCGGCGCGACCGGTCGGCCCTTCGTTCAACTCGTCTCCACCGCAAGGGTGTTCGCGGCCCACTTGGTCGACTCGGCCTCTTGTCCGAATGTGGCGTTCAGGTTAATCCTGTCGCTGGTGAACCATTGTGGTGTGGGGTGGATTCCGGCCGTCCGGCCGTCCGGACAATGCGACTTCCATTCGTATACGGCGAACCAGCGGGTCGGATTCATGGAGAATCCGACTTTCACATCCGGCCCGTCGCCCGCTCCAGCCCCCGCCGCCCCCGCCGGAGCGCTGCCGGCTGCGCCCGCCGGACACCCGCCGGCGACACCTCTGTCCACGGCGCTGTCCGCAGCTCGCCGACGCGGCTCCACCGGGCACACTCGGAAGATCACCAACGGCATCCGCGACCTTCGCCGGAGCCGAACGACGTGGCCATCCACCCTGGGGAGGAGCCGGCATGAACCGGTCCCGGTTGACGGAGCAGTCCGACGTGGCATCGGGCCCTGACGGTCCGATCACCGTCTTGTCCGGCTACGTCCATCCGACGCGCGGACCGGTGACCTGCCCGGCGGCCCCGCTCGTGGCCGGGTGGCTCCACGAGCGCGGGTTCGCCGCCCGGATCGGTGCCGACGGGGTCCTGCCGGCGGGCCGGGGTGGGCGGCTGTTCGCCACGACCTACATCGACCTGGACGGGGCCGTGGTGGGGATCGCCGTGATCGCTCCGGCCCGCCAGGAGGCGGTGGCGGCGGAGGCCGTCCGCGTCTGGTCGGCCACGGTGCGGACCAGGCGGCTGATCGTCTGCGCGTCGGCGCCCGCGTGCGGGCCGACCCCGGTCGTCCCGTCCCAGCCCCTGAACCGGATTCCCCCGTCCGCAGGGGGCGCCGGGCAGGCCGAGTGCCCGCGGGCGGCCGCGACGTGGGCCGCCGTCCGGCAGTACGAGGTTCGCGGGGACACGGTCCTCGTGCTCGGCGGCGGTTTCGCCCCGGCTGACCCAGCCGCGCAGCAGACGGGGCGGGTCCGGGTGCCCGACGTGGCCGGGGCGCAGGCCCTGCGGTCCGTCGATCCCGAGCGGCTGTCCTTCGTCCAGCACCCGTGCTCACCGGTCGAGGAGGTCGCGGAGATCCTCGGGGTGCTGCGCGCGCGGTTCCCGTTCCTTCGAGGCCAGCACCCCGATCAGTGGTGCTACCGCTCCTCCGACCGGCGGCGCGCCGTCCGTGCGGTGGCGGAGTCCAGCGACCTGGTGCTGGTATCCGCCGGCAGCACCCTGGCGGCGTCGATCCGCTCCGGCGCGTTCGTGGCGTTCAACGGTCTGAACGCCCTGCGGCCGGAGGAGATCGCGGCGGCGGCGACCGTCGGTGTGATCGCCCCGCTGCGGGCTGCCGAGGGCGCTGTGGACGCGACGGATGCCGTGGTCGGGGCGATCGGCGGCCTGGGGCCGGTGAGTGTGGCCTACCACCGTACGGTCACGGAGGTCGCGACCGACGTCCTCGCGCGGACTCCGCGCCGGCCCTGACGGGGAGAAGGCTCGGCCGCTACCGCGTGCGCGAATCGTCAGGCACGCCCCAGGGCGGTGGCCCGTTGGATGAGGTGGTCCGCGGCCGGCCGCCGGCGGTGGGGGAGCAGGAGCCCGGGCATCCGCGCCCTGGCCAGGTGGGCTCGGCGGGAGGCCAGCAGCGGGTAGACGTCGAGGAACTCGTGCCAGGTGGCGCAGGCGGCTTCGATGTGTCCGGCCGCCAGCTGGCGCTCGGCCAGTCTGCTGAGGACGACGGCACGGGAGCGGGACTCGCCCCGGGGCCTGCGGGCGGCGGACACCTCCAGGAGCTTGATCGCCCCGGCGGGGTCGCCGAGTTCGACTCCGACGAGGGCCCGCTGGTGGTCCCACGAGGCGCGGTGGTAGTCGCCGATCGGCGGTGGCGGGCCCGTGGCGTTCGTGAGGAGGTCGCGGGCGTCGCCGATGTGGCGCAGCGCGGCCGTCCGATCGCCGAGGGCGGCCTCGGACAGGGCGAGCTGCCCCAGGACGGAGGCGCGCAGCCGCGGCGCCGAGGAACTGATGCGGCAGTCGGCGGCGGCCTGCGCCAGGCGCAGGCTCTGGCGCCGGTGGCCGAGTTCGTAGGCCTGGGTGGCCATGGCGCGCAGGGTCATCGCCTGGGCGGCCGTGTCGCCGGCGTGCCGGGCCAGGTCGAGGGCGAGGCGGTAGTACTGGCCGGCGAGGCCGTTGAGGTCGTCGTCGATGTGCATGAAGGCGCACAGGTAGCACAGTCGGGCGGTGGCTCCGAGGATGCCGAAGTGCCGGACGGGCGGGGCGGGTGCGGCGAGCATGGGCGCCGCCGTGGTCGCGAGGAACGCGGCGAGTGCGGTGCGGGCCTGGCCTCCGCCGTGGACGCGGTCGATCGCGGAGAAGACGGGCAGCAGCAGGGCGAGCGCGTCCGGCTGGGGCGGGGGCGCCTTCGCGCCCGCGGGTACCGACGCGCCGGTCGGGGCTTCGGTCCGGCCTCCGGTCAGGGCTTCGGCCAGGCCGGTCGGGCTTGCGGGCGGTGCGGGCGGCGGCTGGTAGGAGAGGAGGTTCCCGTGGCGATCGGGTGCGACGGCCGCCGCCGCGAGCCGCGCGAGCACCGCCGGGGAATCCGGCGCCGGGGTGTCCGGCGGCGGATCTCCGAATCCGGCGTCGGCCAGGGTGACGGGCCGTCGGAGCCGACGGCCCAGCGCCGCGCAGACCAGGTGGGGGGCGGGCTTGCGGGGAACGGCTCCGGTGAGCCACTGGTGCACCGAGGCGCGCCCGTAGGCCCGGGCCCATCCGGATTCGGCGCCGATCTGATTGACGGCCCGGGCCAGTTGCTCTCCGGTCCATCGGGCTTCTTCGAGGAGTTCGCGAAGGCGGGCGTTCGGCACACGGCGGACGGCCATGTCTCTCCCGGCGGGTCGTCGACGCCGCGCTCACGGCGGCCCGGTCCGGCCTCCGCGGTACGCGGTCGCGCTGCGCACATCCCGCCATGCTATCCGCTCGCAGCGCCGCCGGGATGCCCGAATGGGATTCTCAACTCGATGTAATTCCTGGGAAGTTGACGCCCGGAAAAGCTTGACGGGCCGGCCGTCGAAAAGGGCCCGCGAGGGCGGCCGCAGCCTCCACCATCGGTGGCGTCGGGGCGTTTCCTTCGAACGTGCCCCAGGGTGGAGGCGGAATCCGTGATGTCCGGCCCGCAGCGTCCGCAGAGTCCCACGGCCACCGGAAAGTTCGTTCACATGTTCCCCGGGCAGGGGGATTTCAGTCTGACCCCGCTGTTGCGGACGCTTCCCCGCGTCGGGTCGCTGGCACGCGCGGTCGCCGAGGTCTTCGAGGAGGCCGACGTGGTCGCCGCCGAGTTCGGGGTGGCGCCGATCGGCCCCCGGCTGGCAGGCGGCTCCCACCTGACCGGCGACTCCCGTTCCGGTGGCGGCTCCCACCTGACGGGCGACTCCCCGCTCAGTGCCGGCGCGCTGGCCGCCGAGCCGGCCGGGACCGTACAACTCGCGCTGTTCGGTGTGTCGTTGGCGGTGCACCGCGCACTCGAAGCCGACGGCTGCCGGGCGCACCGTCTCCTGGCGGTCAGCTTCGGCGAGATCCCCGCGCTGACCGCGGCCGGATGCTGCTCGGTCGCCGACGGGGCCCGTCTGGCCTGCCGGCTCGGGCAGTTGCTGACCGGCCACGGCGGCGGCATGACACTGCTGGGCGCGGGCCCGGCCACAACCCGCCGGCTGCTCGCGGCCGCCGGGCCGGGCACGGGCGTGGTAGTGGCCTGCGTCAACCACGGCGGGGAGACGGTGGTCTCCGGCCCGCTCGACGGGCTCGCCGTCGTCGAACGGTCGGCGACGGCGCACGGCGTGGGGGCGCAGCGGCTGCGGCTCCCGTTCATGAGCCACCACCCGGCTCTCGTCCACGAGGCCGGTGCGTTCGCGCACTTCGCCCGGCGGCTGCGCCTGTCCCCGCCGCGCCGACCGGTGTACTCGGCGGTGGCCGGCCGGTTCTACCGCGCGGACAGCGATCTGCCGAGCGCGCTGTCCGCGTGCCTGGTCAGGCCTTTCGACCTGCCTGCGGTGTTCGGCGCGTCGATGGCGGACGCCTCGCTGGTCGTCGAGGCGGGCACCGGCAGCACGCTGACGAACAGCGTGCGCAGGATCGACCCGCGGCAGGACGCGCTCGCGCCGGTCGCCGACGGCCAGTGGCCGACCGGCCCCCAGACGCCGCTGCCGCCCCCGTGCTCCTGCCCGCCTCCCGCCGCGCCGGGAGAGGGCACGTCGCACCACCACCACCCGACCACGACGGCCGCACGGGGGGACTCTTGAACACCGAACGGAAGCCTGGCGAGGAGGCCGGCGCGATCGACGTCCTGACCCGCCTCTCGGCGCTGCTCCCTCCCCGGCGGGCCTCGGAGTTCGGACAGCTCCTGGCGGACCACCGGGCCGAACACGGGGCGGCAGCCCTGCGCACGGACGTCAGCGCGCACCGGCGGCTGGCCCGCCTGGCGGCCTCGCTGCCGCCGGCGGTCGAGGTGGTCGCCGACGCGGAACTGCTGGCCGCGCTCAGCGAGGCGACGGCGCTGGCGGATCCATCGCTCTACCAGACCTTCCTCTCCCACTACACCCTGTGCGTCGGCTCGCTGGTCCTCCTGGGCGGCAAGGCCGCGGACCCGGACGGCGCCCTCGCACACGCACGCACCAAGGGATCCTTCCTGGTCACCGAGATCGGCGACGCCGGCAGCCACCTCGGGATCCGCACCGAGGCCCGGTTCGACCCGGCCCGCCGCGCGTTCACGCTGCACACCCCGGACCACCGGGCCGCGAAGTTCTCCTCCGTCGCGGCGTTCGGCCTGCCCCAGCAGGCGGTGGTCTGCGCACGGCTGCTGACCGGCGCCCGGGACGGGGGAGTGTTCTCCTTCCTCGTCGACATCACGGGGGTCGACGGCCGCCCGGCACCGGGCGTGTCCGTCTCCGGCCCGCTCCCGGTGGGCGCGCTCCCGCTGCCCTACGGCCTCGTCCGGTTCCACGGCGCCCGAATCCCGTACGACCGCTGGCTGGCGGACGGGGCCGGGATCGACGCCACGGGCGTGCTGCACGACCCGCAGCCGAGCGCCGACGCCCGCCTCCAGCGGACCCTGAGCTGCGGCCAGGGGCTGTGGGCCACCCTGCCGTCCGCGATGGCGGGCCTGGCGGGCCGCAGCGCGGCGATGGCCTGGCGGTTCAGCGCGGGCCGCCGCTCGCACGGCCGGCTGGCGCCCGGGAGCCCGGTCCTGGAGTACCGCACCCAGCAGCACGCCGTCGTCGGAGCGCTGGCCGCCGCCTTCTCCCTGCGCTGCACGGCCCGGGCGGCCCTGTCCACGTGGGCGGGGCTGCGCGCCGCGAAGCCCTCCGACGGGCCGGGCACGGCGATGACCTTCTCCCCCTGGGCCGCGGTCGACCGCTCGCTCGCCCTCCACAAGGCGCACAGCACCCGGGCCGTGGCGGAACTCGTCGACTCCCTCCAGCACCGCTGCGGGGTGTCGGGCCTCTTCGACCACAACCGGCTGCCGGGCTACCTCGGCTTCGCCCGCGCCTTCGACAACGCCGGCGGCGACAACACCCTCATCCTGCTCGACGCCGGCCGCGCCCTCGCCGAGGAGCGGGCACGCCCCGATCGGCGGAGGGCCGGTCCGGGCCGGTTCCCGGCCGACCCGGGCCCGTCTTCGGCCGACCCGACCGACGCGGCGTGGTGGCCCGCGGTCGTCACCGCGCTGCAGGACCGGCTCGCCGACGACCTCGCCGCCGCGGCGTCGGCCCGTACCGAGGCGCTCCACGGCTCGCTCCAGCGAGACCTGGAGCTGTGGAACCCGCTGCTGGAGGACGCCCTGGAGCTGGGGGACGTCCAGGCCCGCCGGCTCGCGGCCGAGGCCGCGGTGGAGGGGACCGCCGCGCACGGGTGGCCCGTTCCGCAGGCGGCCGACCTCGCCGCGCTCGACGGCCTGAGCCAGGCCCGGCGCCTGGCCGGCCCCCTGCTGGCGACCGGCGTGCTCACCCCCTCGGCCGTACGCGCCCTGCCCGCCGCCATGGACGCCCTGTGCGACCGGTTGCGTCAGGCCCTGCCGGACATCGTGGCCGCCCTCGACCCCGGGGCGGGCCTCGCCCGCACCGCCCTCGACGAGCCCGACTACGCCGCCGCGCTCCTGGCCGCCCACGGCGCCCCTGCCGGCGCCCCCGCCAGTTCCTCCACCGGCTCCTCCGACCGCACCGGGAGCACGTCGTGAACCGAAGGAAGCCCCCCATGACCGGCGTCCTGGGCATGGGCACGTACCTGCCCGCCGAGGTCCGGGGCAACCACGAGGTCGGCCCGCCCGCCGGTGTCTCGGCCACCTGGATCACCGAGCGCACCGGCGTGGTCGAACGGCATCGGGCCGCACCCGACGAGGCCGCCTCGGACCTGGCAGCGGCCGCCGTACTGGCCGCCTGCGAGGCCGCCGGCATCCCGCCGGACCGGCTCGACCTCGTCGTCGCGGCGACCTCCACCCCCGACGAACTCGGGCCGGCCACCGCCTGCCGCGTCCAGGCCCTCACCGGCGCCGGCAACGCCGTCGCACTCGACGTCAGCGCGGCCTGCTCCGGCTGGCTGTTCGCGGCCAAGATCGCGCACGCCTGGCTGGCCACGACCCCCGGCGCCCGGTACGCGGCGGTCGTCGGCGTCGAGGCCTACTCGAAGTTCGTCGACCCCGCCCACCGCGGCACCGCCGTCCTCTTCGCCGACGGCGCCGCCGCGGCCGTCCTGGGCCCCGTCCACGACGACGCAGGCTTCCACGGCTTCCGCCTCGGCTCGGACGGCCGCGGCGCGCACCACGTGCTGATCCCCGCCGGCGGCAGCCGGATACCCGCCGGCCCCGAGAGCCTGAACGCCGGGCTGCACCACATCCACATGGACGGCCGGGTCGTGCGCGACTTCATCGCCGAGATCTTCCCCCGCCTCGTCGACCAGGCCCTCGCCGACCACGGCCTCGCCCTCAAGGACATCGACGCCTTCATCACCCACCAGCCCAACCCGCTGCTCCTGCGCGCCGTCGCGGACCGGATCGGCATCCCGGCCGAACGCCTGCACATCACCGGAGACCTCACGGGCAACATCGGCGCGGCCTCCGCCCCCTTCGCGCTGGCCGACGCCGCCGCCCGCGGCCTGCTGGCCGACCGGGCCCGCGTGCTCGTCTGCGTCTTCGGCGCCGGCCTGACCTGGGGCAGCGCCCTGCTCACCTGGACGGGCGCCCGCGCCCTGCGCGCGCCCGTCCGGTCCAGCAGCGACCTGGACACCCCCGCCCGGGACACTCCCGTCCGGGACACCCCCGCCCGGAACGCCACCGACTGACGCCCCGCCGGAACCGGAGGAACACCCCCATGACCATCCTCAACCGCTTCCGCCTCGACGGCCGCCGCGCCCTGGTGACCGGCTCCTCGCGCGGCATCGGCCAGGCCGTCGCCGTCGCGCTCGCCCAGGCCGGGGCCCGGCTCGCCCTCTCCGCCCGCACCGGGCCCGCGCTGAAGCACACCGCCGACCAGGTGGCCCGCTTCGGGGGCACCCCCGTCCTGGTGCCCGGCGACCTCGCCGACACCGGGCAGGCCGCCATCGTCGACCAGGCCGCCCAGGCCCTGGGTGGCCTCGACATCGTCGTCCACAACGCCGGCATCCTGCCCACCAACCCCGACGGCAGCACACTCCTCGCACCGCTGCAGCACCTCCCGCAGCACGTCTGGGACGAGGTGGTCGCGGTCAACCTCAACGCCACCGCCGCGATCTGCCGGCACGCCCACCCGTACCTGGCGCAGTCGGACGGCGCCAGCCTGGTGCTGATGTCCTCGGTCGCGGGTCTGGTCGGCACGCCCATGATGGAGGTCTACGCCGCGACCAAGGCCGCCCAGGTCTCCCTCGCCCGCAGCCTCGCGGTCGGCTGGGCCCGCAGCGGGATCCGGGTCAACGCGCTGTGCCCCGGCTGGGTGCGCACCGACATGACGGCCGCCGTCCACACCAACGCCGCGCTCACCGACTGGCTGCTGGCCCACGTGCCGATGGGGCGCTGGGCCGAACTGGAGGAGGTCGCCGCGGCGGCGCTGTTCCTGGCCTCGCCCGCCTCCGCCTTCCTCACCGGGCAGGCGATCGCCCTGGACGGCGGCCTCTCGGTCCCCGACGGCGGCCTTGCGGGCACCCCCAAGCCGCCCTCCCCGTTCGCCGCGGCATGACCTCCCCACCCCCCGTCCCCGCCCCCACCCTCGCCTCCGCCCCCGGTCGCCGTGCCACGGCGGTGATCGCCGGCCTCGGATCCAGCCTCCCGCCCCGGGAGGTGACCAACACCCAGGTCATCGCCCGGGGCGGCCTGGACACCACCGACGAGTGGATCACCGGCCGGACCGGCATCCACCGCCGGCGGCTGGCCGGACCCGGCGTCAGCACCGGGGACCTGGCCACGGCCGCCGCGCGCGCCGCGATCGACTCCACCGGCTCCCCGGGCCTGCGCCCGGACCTGCTCCTGCTGGCCACCACCACGCCGGACCGCCCCTGCCCGGCCACCGCACCGGAGGTCGCCCACCGCCTCGGCCTCGGACCGGTCCCCGCGTTCGACCTCGCGGCCGTCTGCTCGGGCTTCCTCTACGGCCTGGCCACGGCCTCCGCCCTGCTCCGCAGCGGCGCCTGCCGCACCCCCCTGGTGGTCGCGGCCGAGAAGTACTCGGCCATCGTCGACCCCTTCGACCGCGACACCGCACCGCTCTTCGGCGACGCCGCCGCCGCAGTGGTGCTCCGCCCCGGGGACACCACCGAACCCGGTGCCCTGCTGGAGACCGACTGGGGCAGCGACGGCGGCGAGAGCGACCTGATCACCGTGGCCGCAGGCGGCTCCCGACTCCCCGCCACCGAAGCCCCCGGGCGCGATGACCGCTACTTCCGGATGCGCGGGCGCCAGGTCTACGCCCACGCCGTACGCCGGATGGCCGCCTCCGCCGGGGCCGCCCTGGTCGCGACCGGCTGGCAGGCCCGCGAAGTCCAGGCCTTCATCGGGCACCAGGCCAACCAGCGGATCCTGGACGCCGTCGCCGACCGCCTCGGCATCCCGCCACGGCACCGCTTCGGCAACATCCGCGACGTCGGCAACACGGCGGGCGCCTCCGTACCGCTCGCCCTCGCCGACGCCGCCGCCCGAGGGGCCTGCCGCCCGGGCGCCCCGACCCTGCTCACCGCCTTCGGCGGCGGTCTCACCTGGGCCTCCGCCACCCTGCTGTGGCCGGACGCACCCGTACGGACGGCCGCCCCGGAACCCCGGCCCCCGCACCACGGCCACGACCACGACCACGACCACGAGGAGGTCAGCCCACCGTGAACCCCGTCCGCGAGCACCTGGTCACCCTGCTCACCGAGAAGTTCGACACCCCCTCCGACACGATCGGCGACGACGCCGCCCTCGACGACCTCGACCTCGACTCCCTCGCCCGGATCGAACTCGTCGTCACCCTCCAGGACCACTGGGGCGTCGCCCTGGACGACGACCTCGACTCCGCCGCCGACGTGACGGTGGGCCAACTCGTCGACCGCATCCACGCCCTGCTCGCGCAGCCCGTCCGGCCCGTCGCCTCCGTCGAGCCCGTCGCGTCCGTCGAGCCCGACCTGTTTGTCGACCCCGAGCAGCCGCCCGGCCCGGCCGCATGACCGCGTCCCGCCCACCGCTCGCCGTCACCGGGATCGGCCTGGCCACCCCGGCCGGTCACGGGGCGGAGCCGACCTGGCGAGGCGTCCTCGACGCCCGCAGCACGGCAGCACCCGACCCGGCGCTCGCCGGGCTCCCCGTCGTCCTCTCCTGCCGGGTCCCCGGCGACTCCGCCGCGCTGGTCGGCGGCCGCCAGCCCTGGCGGCTGGACCGCGCCACCCGCTTCGCCATCGCCGCCGCGCGGGAGGCCGTCGCCGACGCGGGCCTCGAACCCGCGCGCTGGGACGGCGCCCGGGTCGCCCTGGTCCTCGGCTCCGCCGCCGGAGGAGTCGGCAGCTACGAACACGCGGCGGAACGACTCCGCACCCTGGGCCCCTCCGCCGTGTCCGCACTGGCGCTCCCCGCCTTCCTGCCGAACATGGCAGCAGCTCAACTCGCCATCGAGCTCGGCACGACGGGCCCGGTGCTGCACACCGCCACCGCCTGCGCCTCCGGGGCCGCCGCCATCCACACCGCAGCCCTGCTGCTCCACACCGGAGCCTGCGACATCGCCCTGGCCGGCGGCACCGACGCCATGATCACTCCGGTCTGCGTCGCCGGATTCGCCCGGATGAAGGCCCTCTCCCGCAACACCGACCCCGTCCGCGCCTCCCGCCCGTTCGACGCGGACCGCGACGGCTTCGTCATCGGCGAGGGAGCGGGCTTCCTCGTCCTGGAACGCCGGCCGGACGCGACGTCGCGGCAGGCCACACCCAGAGCCCTGCTGGTCGGCACCGGAACCGCCGCCGACGCCTACCACCCCGTCGCACCGCACCCGGAAGCCCGCGGACTCGAAGCGGCCGTCCGGCTGGCCCTCGCCGAGGCCGGCTCCTGCCCCGACGACGTCGACCACGTCAACGCCCACGGCACGAGCACCCCGCTCAACGACTCCGCGGAGGCCCGCCTGATCGACCGGCTCTTCGCCCGGCGCCCCCCGTCCGTCACCTCCGCCAAGGGCGCGCTCGGCCACACGATGGGCGCCGCCGGTGCCATCGAAGCCGCCCTGACGGTGCTCACCGTGCAGCACCAACTCGTCCCCGCCACCGCGGGGTTCGCCGTCCCCGACCGGGACACCGGCGCGATCGACCTGGTCCACGGCGGCCCCCGCCGCCAGCGCCTCCACCTCGCACTGAGCACCTCGGCCGGATTCGGCGGCCACAACACCGCCCTCGCCTTCGCCCCCGCCGCCACCCCCGGGAGCTGACACCGGGACGAGGACGTCATGCGCGTCGCCGTTCAGGAAAGAGCTGGATCGTTCGGCGCATCCCGCCTTACGGTGGCGCCATGAGTGATCACCCCGAAGCACCTGTCGTGCCCGTCGAGGCCTATGAACCCCCCTACTACCTGGCCGTCTTCACGACGGTGCGAACCCAGGACCAGAACGGTTACAGCGAGACCAGCGCACGCATGGAAGACCTGGTGAAGGACGTCCCCGGGTACCTGGGGATGGACCACGCCCAGACCCCTGGCGGCCTGGGCATCACCGTCGGGTACTTCCGCGACGCCGACGCCCTCACGGAGTGGCGGAGCAACGTCGAGCACCGCGCGGCGCAGAAGCGCGGGCAAGCCGAGTGGTACCAGAACTACACGCTGCACGTGGCGAAAGTGGAGCGCAGCCACGGCTTCAGCCGCGTGTAGGGGTCTGCGGGCCCGATAGTGGGCTGACCGGCTCTCGTCGTCCGGGCGGGCCGCGATGGTCAGGGGCCGGACCGGACCGTGTCGCGGGTCTGGACAGCGGTGCGGGGGTCGGCCAGTCTTCACCAGCATGACCCTCCCGCTCCCCGAGCACGTCCCCGGTGCCGCGCGCACCGCGCTCTTCGAAGCCGTCACCGCCGTCGGCGACGAGGCCGTCGCCCTGCTCGCCGGCGGTCGCGGTGACACCCCGATACCCGGCGCCGAGTGGACGGTCGGCGAGGCCGCCGCCCACCTGGCGATGGCCAACGAGCTGATGGCCGATTTGGCCGCCGGCGAGGAACGGCCGTACGGGGACGGCACTCCGGGTTCGCTGGCTGCCGCGAACGCGGCCTCGCTGGCCAGGCGGCCGGAGCGGGACCTGACCGTGCTCGGCGGGGAGATCGCCCGGCAGGCACGGGAGTTCACGGCGGCGGCCGGCGCGCGTGCCGGCACCGAGCCGGTGCTGACCCCGCTCGGCCCGATGGACCTGGACACCCTCGGCGCCTACCTGCTGACCCACATGCTGGGCCACCTCTACGACATCGCCCTCGCTCTCGGGCGGCCGCACCCGATCGACCGGCACCGCGTGGGGTTGACGATGCCCTTCCTGCGGACGGCGATGCCCCGGGTGCTGGACGCGCGCGCCGCGGCGGGCCACAGCGCCTGCTACCGGCTGCGGGTGCGCGGTCTGGACGGGTTCGCGGTGACCTTCACGGACGGTGTCGCCGTGGTGAGCCAGGAGCCGCCGCGCCGCCCGGACTGCACGATCCTCACCGGGCCGGTGGCGTTCTTCCTCATCGCGCTGGGCCGCTACACCGCCACCGGCGCCCTCGCCCGGGGCAAGGTGCTCGCCTGGGGCCGCAGGCCGTGGCTGGCCCCGGGCTTCCCCCGGCTGTTCGCGGCCCCCTGAACACGGCCGCCGGCCGGGCGCTGGACGCCCGTGTCACACCGACGCATCGTGACCTGGCCGTCGTGCCCGCCGAGCCGGCGAAGACGGAGGGAGCGCTCCTCCCGGACCAGACCGTGCTCGTCGTCGAAGTGACATCACCGTCGAACGGTGAAACCGACAGGGCTGCCAAGCGCCGGCGCTGCTCGCAGGTCGGCGCTCCCACGCACGGGTGCGCGCCCCGGCCCTCTCCCGTGCCCTTTGGAGCACAGAACGGTGCCCGATCGTCCGTTGTGCTGCGCGACGACAGTCCGGCCGGATATGTCAGAGGGAACACCTGTCGCGCCTCTGGAGGGGTTCCCATGCACGCGAAAGACCCCGGCAAGCCGTCGGAGCCGCAGCGGCGCCGCGACCTGCCGCGCAAGGCCGCTCCGGCGGCCGACGGGCTGGGGCTGAGCCTCGGGGGCGGGTCTGCGCAGACGGCCCTCGCCTTGCAGCGCGGCATCGGCAACGCCGCGGTCTCGCGCGTGATCGAGCGGTCCAGGCACCAGCACGGTGCGGGGTGCGATCACCCGCAGGCCGCCGTCGGGGCGGGCGCACCAGTACAGCGGTCCACCGTCCACGACGTCCTGAGCACGGGCGGCAGGCCGCTGGACGACGCCACCCGCACCGAGATGGAAGCCCGGATCGGCGCCGACTTCTCCGACGTCCGCATCCACACCGGCCAGGCCGCCCGAGCCTCTGCCGCTGAGGTCGGCGCCCGCGCCTACACCTCGGGCAACCACGTGGTCATCGGCGACGGCGGCATGGACCGGCACACCCTCGCCCACGAGCTGACGCACGTCGTGCAACAGCGCCAAGGCCCCGTCGCGGGCACCGACAACGGCGACGGCCTGAAGGTCTCCTCCCCGTCCGACCGCTTCGAGCGGGAGGCCGAAGCCAACGCGACCCGGGTGCTGAGCGGCGCTGTCCCCGCCCAGCGGAGGACGGGGGACGCACCAGCCGCCCGCCCCGGTGCGCCGGTCGTGCAGCGCGCCATCACCTACGCCAAGGCCGACTGGTCACGGCAGCACCTCTCGCCGGACCGTTTCGCGGACCTGCTCCACCAGGCGTCCGGCGAGCAGGAAGGTGTCCGATTCAGCGTCCCCTACAAGGAGTTGTTCAAGGCCCTGGAGGAGTCCGCCATCACCATCGAGATCGACGAGCAGACGGACATCAAGAGTGCGCGCGCGTTGTTCGCGCTCAGCAACGAGGGAGAGGGCGGCGCGCTGAGGATCACCCCGCCCAAGGACGACGCCTCTCCGCTCGAACTGCGGGAATTCGCCGCGACCGTGACCCACGAGATGCAGCACGCGCTCGACTCGGTCACCGGCCGTTTCAAGTCCCAGGAGAAGCCGCAGACGATGGCGCAGCGGAAGATCTCCACCGAGTTGCGCGCGTTCGGCGAAGAGGCGGCCGCGGCGCTCAAACTCGCCATGGGCGACGGCTACAGCAAGAGCCAGGGGAAGCTCTCCGCGATCCTGAAGACGATCCCCGGGGACCGGCTCACGCCCGAGCGCAGTCGACTCGCCGGCGAGTTCCACATGATGGACAGCTACCGTGCCGCCAACCGGGACCCCCTCGACGCCTTCGGGGCGGGGATCCCGATCCCCGACAGCGTGCTCCTGGAACGTGTGGCGGGCTACCTGTCCTTCTACAAGCTGGTCGTCGACACCCCGACCAGCGCGGAAGCACTCCAGTGGCTGCGCGCCACCCCGGCGGTGGTGGAGAAGGGGCTGGTGGAGGGGATCGTCCTGTTCCACAACCACCGCCCGCAGCCGGAGTGAGGCCGCGGGCGGTCGGGAGGGTGACAAGTGCGACACCACGTCTATCCGTTGCGGGCGGAAGCCCGGATCTGCGCGTTCACCGCGCAGTCGGCGTCGAATCCGGTGCCGTCCGCGGCTTCAGGGCTTGGGGGGAAGGCAGAGGGGACGGTCGGGTACCCGGACTGGCAGGGTGCGTCGTTCATCGGCGGTGAAGGAGCGGTAGCCGATGATGCGGCACAGGTCTCGCTGCCAAGCGTCGGGGTCGAGGACGATCCGGTGGACGTAGTCGTTCTCGGTGCGGATGAGGAGGGTCTTTCCGTCGTTGGTGGCGTCCAGGAACGTGAGCGGCTCCTGCAGACTGTTGTCGGTCACGTTGCGGAAGTCGTAGGAGTCCACGGAAGGTGGGCCGCCGACCTGGTAGATCCGGATGGCGTTGTTGGCCGCGATCATGAAACGACCCTGGGCGTCGACGAATCGGGTTATGGCCGAGTTCTGGCCCGGTGTGCTGGTGGTGGGGAGGGGGCCGATTTCCCTCTGCAGGGGGTCGGGCCGCCACAGTTCGACGACGCTGTTCCTGCGGAGAACGGCCAGGTAGCGGCCGCTCTCGTCGAACCGGGCCGCGATCAGGTCGGTGATGCCCGGGTTCAGCGACGCTACGGTGTGGCCGGTGCCGATGTCGACGACACGGATCACGGGGTCGTCGTGCACGACCACGGTCAGCTTTCCCTCCTGCCAGTGCGGGCCGACGTACATCTGTGGCGTGCCGTGCTTGTCGGCCGGGGGATGGAACGCGGCCGCGTCGAACTGCGCCAACCGGACGCCGGTTCTGGCCTCCCACTGCTGGATCTGGGTGCCGGAGACCGTCACCAGGCGGTCGTCCCCGTCGAAGAAGTAGCTGAAGTCCTCGGCTGCCGAGTCGACCTGGGATGGTGCCGCGGCGATGCGGGCGACCGCTCGTAGGGTGGACGCGTCACGGACGGAGACGGTGTTCGGGCCGTCCCGGAGCGCGATGAGCGTGTCGTCCCGGTTGGACAGGAGGCGGTCGCCTTTGCCCTTCCAGGCGGGCTGTGGCAGGGCTGTTCTGGTCAGGAGCCTTCCGACGTCGAGCCCGGGCTCGCGGAGTTCGAGGTCGGAGCCGCCCGTCAGGCGGATGGTGATCTTCCTGCCGTCCCGGCTGAGGTGGACGGTGTCGGCCACGGCCGTGTCCTCCTCGCCCGCGGGGATCTCGGTGTAGGAGATGGAGCTCCGTCCCTGACCGACGAGATACTCCTTCCCGCCGGTGGAGAGGAGAACGGATGCGTGCTCGTACAGGTGGCCCGGTTCGTCCACCAACGCGACGGCTTTTCCCCGGTCGAGGTCCAGGAGCGTCAGTTTGGCGGCTTCGTTGATCACGATCCGGTGGCCGTCGGCGCTCGCCGCGATCAGTTCGGTCGCCGGGGCGATCGTCTCCGTGGTTTCGTACGGTTTTCCCACCACGGATCCGTCGGACACCCGGATCAGTCGTACGGTGCTCTTCGTGCCGCTGCCCTGTCCGGGTTCGTGGGTCCGGACGACGGCGACGGTGGCCCGGTCCCCGGAGGGCAGGATCCCTTGGTGATCAGCAGGCACCACCACGTTCCGCGCGGCACCGCCGGCCATGTCCACGGAGGCCAGTCCGGTACCACCGTTGCTGGTCTTCACCAGCAGGGAATGCCCGTCGGAGCCGAACCACAGCCCGCTTCCCATGTCCTGAGGTGCGGCAACGCGGCCGGCGACCGCCCCCGCCTCCAGATCCCACCAGACCAGGCTGTCGCGGGTCGGAACCGCGATGTAGCGCCCGTCGGGTGACATCGCGGTCGCGTCGGCAGGAGCCGCGGAGATCTGCAGCACCCCGTCCACTCGGGGCAGCTGGTGAACCTGGCCGATGGGCGTGGTGCTCTCCTTGTCGACGTCGAACCAGCCTCCCGCCCCGTCGTCGGTCACGAATCCGGCGCGGCGTCCGTCCGGGGAGACCATCAGGTAGAAGGCGTACCCGGCCGGGACCGGCCGGCTGTGGACGGTGCCGTCCCGGCCGCGGACGAACAGGACGACGTGGGCCATGGCGTCGCGGGAGAGGACGACGTCACCGTCCCGGCTGGTGCTGAACGTCCCGCCGGTTCCGGACATGCCCGAGAACAGGGAGTCCGCGCCGGCCCGGAGGAGGTACTGCCGCATCAGCTGGTTCCGGGCCTCCGGCGTGGGCTTCGTCCGGTACGCGGCGAGGGCCATCATCACGGCCCGTACCGGGTCGTAGGTCATGTCGTCCTGGGAGGCCTGGACGAGGGCGCGGGAGTCGGAGTCGGCCTGGCGCTCCGCGGCATCGCGGCGGGCCGTGGCGAACAGGACGCCCAGGGCGAGGGAGACGGTGATCACCGCGACGAGGGCGGTCCGGAAGGTACGGCGCCGACGGCCGCGGGCCCGGTGGTGCCGCCTTGCGAGTTCGAGGTAGGTGCGTTCGGCTTCGGACAGCTCGGCACCGCGCTCGCGCTGCCAGGTGCGGGCGGTGGCGAGGGTGGGCCCGGTGGGGAGCAGGTCAGCGGGTTGACCGGCGTGGTCCCAGCGCTGGCGGTCGTGCCGGACGGACTCCCGCCACTCCAGGAACGCGCGGTCCTCGCCGACCCAGTCGCGCAGCCGGGACCAGGCGGTGATCAGGGCCTCGTGGGCCAGCTCAACGGTCTCGACGCCCTCGGCACTGTGATCGATGACCAGGAGCCGGGTGCCGGCCAGACGTTGGGCGATGTGCCATTCGTCCTCGGCGAGCTCCTGGCGGGGAACGGTCCGGCGGGTGGCACCGGGTGCGCCGAGGGGGACGCGGACGAGGCGGGTGAAGAGCCGGCGGGCGGCCGGCTCCTCCCCGGCGGAGACATGTCTGTCCCAGGCTTGCTCGGCGTACTCTCCGAGAGCTCCGCTGACGTGACCGATCTCCTCGTACGCGCGGTGGCTGAGAACCCCGGCCGCCTGACGCTTCCACAGCAGGTCGAGGGTGAAGCCGAGGAGCGGCAGGGCACCCGCCTCACCGCCCGCATCGGTCAGGATGCGGTCCACCAGGTGGGCCTCGTAGCGCACCGACGGAATCGCTGCCACCGGTGCGGTGACGATCTCCCGGAGCTGGTCACCGGTCATCGGCCCCAGCGCGTAGACCTGTCGGCTGCAGGCCCGGCCAAGACTCGGATGGGCCAGCGCGGTCTCCAGGTAGTCGGCCCGGAGCGTGGTGAGCACGTGCACGGTCCGGGGAAGCGACGGGCCGAACAGCACGGCCGCCAACTCATCGACAGCCGCCGGGTCGGTCCCGGTGAGCATCTCCTCGAACTGGTCGACCAAGACGATCAGTTGATCGGTGCCGAGGCGGGCCAGCAGGAGAGCTGCGAGATCTCCGAGCCCCTGGGAGCGCAGAAGGCCGGTGAGCGCCGGAAGGCGTTCTAGGCGTTCCAGTTCGGTCAGATCCGGTTCCAGCAGCGGAGACAGCGCGGCGGCGAGCGCGGACAGCGGGGTCGCGCCGGCGTTGGGCCGGACCACCACGGCGGTCATGCCCTGGGAGTGCAGGCGGGGTATGACGCCGGCCATCGCGAGGGAGGACTTGCCCGAACCGGAGGGACCGACGAGGGTGGTCCACCGTTCCCGGGCGACCAGGGCGGTGACTTCTGCCGTCTCCGCCCGACGGCCGTGGAAGACCGGGGCGTCGGATTCCTGAAGCGGGCGCAGACTTCGAAACGGTGACGGCGGCAGTGCCAGTTCGCGAAGCTCCGGCCATACGGAGGCGAGGCCCTCGGCGGGGATCAAGTAGCCGGATGGAGGGTCTCCGGTCTCCGCCACCGCCATCATGCCGACGACACCGTCGAGCTGTTCGTCCCACACCGGGCCGCCGCTGAACCCCGGGGAGACCCGGTAGCCGTTGGCGGCCAGGTCGGCCTGGATCCACCCGTTGGCCTGTCGGGCCCTCAGTACACCGGAGTGCCAGACACCGCCCGGGCGGCCGCTCGGCAGGCCGTACGCCCGCACCGTGTGTCCCCAGACGTCGGAGGACTCCACCATGCGGATCGGCCGGGCGCCCGGAAGCGGAGCGGACAGGTGCAGCACGGCCACGTCCCCGGCGCCGTGCGGGTGGGCGGGCGCCCACCGTTCAACCGTCGTGGGAACGCGCGTACCGCCTGTACCGCCTGTGCCGTCAGCTGCGGTGAGCGGGTCGGTGAGCGGGTCGCTGAGCAGCGGGAGGTCGACGTCGACGCGGGCGTCGGCGTCCGGCTCGGCTCCCGGAGGGAGGCCGAGCGCGGCGGACACCACGTGCGCACACGTCAGTATCCGATCGGCGGTCACCAGGAAGCCGAGGCCGACCGGGACGCCGCGACGGTCGTGGATGCGTACGACGGCGGAGGCCAGCGCATCGGGCCCGGCCCCGTCGACGGCGTCGGCCCGGGACGCGGACACTAGGCCGGGTCCGAAGCCGCCGGAGGCGCCGATGCCTCGGCGGTCTGCCGGTTCCAGGTGAGCGAGACCTTGAAGTTGGCCTCCGCGGCGGTACTGGAGATCACCACGTCGGCCTCGGCCGACAAGGACAGGCCGAACTCGATGCTGATCTCGTCCGGGGCGTGCGCCAGGCCCCGGAACCCCTCGATGAAGTTCTGCGCGACCGGACGCACGCCGGCCAGCATGTCCCCGAGCGAGCGTGTCGCCCGAGCCACCACCTGTCCGGGCCGGGCGACCTGCACCAGCCCTTCCCCGACCTGCTCGATCTCCACCCGGACCACGTCCTGTCCCTCGCTCACCGAGCCGACGGGCAGTTCCACGAAGTACGCCATGATCCCCCCGGATCTGGTCAAAGTCCCCGAACAGAGCACCGCTTGTGAGGTGTCGCCTGCTCACCGTAAAGGCCTACCGGCCTCCGCGTCCCGGAATCGTGACCGTCAGTCAGCTCGGGCTCCCCGTCGCCGGCGGTCCGCGCGGTGGTCCCGCTGGTGAAGGGAGCCGGCGGCCCGGCCGTGGCGCGAGAATCCTGCCGCGACGCAGATTGCCCTCGGGCGCCGCCAGTGGGCCGCCCGCGCCGCATCGGCCCCAGGGCTCCGAGATCCACGCCCCGAACGGCATCCCGGCGCCTGCCTGCCCTTCCCGGACACCGGCGGCCGAGCCGGTCACGATCCCGCCGGGAATCCGTGAACGGGCCCCGGAACGGCTCCACCGCCGTTCCGGGGCCATCTTGTCGGCGCGTAGGCGTCACATGTTCCACAAGGCCGTCGTGGGGCGAGGCGTGGGGGGAACGGAGGTGGGCGGGGCCCAGACGCCGTTCTCGAAGAAGTCCTTGATGGTGGTGTACCAGGGCTTGTAGACGATCTTCTGATCCGCCAGCCAGGCGTCGTTGTAGTACTCGTTCGTGTAGCGGTCGCCCGGATCGCACATCACGGTGGCGACGCTTCCGAGTTGGGGGCCGTCGTTCATGCCGAGCAGGATCTGGATCGCGCTGAACACGCCGGTTCCGGTCGAGGGCCCGGCGTGGATGCCCCATTCCGTCCGGTCGGAGAGGTAGCGCATGGTGGCGACCGACGCCGCGTCGGCGACGCGGATCATGCGGTTGACCGTGGTCGGCACGAACGAGGCCTCGACCCTGGGCCGGCCGATGCCCTCGATGTGCGAGCCCTGGTCGGTCACTGCGGGGTCCTTCCAGTACCAGCCGTCGAAGTACGCGGAGTGCTCCGGGTCGGGCACGCACACCCGGAGCTTCTTGGCGGTGTACCGGGCGTAGCGGGCCACCGAGGTCGTCGTGCCGCCGGTGCCCGCGCCCATGGTGAACCAGTCCAGGTTCGGTAGGCCCTTCAGCAGTTCCGCCGCGAGACTGTGTTCGCCACGCCAGTCGTAGGACCGCTCCGCGTACGTGAACTGGTCCATGAAGTGGCCGTCATAGCGCTTCGCCACCCGGTGGGCGTACTCGACGATGTCACCCGACACCGGGACCACGGTGCCGCCGTACTCCTCGATCTTCTTCTGCTTCTCCGGGGCCGTGGTCTTCGGCACGACCGCGTAGAAGTCGATGCCGAGCTTTTGGCAGTACCACGCCTCGGAGATGGCCGTCGAGCCGCTGGACGCCTCCACCACGGGGCGGCCTTCCGCCAGCCGGCCGCTGGCCAGGGCGTGGGTGAGCAACGCCGCCGCGAGCCGGTGCTTGTGGCTACCGGACGGCTGGTCGGCCTCTCGCTTGATGTGCAGCTTCAACCCGTTGAGCTGTGGGGGCAGCGGAATCTCCTTCACCGCCGTCTCCTTGGGCGCGAGTTCGCCGCGGATGCGCTGGATGCAGGCGTTCACCCACTCCCGGTCGTCCGGGTAGACGTCCGACTCGTCGTCCCCCTCCACCGCCAGGACCTTCTCGTCTACGCGTTCCATCACACTCATCAGCAGTCTCCGTCCAGCTCATCGAGCTCCACCCGCCCACGCGGGGCGGCATCCGCCCCAGCATGGGAGGCGCGACGGCCCCTGGTGGGAACGCGGTGCTTGCGACACGCACTATTCGTCGAGACAGCGCAACGCGCCCGGTCCGCCCGCGAGCTGGAGGAGCAGCTCAGGCAACTCCGTGCGCGGTGTAGCGGAGTCTGTGAAGAGGAACGGTCAGCTCCAGATCAAGGAAGGACCGTCTCGGCCGGGGTTGTCGAGGCCGTTCCGCCAGCGGAGTTGCAGTCGGACGCCCTGGACGAGCAGGTGATCGGGCAGCTGCTCGCCAGTGGCGAACTGGTCGTCCACAACGCCCGAAGCCCTCGGGCCTCGGTTGTTGCCTCGTGCTCCGCCAGGATCGCGGCGAGGTCGGCACCTCCCGTCCACAACCGCAGCTCCCCGTGGGCCTTTTGGTGGTCGGAGGCCAGGTGCACGGCAGTGCGGACTGGGCGGGCCAATAGACCCTTGATGCCGTGAACCGTCTTGTCGTCGGCGCGTGTTGGGGAAGGTCGAGCACTGGTCGAAATGCCTCAGGCCCTGCGAGATGGACGTCCGGACCGATTGAGCAGCCCGAACGGTGGGCAATGTGCGCTCAGCCAGCTCAGCCAGCTCAGCCACCCGGACCGGCTTGTGGCGGAGGCGACAAGCAGCCGAGGAGTGGCCGAGACCAGCGGGAGGTCAGGGGCCGGTGACCCGCAGGCCGACGCGCGTCGGCTCGGGCTGGAGGACGATTCCGGTCGCAGTTGCGACCCGGGCGGCGAGGTCGGCGAGCTCCTGGTCGAACCCGGCAGCCCTGGCTGCCCCATGAGCGGTGACGGTGAGAGTCCGGCGTTCCGGGCAGCGCACGCCGTCGGCGACGGCCCGGTCGGGTCGGGTCGGGTCGGCAGCCGGCAGGCTCCAGGAGCCACCCGGCGCTGGCGCGGAGGTCGCCGTCGCTGTCCTGATGGGCCGGGCAGCTGCGGTCGGACCAGTGTGTGGCCTGGGCGGTGGTGCGGTCCTGGTCCGTGCTGGCCAGAACCGCGTCGGGGGCGGGGGCGCTCGGGACGACGTACGGGGCACCGAATGGTTCGGGATCGACGGCGTAGGCGCCACGGGCCATGGTGAGACCCGGCTGGTCGCCCTCGTCCTGGTCCGCAGAGCGCTGCTCAGGTAGTTCGTCGAGACTCCGCAGCGGCCCGGCCAGGCCGTTGAGCGAGGGCTCACCCGCGGACCTCGTAGCGTGCACCCGGCCGAGGCCAGCTGGAGTCCATGAAGTCGGGGCGGTCGATCCGGTGGAAGCAGCGGACCAGGAACTCGGTGAACGTTCCGGCGGTCTCGAACCACTCGCCCTCATCACTGCTGATGATGATCCGCCACTCAGTGGGATCGTCCTCGACCGCGCGGAAGAAGTACCGGCTGCCGTGCTCGTCGCTTCCCCATAGCAGTAGCACGCCTGATCGGGCATCGGACTCGTCCACCTCCCAGTAGCCCTCGGCGATCTCGCCGTACCAGGCTGGACGCTCGGGTGGAGGTCCCCAGTGGCGCTCCAACTCGGCCGGTGTGGTGTCCATCGGCCGGTCGATTGTCAGGTAACCGTCCACCGAGCCGGGGCCGTACAGGTCGAGGAACGCCTTGAAGTCGGCCGGCAGCCGGAAACCGAGGTACCGCTCGCTGGCATCCCAGATCGCGGGTCTGGCCCAGCCCCAGCACGAGGGTTCCCCGAGCAGCGTGCGTAGCTGCTCCAGCGCGGTTCGGCTCTCTGGGCGGGGGCGGAGGGTTGCTGCTGTCAGCATTGCCACAGGAACACGGCTTGTGTGCAGGGCTCGCACGCGAAGGCGTAGGCCTCGCCGCGACCGCCGAAGTTCATCGCTGTGGCGTGGTCCCGTCCTTCCTCGAGCTGGACGACGAGCCTCATCTGCCGTGCGCAGGTGGGGCAGGCAGGGGTCTCGTCGTTCTGCAGCCAGGCGGGCTGCCCGCCGAGTTGGCCGAGGACGTCCAGAGGAGTCCGGCCCGGCCGGCTCGCCCACTCGTTGCAGGCCTGGCTGTAGTCCGCTGTCGTGGACGGAGTCTCGTACGTGACGGCGCTCACCGAGCCGAGGGGGACCGGCTCCTGGTCGTCGTCCTCGTCCAGCGTGTGCACCGGGATCGGCTGGAGCGCGGCTGCGGGGAAGATCAGCGCGCGGTTGCCGCCCGCCTGCGGATCCCACTCCTCGCACATGCCCGGATCGTTCTGGCACATGAACAGGGCGAGCGTGCCCCGTCCCTCGGCGGTGCCCTGGCCCGCGTGGCGGCCAAGGTCGTCCAGGAGTACCTGGGCCAGGAACTGCATCGGTCCGTCGCAGGTGGCGCACTGCGGCCAGGTAGTCCCGGCCGGGGCCAGCGGCACGCCGCCGGTACGGGTGGTCGGCGCGTCGGGCTCGGTGGTGCCCGCGTACGTCATCAGGGTCGTTGTCACAGATGGCGACTGTACGACAGGCCGCTGACACCATCTCGGCGTCCCGTCATGACAGCGGGAGATGTTGCACGCCGGGGTCAGCGCCACCGGGACCAGCCGGATCGCGGCGACGGCACCCGGACCACCGTCGACGACCAAGGGCAGCCGACGCCCTGGGGCTCGGCTGATCGCCTCGCAACACACGCCCGACGCCACCCGAGGCCGCGGACTCAATCGCATGCGAAAACGTCGTGCCTCCACGTCCGGCGCCAGGAATCCGGACAGCTGGAACGGCCCACTCATCAGTCGGGCCGTCCGGCTCTGCGGGCCCGAATGGCCGCGGAGCCGGACGGTTCGGGCGTCATCCACGACCGCACCGGGGCGACGTGAAAATTCCTGAAACTCGTGGCCCCGCAGCCGCCCGGAACAGTGCCGCAGACGCCCCTCGGAGGGCCGCGGCCGGATTGCGGCGGCAGTGCGCACCCATCCCGGCCGGACGCTCGCGATTGCCCCTCAGGGGCCCGTCCGCGGCCTCGCCAAAGTGGCTTTGACCTGGTGTTTTCTCGGAAATCTCGTAGGCTGGGGAGCTCTGTCGGACACCCTCGGAGGGGGCATCATGAGCGAGGAATGCAAGGCGTACGACGCCAGCGCGATCGTGGTTATCGAGGGCCTGGAGGCCGTTCGGAAGCGGCCGGGGATGTACATCGGATCGGTCGGTGAACGCGGCCTGCACTACCTGGTGTTCGAGGTCGCCGAGCGGGCGATGGACGAGATCCTCGGCGGCACCGCCAGCCGTGTCGAGATCGCCCTCACCGCCGACGGTGGCGTCCGCGTCGCCGACGACGGCACGGGCCTCCCGGTCGGGCACGCCGACCACAGCGACGGCCCTGCGCTGGAGAGCCGGTTGGCCGTGCTCTGCTGCGGGGCACAGCCTGCCAACCGGCGCTCGCTGCTCGGCGGCTACTTCGGCGTGGGACTGGCCGTCGTCAACGCGCTGTCGGGCCGTCTGACGGCCGAGGTGCGGCGCGACGGCGCCCGCTGGGTGTTGGAGTACGAGCGAGGCGTAGCTGTCGCGACGCCTACCCGCACCGGACCGGCCGACGACAGCGGGACCGCGATCACCTTCCGGCCCGATGCCGAGATCTTCGAGACACTGGAGTTCTCGTTCGACGCACTGGCCGAGCGCTTCAGGGAAATGTCCTTCCTGAACCGGGACTTGGACATCACCCTGACCGATGACCGCGACCCCGCGGCGCCCCGGGCCGTCCGCTTCCGGTTCCCGGGCGGACCGAGGGACCACATCGCGGAGCAGAGCGCCCCCCTCCACCCGGACGTGATCGGTCTCGAGCGCGAGTACTCCGAAATGGAGGGAACTGTCGAGGTGGCTTTCCGCTGGTGCGACACCCGCGAGGAGCGGGTCGCAAGTTACGCCAACAGCCGGCCGACCACCGGCGGCGGCACGCACGAGCTCGGCTTCCGCGACGGCCTGGCGGCCGCGGTCAACGCCTACGCCCGCGAGCAACAGCTGCTCACCCCGTCCGACCCCGACCTCACCCCCGCCCAGCTCGGCGCGGGCCTGACGGCGGTCGTGTCGGTGAAGCTCGATCGCCCCGAGTTCGAGGGGGCCACCCGCGACCGACTGGGCAACGGGCCCGTCCGCGCCTGCGTGACCGAGGCCGTCCGAGAGCACCTGGCTGCCTGGCTCCGCGCCAACCCGGCACAGGCGACCGCCGTCCTCGCCCGGATCTCGATGACCACCCGCCGCTGACAGCACACCGAAGACACCGAAGGCCAGGTCGGGATTGGCCCCGGCCTGGGCTTTTCGGTGGGCGCAGCCCGCCTCCGGCCGCCCGGACACCTGGCGCTCCCTCGCCGTCGCCTGGCGGTCCGCCGGCGCCACCCACCTCACCGTCACCACCGACGACCTCTCCCTGCTGGCCCCCCTGCAAGCGGCGCTGACCGGGTAGCACGCCGGCTCAGGACACGGAACCGCCGATCAGGCCATCGCACGGTCTCCAGAGGCCCGCGTACGGCCTGGCACTGTGGCGCAGGAGGCGTGACCTGCGTCAACTTCACTCCAGGACTTGATGGTTCGATGCCTGCCGGCCGACTGGGGGTGCTCCCGACCGGTCGCCAAAGGGGAGGTGGGGCGGTCAGAGGGGCAGGCCCTGCCAACCGCCGAGGGGGTCTGTACGGTGACCGGCTCTCGCTCACTTTCGGTGGTGACGTTCGGTAATTTCCGCTACCTGCAGTGATCCACCCGGTTCACGCTGGGAGCCGGCGACTCGACTCTTGGGCGCGCCGCAGACAGGGAGGGCGGCCTGGGGCACGCGAGTGGTTTGACCAGGCACTTTTGCCATGACCTTCCGTCACCACCGAAAGTGAGCCAGAGCCAGTCGCTGGACAGGCCCCTACTAGGTGGATCACGGATTCGGAGCGGGTGGGGAGGGTTTCGCGGTCGCGGGCGAGGCGGCGGTGGCCAGCGCCGCGGCCCGGATCCCCGCGCTTGGAAGGTAGGACAAGCTCAGGGCTCGGTGATGGTCAGGGCGGGGGGCTGCGGTTGATGTCGGTCGGGGCGCTGCCCCTGCGTCCGACGGGGGTGCCACCAGTTCCACCGCCCCAGCAGGGTCATGGCTGCCGGTACCAGAAGGCAGCGGACGATGGTGGCGTCCACCAGGACACTCACCACCAGTACGACACCGATGAGTTGCATCACCGCGACCGACGATGCGGCGAGTGGCACGAGGGCGGTGATGAGTACGGCGGCGGAGGTGGTGATGAGGCGGCCCGTGTGCTGGACGCCTTCGACGATGGCGCGGCGGTTGTCACCGTGGCGCAGGTATGCGTCGCGGATGCGTGCCACCACGAAGATCTCGTAGTCCATGCTGACGCCGAAGGCGATGCAGAAGATCAGCGGTGGCAGGAGCGGGTTGGTGGTGCCGGGGGGAGCCGAGCCGAACAGTGCCGCGTAGTGGCCCTCTTGGAAGAGGAACACCATCGCGCCGAAGGACGCGGTCAGACTGCACAGGTTCACCACCAGCGCTTTGAGCGCGATGACGGCGCTGCGGGTGAACAGCACCATGAGCACGGCGCTGATGGCACCCACCGCGAGTGCGGCCCGCAGGGTCAGGGTGGCCATCGCGGAGCGGGTGTCCGCCAGCGCGGCGCAGTCGCCAGCCACCATCACCGGACCCGGAGGGGAGTGCCAGGTGCGCAGCGAGCGCACCAGTTCCGCGGCCTGGTCGGAGTCCACGGGGAGTTCGGTGGTGATGGCGAACCAGGTGCCGGTGCCGGTACTGCGCACGGTGGCGCCAGCGGGGGCGGAGGCGTAGCGCAAGCCGTGGACGAAGAGCCCCTCCGGGCCTACGACGGTCAGGACGCCGGCGGTGCGGGATGCCTCGGCGGCGTAATGGGCCGCCTGTGCGGAGTGTGCCGGCACCTCGGGCAGCAGGACCAGTGGTGTGGCCGTTCCGACGTTGGGGAAGTTCTGACGCAGGTGGTCGGCGACGGTGCGCTGCGGGGCGCCCGGGGGCAGCCACCGGTCGTCGATGTAGCCCCAGTGGACACGGGCGAACGGCGCGGCCAGTAGCAGCAGGACGCCCGCGCAGGCGAGCAGGACGGCTGCCGGCCGGCGAACCACCCGGCCGGCCTGACGGCCCCACCAGCGGGCCACGGCATCGTCGGTGTTACGGTGCCGTGCCCACCGCAGGCTCCCCCGGTCCAGGACCAGTCCCAGCCTGGAGAGCAGGCGTGGCAGGACGAGGACGGCGCTCAGCCCGGCGAGGACCGTCACGCAGGCGGCGGCCACGCCCAGCGAGCGCAGCATCGGCATGGGGAAGAGGATCAGAACGCTCAGGCACAGGGCCACGGTGCCGGCCGACATGATGACGGTGCGGCCGGCGATGCGGGTGGTGGTAAGGACTGCGGCCTGGGGGTCCTGGCTCAGGGCGAGTTCCTCCCGGAAGCGGTTGACCATGATCATGCAGTAGTCGACCGAGAGGCCCAGGCCGAGCGCCACGACGAGGTTGGGGGCGAAAGCCGAGACTGGGCTGACCTGTTGCAGGAGCAGGAGGACGCCCTGGGCTCCGGCGATCGCCAGGGCGGCGATGACCAGGGGCAGGGCGGCGGCTGTCAGGGAGCCGAAGGCCCAGAGCAGCACACCGGCGACCAGGGGGAAGCCGAGCATTTCGGTGACGGGAAGTTCGGCTCTGCTGCGTTCCTCCAGGGCACGGTTGTTCAGCGCCCAGCCGGTCGCGGTGACGGCGAGTCTGTCCTCCTGACGGCCGCCGAACTCGTGGGCGAGTTGCACGGCGCGGTCGCTGACGTGC
The DNA here is from genome assembly GCF_040685715.1 of Kitasatospora sp. NPDC088264. Classification (NCBI taxonomy): domain Bacteria; kingdom Bacillati; phylum Actinomycetota; class Actinomycetes; order Kitasatosporales; family Streptomycetaceae; genus Kitasatospora; species Kitasatospora sp. NPDC088264. The sequence goes on from NZ_JBFBIR010000006.1 coordinate 109,359, forward strand.
TTGTCATCGCCGCTGATCCGTACCGCGACGAGTGCCTCGCGTCGGCTGCCGGCCAGAAGCCTGGGGTCGTTGAGGGTCCACCAGGACTGGGCATAGACGACGTCGGCGCCGGCGGCAACACGTTCGGTGAGTCGGCGGCCCGCGGCCGCGGTCTGGGGGTCTGCCACGTCGTCAGGGGTGCTGACGATCAGTTCCAGGTTGGGGCTGCCCGCGCCGTACTGGTCCTGTAGGAGTCTCTCGGCCTGTGCGGAGGGGCTTCGGGTGTCGAGGTATCCGCCCCCGGTGGCTTCGGCGCCCGCGAGCACGGTGAGGAGGCCGCAGGCGCCGAATACGAGGAGCGCGGCGGGCAGGGCGCGGATCAGGCTTCGACGGCCGTGGCCGTCGGGCCGAGCGCCGGCCGGTCCGGTGCGGGGTCCGGGAAAGGTCGCGTGGATCCGACCGTCGGCCATGGTGTCATCGATTCTCGGGTAGTGGCCGGCGTTCGTGACCGCCGGTGGGCGCAGACGGCGCGGGTGCGGGGCCTGGCCGGTCGAGGTGTCCGGCCAGGCCCCGCGCGGCGCCTTCGTGCTCAGAGCAAGGCGTGGGCCTCGCCGCCGATCACGCCGGTCATGGCGGTGACCGGTGAGGCATTGGTGCAGGCTCCGGTGAGGGACTGCACCGTCTGCGAGAGGGAGACCGAGTCGCCCACGTCCCTGCCGGCGGTGACCTGGGTCCCGTCGGAGTCGTCGGTGATCTGGGTGCCCATCGGTTTGGTGGAGTCGATGGCGACTGTGTCGTGCACGTCCACCGTGCTGGTCGTCCCGTCGCTCCAGGTGACTTTGTTGGTGCGGGTCAGGGGGAACGTGCCGCTGCAACCCAGGACGCTGGTGCCGGTTCCGACGGTGAAGGACACGGGGTGGGCGGTTCCGGCGGACCCGTCGGGCGAGGCGCAGTTCTGGAAGGTGCCCGCGCCGGTGACCGTCTGGGTGGTGGGGGTAGGGGTGATGCCCGGCGAGAAATGGAGGGTGTAAGTCGCCTTGCAGGTCTCGTCCTCCGCTCCGATCAGCACCCGGTGCGCAGGCGTATGCGACTGGGCCCGGGCCTGCCAGGCAGCGCCGACCCCGACCGTCAGCAGGAGGGCGACGGACCCGATCCTGAGCAGGCGTGAGCGCTGGCCGCCGACGGGGGGCTCGGCTTTCGGGCCCTCCGGGGCCGGCCGCTTCTCGAAAACCATGGCTCTTCCTTCCGAGGCTCGGCAGGCCCGCTGGCCCACCGCTCTCAGAGAGTATCCATTCCATTACTTTCTGTTTCGATTCGGCGCTCGGGCGGGTCGACCCAAGTCCTGTGGGTGGTCGTCGCGGTGGCTGTCACCCGGGGGAGGTCGGCCATCGGGGTGATGTCTGCGGGCCCGCTTGCCGAACCTGTCCCCGGGAAGCCCAGGGCGACCTAGGGTGCGGCGTGGCAGAACCTTGATACGTGTGCGGAGTCGAGCTGAACATGGGCAGGCTTGTGGAGGTTCCCGTTACCACGACCGCCACCGGCGGGAACGGGCGGGCGGACGCGGAGCCGGCGCCACGGTGGGCGGACCGGTGGCGCGTGCGTGCCCTGGTACGGACACCGCAGGGGGACCAGTACGCCTTCGAGGTCACGTTCGTCCGCAGCGGCGAACCGCAGGTGCCCGGACCCGTCCGCACCACGCTTTCGTGCGGCACGACCGACATCACCGGCCGTGCCTTCGCCCGCAGTTCGTGGCTGGACGGCCCTGCCCTGCGGGCCTGCCGGACGGCGCTCGCTCACGACACCTCGGTGGACCGGCGGGTGCGGGCCGCGTTCGACGACGCACTGGCGACGGGTGTGCCGACCCTGCCGGACCGGCTGTTCAGCCATCCGGTCACCACGGCACCGGACGGGAAGCTCGACTTCGGCCCCGTCGGCGCGTTCGAATCCCCGGCGGAGGGATCCTGGCGTCTCCGGCTCGCGGACGAAGCACAAGGGCTCGACGTGCTTCTGGAGTTCCTCCCCTGTTTCGACGGGCAGGGGTGGCGCGGTTCGGGCGTGGTCGCGACGTTCACCGGGCGCGACGGTAGCCCGACCACCGCCACCGGCACCGCCTGGTACGAGGAGCCCAGTGATGAATCCCTCGGGCCAGGGGCGGCTGCTGACACGGCGGGGAACGAGCTGTCCCTCTACCTGGACAACGGCTGGCACCTGGACCTGGACAGCTGCTCGGTCGCGGACGGGCCGGGGCCCCATCAGCGGTTCCTGCGCGCGACCGCGCCGGACGGGCGGCTCGGTGTACACACCTGCACGGTCAGCACGGAGGAGACCTGGACATCGTTGGCGACCCTCAACGTCTACCCCGTCCGGTGGCGGTTGAGGGTTCCGGATCTGGCGCTGGACCTGACGGTGCAGGCGCGTGTACCCGAGCAGGAGTCGCGGTCGCTGCTCACGGGCGTGGGCTGGCGCGGTCATGCGACAGTGCACGGCTCACTGGGTCACCGGCCGGTCGGCGGGGACGCCTTCGCGGTGACCGAGCCGGACGGCGGCCTGGTCAACCTGGAGCGTCACATGAGCAGCATCGGCCGGGTGGTCCGGGAGGAGATCCGGGCCCTGTACCCCGATGCCTGCGACCGCGCGTCCGTGCACTCCATGGCGGGCCTGCGCGGCGGCGAATCCCTGGACGACAGCTGTCGACGGGATCTGGCGGCGGCCCTCTCGGCGCCGGTGCGTCACCTCTCCGACGTCGGAGGGAAGACCTGGCGGCCGTACAGCGCCGCCGCCGTCCTGGAGATGTTCGGCACCGGCGCCGACCGCTACCGGCCGTTGCTCGCCGCCATCGAGCTGTTGCACATCGGCTCCCTGATCATCGATGACGTCCAGGACAGCTCGCCACTGCGACGGGGGCGGCCCGCAGCCCACACGGTGTACGGCCAGGCTCTCGCGATCAACGCCGGTACCGCCGCCTACTTCGCCTTCGACCGGGTGCTGCGCGACACTGTTGCGGACGACCCCGAGCTGCGTCTGCGGATCTACGAGGTCTATCTGCGGGGGCTTCGAGCCGGCCACGCCGGGCAGGCGCTGGACATCGCCGGGCATACCGCGGCGATGGACCACGCGGTCGACTCCGGTGACCCGACCCTCCTGCTCGAACGCCTGCGCACCACTCATCGCCTCAAGTCCGGCATCCCCGCCCGAGGCACGTGCGAGATCGCGGCCCTGCTGGCCGGAGCCGACCGGGACCAGATCCGCGCCACCGGCGACTACTTCGAAGCGATGGGGCTCGCCTACCAGATCAGCGACGACGTGGCCGACCTGTACGGCGTCACCACGGCAGCCGACCGGGCCCACGGCCGCGCAGCCAAACGAGCCTGCGACGACCTCCATCAGGGGAAGGTCACCATGCCGCTTGCCCACGCCGTGGGCCTGATGCCGCCGAGCGCCCTGCGCGCGCTGTGGGCGGGAGTCCGTGGCGGCGCCACAGACTCCCGGTCGATCGAAGCGGCCAGCCGCGCCCTGCGGGACTGCGGGGCGGTAGCGGCCTGCGAGAACGAAGCCGAACAGCTGGTCGAACTGGCCTGGAACGCGAACGCACGGCACTGGCCGCACACCCAGCACAAGGTCATGCTACGCGCGGTCGGCTGGTATGCCGCCCGACGCGAGCCCGACCGCGCGGTGCCGTTCCAGGGGCGAGTGATCTGAGTGATGAGTCCGCTTCGCTGTCCTGTGTCCAGTCCGACGCCGGACACAGCCCTCCGGCCCGTACCCGGCCGCCACGGGCGCGCGGGTTCATGGCGGGGCATCCCGGGGAACTCCGGCTTCCCGTTCCTCGGGCAGTCCCTCGCCTTCAGAAGCGACCCGATCGGCTGGGGGATGAAGCGTTACCGGCGCTATGGGCCGGTGTCCCGTGCCACCATCGTCGGCAACCGGGCCGTCTTCCTGGCCGGTCCCGAAGCCGTGGCGCCGGTACTGGCCAACCACGACCGGGTGTTCGCCAGCGGCCCTGGCTGGAACCCGGTGGTCGGCTCGCTGCTCCCGGACGCACTGTCCTCGATGGACGCGGCTGAACACCTGTACTGGCGGCGGATCATTCAGAGCGCCTTCAGCCGCGACAGCGTGCGCGGCCACGTGGAGAACTCGGCCGCATTCACCAGAGCTCAGACCGACACCTGGCAGACCGGCGACGGGTTCCGACTGCAGTCCGCCCTGGAACGGCTCATGGTGGGCCTCTCGCTCCAGGAGTTCACCAGCACGTGCGAGATCGGGAGGCTGGAAGAACTCAACGAAGGGTTCAAGGCCATCAGCAAGGCCGCTGTGTCACCCCTGCGCATCCCTCTGCCGGGGAGTCTGTGGGCCCGTGCCGCCAAACAGCGGGCGACACTGGAGACGTACTTCGGGGAGATGATCACGGCCAAGCAGGGCACCAGCGGCGATCTGCTCGCCCGCCTCGCCACGCTGCCCGAAGCCGCCCACGGCGGCCGGAGCCTCGCCAACTTCCTCGTCGCTTTCTTGATCGCCTCCTACGGCACGACGGCCAACACGCTTGCCTCCGCCTGCTACTTCCTGGCCAGGCACCCCGAGTGGCAGGACCGGGTCCGCGCCGAGTGCCTGTCGGCCGGGACCCCGGAACTCGGCCTCGCGCCGACGGACCGGCTCAAGGACCTCGACCGGGTGCTCAAGGAGACACTCCGTCTGCTGCCACCGGTCTTCATCATCCCGCGGGCAGCGACGCGGGACACCGAGATCCTCGGGCACCGCATTCCAGCCGGCACGTTCGTGGCGGCGCAGATCATGCTCACCCAGCGGCTGCCCGAGATCTGGCCGGACCCCGACCGTTTCGCCCCTGACCGTTTCGATCCGGCAGGCCGCACCACCGGTCGGCAACGCGACCTTCTGATGCCTTACGGCAGCGGCGTGCACAAGTGCATCGGCCTTCACCTCGCCGAGGGGCAGATGAGGACCATCATGTATCACCTGTTGACGACGTTCCGTTGGAGCATCCGGGAAGACCGCGAACGGGCCTTCGACTTCTCCGTCCTGCACTGCTTCGCGGACGGGCTCCCGGTACGACTGGATCGGCTTCCCGGATAGCAGGCGGGTCATCAGGTGTTGGTGACCGCGCCGTTGGGAGCTGCGGCGGGCGGCTGCTGCGGGAAAGGCAGGGCTGCGAGTACGGGCGCGTTGGTACTCGGCTGTGCCTCTCGGGGCACCGGCGCGGTCACAGCGGTGAAGTCGGCGGCCGAACCGTCCGGGGCGGGGCCAGGACCCAGCCGCAGCTGCACGAGCTGGGCGATGTCCGCGATCGTCGCGTTGCCACGCAGAAGTTCCATGGGCGGGATGTCCACGCCGTAGCGCTGCTGGAGCGAGATCAGTAGCTCGGCCGCCATCAGCGAGTCCAGGCCGTACGCGTCGAGCCGACGATGGGGGTCGAACTGTTCGGGGTCCATCTGAAGTACTGCGCCCAGTAGCTCGGTCAGGTTCTTGGTCAGGAAGACCAGCGGCTGCTCGCCGGCCAGTCCGCGGATGAGCTCCGTACGGCTGACGCCGTCCTGATCGTCGCAGGCGGGGGCCAGCCCCGTCATTCGCGGGCTGGTCGCCAGCTTCAGGATCGCGCCGGCCTTGGCCCAGTTGTAGCGGCCCACGCCCGCGACGACGGCGCGGGCGTCGAGAAGTCGTTCTGCGGCGGTGAACGCCTCGGTCGGGCGGACCTGTTCGATGCCGAGACTGCTGAGGGCCTCGGTCAGGTTGTTGCGGGTGACGTAGCCGGTCTCGCTGATGGCTCCCCAGGCGATCGCGAGCCCGCTGCGTCCTTCCTGTCGTCGTCGGCGGACCAGGGCTTCGAGGTAGAGGTTGGCCGCGGCGTACGTGCTCTGCCTGAGGTTGCCGACCATGGCGCTGCCGGAGGAGTAGAGCAGGAACAGGTCGCAGTCGCGGTCCCGGGTCAGTGCGTCCAGGACGGCAGCCCCGCCGATCTTGGGCTTCAGTACGGCGGCGATGCGCTGCTCGTCGAGGTCCACGAGCGCGTCGTCGTCCAGGTGCATCGCGCAGTGGACCACGCCGCGCAGCGGGTGACCGTCGGCATCGATCGCGGCCACCACGGCCCGCATGGTCTCCGGGTCAGTCGTGTCGGCGGCGAAGGCGGTTGCGGTGACCCCGCGATCGGCAAGGGCGGACAGGATGGCGCCGGCCTCCGGGCTGTCCGTACCCCGGCGTCCGACCAGGGCCAGGTGCCGGGCGCCGAGGCCGGCCAGCCAGCCGACGGTGGCTGCACCGAAGCCGCCCAGCCCACCGGACACCAGGTAGGTGGCCTGGGGGTCGAGCGTGGGCGTGCGCGTGATCCGCTCGACCGCCGGGGGTTCGTCCAGGGGGCTGAAGGTGACGACGACCTTGCCGATGTGCCGGGAGTGCTGGATGAGCCGGAAGGCGTCGGCGACCCGGGCGGCGGGGAATGCGGCATGTGGTAGCGGGTGGCACCGCCCCTCGCGCAGCAGCCGGCCGACCTCGGCGACGACCAGGTCGATCTCCCGGGGAACATCGAGGATCGCGTTGAGGTCCACCCCGAAGAAGGCGATGTTGTTGCCGAAAGGGCGCAGCAGCAGCGGTTTGTTCTCGTGGATGTCGCGTTTGCCCAGTTCGAGGAACCGGCCGCCCGGGCGCAGCAGTTCCAGGCTGCGGGTGATCGCCTCGCCCGCGAGTGAGTTGAGAACGATGTCCACGCCCCGGTGCGCGGTGATCTGGAGGACCTGGTCGGTGAAGTCGAGGCTGCGCGAGTCCAGCACGTGGTCGATGCCCAGCGCGTGGAGATAGGCGCGTTTGAGGTCGCTGCCGGCGGTGGCGATCACCGTGGCGCCGTGTGCCCTGGCGTACTGGACGGCCGCCAGCCCGACTCCGCCGGCGGCCCCGTGCACCAGGACCGTTTCGCCCGGTTGGATCCGGGCCAGGCGGAACAGGCTGTAGACGACGGTCGCGAGGGCCACGGGCGTGGTGGCGGCCTCGTCATAGCTGAGGCCCGCCGGGATGGGCCACAGGTGCGAAGCGCGGGCCACGGTGTGCGAGGACAGCGAGGCAGCCGCCATGCCTGCGACCCGGTCACCCGGCCGCAGGCCGGTCACTCCGGAGCCGCAGGCCGTCACGACGCCGGCGCATTCGAGGCCGAGACCGCTCTCGGACGGCGTTCCCTCGATGACCGCCGCCGGAAGCAGGCCGGTGACCTGCATCAGGTCGCGGTAGTTCAGCGTGGCGGCCCGCACCTCGATGACGACCTCGCCGGGCCCCGGTTGCGGGCGTCGGACCTCCTCCCAGGACAGGTTGTAGGAGAGGCCGGGGTTGCGCGACCTCAGCGCGAACGGGACCGCTTCCCGCGTCGGCCCGGCCACTGGTCGGTGCTGCTCGCGCGGGACGAACCGGCCGCCCGCGGTCAGCACGACCTCGTCCTCGGTGCCGGGACCGAGTAGTTCGCGGGCCAGCCGTCGCGCGTCGGAGACCGGGTCGGCGCCGGGCTCCAGGCAGATGCGGCGTCCGTCCAGGTCCGGGTGCTCGTTGGCCAGGCAGCGCGCCACGCCCCACGCGGCGGCGTGGACGGGATCCGTGATCCGCGCCAGGGCGGGCACGGCGCCGCTCGTGCGGGTCACCAGCCACAGCCGGGCACCGACCTCGCGCGGCAGACGTGCGCAGGCGGCCGTGACCACGCGCAGCAACTCCGTGTGCCTGGTTGCCTGGACGACCTGGTCCGCAGGGTCGTTCTGCGACGAGGGTTCGTTGTGCGGCGAGCCGCCGAGGAGGAGTGCGATGTCGACGGAGTCGATCACTGGAGTGCTGAGGCCGGTCTCGGGCGGGGCGGTCGCGGCGGACAGGGCCCGGTCCCAGGCGGATGGTTCGGCTTCGGCCCGGATGACGCGCACGGTTGCTGCGTCCGCAGCGGTCAGCGTGTCGGCCAGGGCGTGGACCAAGGGGTCCTGGCCCACGGTCTCGGACGCGATGACGAACACCGCTCCCGCCGGCGCGGTGGGCAGTGCGGGCGGTGCCGCCGACTCGGGCGTAGGGGCACCGGCGAGCAGGACGCTCCGGTGGTCGCGGGTGGGCTTGCGGTCATGGCCGGTCTGCACGATGTCGCGGTAGCCGCACCGCTCCAGCAGGGCGGGCCACTGCTCGCGCGACAGCAGCGGGAAGTCGGGCCGCAGCTCGGTGTCGGTACCGGTGTGAAAGCTGTCCGGGGTACCGAGGGAAAGGGCGAGCATCTCCGGGTCGTGCGACTCGCCGATCAGCAGCTGGCCGCCGGGGGCGAGCAGGGTGGCCACCCTGTGCAGTGCCGCGGTCAGGTCTTTGGCCATGTACAGGGAGTCGACCGCCACCACCACGTCGAATCCCTGCTGCGGATAGCCCTGCCCGAGCGGGTCCGCATCCAGGTCCAGCACCCGGTAGTCGACGAAGTCGTAAGCAGCGAAGCGCTTCTGGGCACGCGGGAAGAGGAGCGGGGAGACATCGGTGAAGCAGTAGCGGGTCCGTTGCGCGGGCAGCAGCGGAAGCAGCGCCGCCGTGGTGCCCCCGGTACCGGCCCCGATCTCCAGGACCCGCAGCGGACGGTCGACCGGCCAGTCGCGCAGCATCTCGCGCAGCAGTGCCTGGGTGAGGCGATTGTGGAAGCGGGAGACCGGGGCGGTGTCGTGGAGTTGCTCCAGGGCTTTGGCCACGGGCTCGGAGCCCAGCAGCTCCACGGGATCCGTGCGGCCGCGCAGCACTTGCTCGAGGTGGGCCCATCGGTGGGTTCCGAGCGCGGTCTCGGTGACGAACGCGGGTAGCTCGGTGGCGATCTGTCGGACCAGCTGATCGACGGGGAACTCAGCTGCCGTCAACCGCCACCGGCCGTCCGGTTCGCAAACCAGCACCCCGTGCCGGACGAACAGGGGGATCAGCAGGGAGACCAGGCGACGGAAGCGCGGTTGCATTCCGGCTGCCACGAGATCGTCCAGTTCGAAGGGCGCGGACGGCTCGGGCAGTACGGCGGCCAGCGTGGTGCCGATGCTGCGCGCGCTGCATTCCTTGAACAGTGGGACGAACCTCTCATGCCCAAACCGCCGCCAGTCGGATCGCAGCTCGGCGATCCGGTCGGCCGCCGCCTGTTGCACGGTCCGCGGGGGTGGCAGGGGGGACGGTTCGCAGGGAAGGTCGCTGTGCGGGGCGGCGCGCAGCACCGTGTGGTAGACGGCAATGCCTGCGCGCGCGGTGACTGCCAGACGGCGCAGCCGACAGCCGTCGAGTTCGGCGGTGACGACGCCGTCCTGGTCGGTGAGCGTGATGTCCCAGCAGACCTCCTCGGTGGTCCGGGTGCGTTCGCGTACCCGGACGACACCGGTTTCGGGCAGAGTGCCCCAGAGACGCACCGCCCCGATCGAGACCGGAAGACATGCGTGCCCGTCGGTCACCAGCCCCGCCAGCAGCGGGGCGCCTGCCTGCAGCGCGCCGTCCAGCAGAGCGGGATGTGCGGTGTAGGGATCGCCCGGTGTGCTGTGGTGGTAGGTGGCGAGGACTTCGCCTTCACCCACGCGCAGTTCGCGCAGTACCTGGAAGCCGGGACCGTAGGCCAATCCCGCCGCCGCGCACGCCGTGTAGTGTTCGTCGGCCGACGTCAACCGTGGGCAGCGTTCCCGTACCGTGTTGAGATCAAGGGATTCGGGGCGGTCCCGCAGCAAGGCGCGAACCCTCGCGCGGGCGTGCGGGCGTGCGGGCGCGCTGCGTCGGCCGCGCGGCCGGGGCCGTGGTTGGTGCTCGTGATGCTCACCGTCCCGTCGTCCGGGGAGAGGCTCAGCTGCACGCGGACACTGGACGGGTCTGCCCAGGGGATCACCAAAGCGTGGCTGAGATCGAGATGCTCGACCTCCACCGGACCGGCGCAGACCGCCCGCCCGGCCGCCAGCGCCATCTCCACGAAGCCGGTGGCCGGCATCACCACCGATCCGGCCACTCTGTGGTCGCCCAGCCAGGGCAGCAGTACCGGTTCGATGGGGCCCTGCCACACCGGCAGCGGGGCAGGCAGTCGCTCGCCCAGCAGCGGATGGCGCAGCACACCGTCGCCGCTGCTGCTGATCCAGGACTCCCGGGTGCCCTCCCAGTGGCGTTCGCGCTGCCAGGGGTACGCGGGAAGGCCGGTGACCTGGCCCGGGCGGGGGAAGTACCGACCCCAGTCGATGTCCGCTCCGGCGGCGAGCAGCGCTGCGTGGGTGGTGGCGAGCTGCGTGGCTCCGTCCCCGTCACGGCGCAGTGTTCCCAGCACCGTGACGGTGGTTCGGGGGCGCGTGGCGGCGATACGCCGCAGGTAGGTCTGCAACACCGGGTGGGGGCCGATCTCCAGCAGGATGTCGCCCCCGTCGTCGAGTGCCTGCTCCACTGCCGCGCTGAACCTGACCGGCCGACGCACGTTTTGCCACCAGTACGCCGCGTCCAGGTCAGTACCCCCGGCCCTGGCGCCGGTGACGGTGGAGTGCAGTGCGACGGCGGCGGGGGAGGGCGCCAGCGCGGCCAGCGCGGCGCCCAGGGGCTCGGCCAGACTGTCCATGGAGCTGCTGTGGAAGGCGTAGTCCAGGTCGAGTTCACGGAAGAACACCGCCTGCCCGGTCAGCTGCCTTCCGAGGTCGGCCAGCGCCTGCGGGTCGCCTGCGATGGTGACGTCCTGCGGACTGTTGACACCCGCGATCTCCAGCCTGCCGCCGAACGAGGAGAGTCGCTCGGCCGCGCGCTCCGCCGACAGCCCGACCGCCGCCATCCTGCCGCCGCCACGGGTGGCGCCCTGCAACCGGCTGCGTTCGGCGATCACCAGCGCGGCCTGGGCCAGGGTGAGCGCCCCGGCGCAGTGTGCCGCGGCTACCTCGCCGACGCTGTGCCCCAGCACCATCGCCGGCTCGATGCCTCGCTCGCGCAACACAGCCGCCAAGGCGACCTGGAGCGTGAAGAGCAGTGGTTGTGCGCGCTCGGTCAGGTCCAGGCACCACTGCTCGGGCGGCGCGGCCAATGCCTCGGCCGCCGACCAGCCCAGAAGGGGGGCCAGTGCTGCGTCCACCCGGTTCACCGTCTCGCGAAAGATCGAGTCGCCCGCCAGGAGGTCGGTACCCATCCCGGCCCACTGCGACCCGTTGCCGCAGAAGACGAACACCACCCGGCCACGCTCCACCGCCTTGGCACTCGCGCCGGCCGCAGGTGCTCCCGCCCCGCGCTCCCACCCGCCGACGGCTGCGGCGCCACCCGAGTGCGTCACACCATCAGCCTTTTGTTGAAGGGATGTTGATGCTTCGTCAGTAGTGGCAAGAGCGGTGAACCCGCGTTCCGCGTCCCCCGTGGAGTGGGCGAGCACCACCGCGCGGTGCTCGTGCTTGCCGCGGCGCCTGCACGAGGTGTAGGCGATGTCGTAGAACTCCCGTGGCGCGGCGCTGGCCAGCCGGGCCGTCATCCGGCGCACCGCCTCGGCCAGAGCCGGTTCCGTGCGCGCCGAGACCAGCACCGGCAGGCCCTCGGGCGGTGCCGTGGACGCGCCGGGCGGCAGGACGGGGGGAGCGGAGGCGAGCACGGTGTGCGCGTTCGCACCGCCGAACCCGAAGGAGTTCACCCCCACCACCAGACGCCCATCGGTGGGCAGCGCCCGGTTGCGGACCTCGATCCGCAGGCCTAGCCCCGCGAAGTCCACGTCGGGATGCGGCTGCTCGCAGTGCAGCGTGGCGGGCACAGCCCGGTGTTTGAGCACCAGCAGCGCCTTGCACAGGCCCGCCAGTCCGGATGCGGGCTCCAGGTGTCCCAGGTTGCTCTTGACCGAGCCGATGCCGAGGTCGCCGGTGATGCGCCGGATCCCCAGGGCGCGGCCGATGGCCCGGGCCTCCAGCGGGTCCCCGACCGGGGTGCCGGTGCCGTGCGCCTCGAAGTACACCAACTCGTCGGGGTCGACGCCCGCCTCGGCGTAGATCCGACGCAGCAACTCCTCCTGGGCCTGGGGATTGGGCAGGGCCAGACCCATCGTCCTGCCGTCGCAGTTGGTGGCACTGCCAAGGATGACGCCGTGCAGGCGGTCCCCGTCGGCCAGCGCATCGTCCAGCCGCTTGAGAAGCACCACCACGCCGCCCTCAGCGCGCACAAAACCGTCGGCCTGGGCCGAGAACGAAGCGCACCTGCCACGGGCCGACAGCATGGACGCCTGTGAGAACCCGACGTAGTGGAAAGGGGAGAGCAGCACATTCACCCCTCCGCACAGCGCCACCCGGCTGGTGCCCGACCACAGACTCCGGCATGCCTGGTCGAGGGCGACCAGCGAGGACGAGCAAGCGGTGTCCACCGCCATGCTCGGACCACGCAGATCGAAAGTGTAGGAGAGGCGGTTGGCAGCGATGGAGCTGGCACTGCCCGACATCGTGTAGGCGTTGACCGTGCGCGGCGACAACAACTGCAAAGTGCCGTACGACATGTCGGAGATGCCGACGTAGACGGCGGTGTCCGATCCGGCCAGCGTCTCGGGGGCCACGGCGGCGTCGTCCAGGGCCTCGGCCGCCAGTTCCATCAGCAGCCGGTGCTGCGGATCGACCTGTGCCGCCTCCTTGGGTGAGACGCCGAAGTAGGCGGCGTCGAAGCCGGCGACATCGTCGAGGAAACCGCCGACCGCCGTGTAGCTCTTGCCGACGCGCGGCATCGAGGGGTCGACGAAGCGGCTGGTCTCGAAGCGGTCCTCAGGCACCGACCCGATCAGGTCCCGGCCCTGTTCCAGCGCATTCCACAGTTCGTCCAGGCCGTTGATGCCCCCCGGCAGGCGGCAGGCCGCCCCGACGATGGCGACGGCCTGCCGGTCTGCGCGTTCCCGGTCCCGATGCATGTGAGCCCTTCTCATCCATGCCTGGGGTGGCGAGTTCTCCAGTCGGTCGCCCTCATGCGGGCGAAGCACTCACGGTATTTGATCGACAGCACAAAGTCACGGATGGGGCGTGGGTGTGACGCGCGACCACATCGGAGTGCGCACCGCGCCCGCGTTGCCGGAGCAAGCTCGTTCGAGTGAAGACCATGTCGATCTCGCAAGGTCAGGATGTGGGCGAACGACCATGACCTGACTGCGGGTTCGGGCAGCGGCCCCGTCTGGTCTCGGCCGAAACGGAGGTAGCGGAGGCAGCGGATCGTACTCGCGGAGACCACTGGGCCGTAGGGTGGCGTCGCCGCAACACGCTCAGCCCGTCCCGACAGCGGCGGTTCTGAACCCTGGGAGCCATCCTTGTCCATCCTGTTCACCGGTGCCACCGGATTCCTGGGATGCCGCGTCCTGCGGCGGTTGCTCGACGAGGGGAACGGGGCAGTGATCACGATCCTGGGACGCGCGGATACCCTGACACTGCGTCAACGCGTCGAGGCGGCGGTTCTTGCGGCGGAACCCGATCCACCGCCCGCCGGCTCCCTGGGCCGCCTGCGCTACGTCGAGGGCGACCTCACCAAGCCCAGTTTGGGGCTCGGCCGCCGCGAGATCGCTGCGGCAGCCGACGGGCTCACCTCGATCTGGCACTGCGCGGGCCTGCTCGCCCTCGTGGGTGATCCGGCTCCGCTGTTCAGGACCAACATCCTCGGGACCCGTGGCCTGCTGGAGCTGGCAGACCAGGCCCCCCAGGCGCACTTGTTCCACACCAGCACTGCCTACGTGGCCGGGCGGCGGAGCAGTGGCCACATCCTGGAGGACGACCTGAGCGAGGAGGCAGGCTTCCAGACCTACTACGAGGAAAGCAAATTCAACGGTGAGCGCCTGGTCCGCAGGTGGGCCGCACACACCGGCCGCTCGGTCACCATCATGCGTCCGAGCCTTCTCGTACTGGACCAGGTGATCCCCGATGGGCTGCCGAACCAGACCCTGGGGATCCTCGCTCGCCTGATCGACGTGAGCCTGGGCGCCGACGCCCAGGCACGGCCGGGCGGCGACGGCGCACTGCGTGTCCGAATCCGGAGCAACCCCGAGGACTCCCTCAACATGCTCCAAGTCGACTACGCCGCACACGCCATGGTGCGCGTCGCGGCCCACCGGCCGACGGGCCTGCGCACCGTGCACGTCACCCACCCGCAGAACACTTCCATGAGTGTCTTCCTGCGTGCGTTCGAACTCGCCTATCCGGGCCTGGCCGTGGAGACAGTTCCAGCCCTGCACGCGCCAATCCCGGTGGAGGTCCTGGCAGCCACCCAAATCGCCCAGGTTTCCTCCTTCATGACGCAGAGCCGGACCTACGGCCGAGCCAACCTGCTGGCGACAGTGGGCGATCTGCCCGATCCCGCCCCCGTCGACAGCGCCTACCTCGCCCGTGGCATGCGAAGGGCCGGGTCCGTGGTCGGGGTCTGATTCACCGAGTCCAGCGCGCAGCCTCACTGGACATCAGCAACGGCTTGGTCCAAGGAAGTACTCGGCATCCGAGGCTCCGATCTCAGGAGCGCGCATTTGCTCCGGGTACAGCGGACCGCCAGTGGTCCGGTTGTGACAGAGCCGAGCATCAGAGTCTGGGAGGACTCGGACACTCAGCTCGTCGGGGACTACCAGGTGACGATGACGTACCCGTGGCCGCCCGCGACCCCCGTCGCTCCGCCATCACCGGCGGGACCCAGGACCGCAAGGCCTCCTTGTGGATGCCGAGATCGCGAGCCACATGGGCGACGGGGCGGCCGGTCGAGCGGACCTCGCGCACGGCGCGTTCACGGAGTTCATCGGGGTACTTGCGTGGTGCCGGCACTGCTCGTGGTTCTCCTTGCGCCTGGATCGTAACAAACCCAGACATCAGGGACTCCAAGAAGGCCGGAGCAGCTCAGTCGGGGGTGCCGGGGCAACCGGAGGGCGGCGGCCAGGACGCAGTCGGCGTGCTCGCGCCGGACCGGGCGGAAATGCGGGCCTTCCCTGGCCTAAGTCAAGTCTGTTGACCTAAGCTGCCAGGCATGAGCGAACGGGTAGTCCCCGAGCCCCGGCGGCAGCGTCGGCGGCCCACCAAGCAAGGCGTCATCCTGTCGAGGGAACTGATCGTCGACACCGCGTTGCGGCTCATCGAGCAGCACGGCGCCGACGCGCTCACCGTACGGCGGCTCGGTACCGCGCTCGGCGCCGATCCGAGCGCTGTCTACCGCTACTTCCGCAGCACCGACGACCTGCTGCTCGCCGTCGCCGACGAGCTCATCGGCCGCGCCCAGCACGGTTGGCAGGCCACTGGTGACTGGCGCGCCGACCTGCGTGCCATCGGCCTGCGAATCCACGCCGCCTACCAGGCCCACCCCCAGGCCGCGCTGCTCGCCGCCCACCGCACCACCGGCCGAACCTACGAGATCGCCGCCGTCGAGGCCATCCTCGGCGTCCTGCGCGGGGCGGGCTTCCCCGACCGCGAGGCCGTCCGGATCTACCATGCCTTCGTCGACCAGAGCCTCGGCTTCGCCGCGCTCGACGCCGCCGCCCTCGCCCTGCCCGCCGCTGCCCAGGCCGCCGACCTGGAGGTCTGGCAGGCCTCCTACGCCCGGCTCGACGCCACCACGTACCCGCACATCGCCGCCACCGCCCGGCTCCTCACCAGCGACATGCGCCGCAGCGGCTATCCCTACGCCCTCGACCTCCTCCTCGACGCCGCCGAGGCCCGCCTCCCGGCCACGGGCTGAGCGCGGGCGACGGACTGAGCGCTGCCGGATCCGAAGCGGCCGACGCAGCCGGGCCGATCGCTCCCGGCTGCGTCGGCGACCGTCACGGTGCCGACGCAGCCCTCGGGCCTACGCGTTCCTGGGTACGTTTCATCACTTCGTGCGGGGGATCCTGGCAGTGCCCTGAGACCGCCGGGGCACCGACTCACCCCCGGGCGGCTCAGTCCGCCGCGTGGACGAGCCGGCCGCCGACGTAGGTGCGCAGGACGCGGGCGTCGGCGATCTCCTCGGCGGGGGCGGTGAAGAGGTCGCGGTCCAGGACGACGAGGTCGGCGAGGTGGCCCGTCGTGAGGGTGCCGGCGTCGTCATGGCCGTTGACGTGGGCGGTTCCGGCCGTGTACGCGGCGAGGGCGGAGGCCAGGTCGAGGCGCTGCTCGGGGAGGAAGACCCGGCCGTCGGTGGCCCCCGGCTCGCTCCGGTTGACGGCCACGTGGATGCCGGCGAGCGGGTCCGGGCTGCTCACCGGCCAGTCGCTGCCGGCCGCCAGGGTGGCGCCCGCGCGCTGGAGGGCGCCGAAGGGGTACTGCCAGGCGGCGCGCTCCGGGCCGAGGAACGGGATCGTCAGCTCGTCCATCTGAGGCTCGTGTGCGGCCCAGAGCGGCTGGATGTTGGCGATCGCGCCGAGCCGGGCGAAGCGGTCGAGGTCATCCGGGTGAACCACCTGGAGGTGGGCGAGGTGGTGGCGGGTGTCGCGTCGCCCGTTGGCGGCGCGGGCCGCCTCGACCGCGTCCAGCGCCTCGCGGACGGCCCGGTCGCCGAGGGCGTGGAAGTGCACCTGGAAGCCGAGCGCGTCCAGCTCGGTGACGTACCCGCGCAGCGCGGCCGGGTCGACGAAGCTGAGGCCGGAGTTGGCGGTGGCGCAGCCGCAGCCGTCCAGGTACGGGCTGGTCATAGCGGCGGTGAAGTTCTCGGCGATGCCGTCCTGCATGATCTTCACCGAGCCGGCCCGGAACCGCCCGTGGCTCAACCCTGCACGCCGCCTGACCAGTTCGGGGATCTGCTCGGCCCCTCGGTCGCGGTCCCACCAGAGCGCGCCGGTCACCCGGGCGGTCAGCGCGCCGGAGCGCGCGGCGGCCAGGTAGGCGTCGGACGGATCCGGCTGGCCGTTGAACTCGCCGAGCAGCGCGTCCTGCCAGCCGGTGATGCCGAGCGAGTGCAGCAGCCGCTGGGCGCGCAGCAGCCCGTCCAGCCGGTCGGCGGCGGTGGAGGGCGGGATCAGCCGGGCGACCAGGCCGGTGGCGCCCTCCTGGAGCGTGCCGCCCGGGGTGCCGTCCGGCTCGCGCTCGATCCGGCCGTCCGCCGGATCGGGGGTGTCCCGGGTGAGGCCGGCGAGCTCCAGGGCCCGGGTGTTGGCCCAGGCGCCGTGGTGGTCGCGGTTGGTCAGGTACACCGGGCGGTCCGGGACGACGGAGTCCAGCAGCTGCCGGGTCGGCAGCCCGCCCTCGAAGCTCTCCATCGACCAGCCGCTGCCGGTGATCCACGCCTGGCCGGGGTTGGCGTCGGCGTACGCGCGGATCCGTTCCAAGTAGTCGGCGACGCCGACCGTGCCGGTGAGGTCGCAGACCGCCAACTCGGTGCCGCCGAAGACCGCGTGGACGTGAGCGTCCTGGAATCCGGGCAGCAGCAGCTTGCCGGTGAGGTCCACGACCTCCGTCCCCGGCCCGATCAGCTCCCGGACCTCGTCGTGGCCGACGGCGGTGATCCGCTCGCCGGTCACGGCCAGGCTGGTCGCCCGGGTGCGGGCGGCGTCACCGGTGTGGACCGGGCCGCGGGTGAAGACCAGATCGGCCTCGGGCATGGGGGTGCTCCGTTCTCTCGTGGCTTCCACGGGCTGTCAGTCGGTGTCGGGCAGGAAGTAGGGCGAACGCCGCCGCCAGCGGGCCCAGGCGGCCGCAGGCAGTCCGGTGACGATCATCATCACCGTCACGGTCAGCTCGAACCACCCGTTGTCGGCGGCCAGTTCGAAGTGGTCGGCGGAGTCGTAGAACGACCAGGCGAGATAGCCGCCGACGGCGAGCAGCGCGGCCGCGCCCAGCAGCGGGCCGACCACCGCGCGCAGTCCCTCCAACGGGTCGCTGCGCAGCAGGTGCCGGAACCGGACGGCCGCCGCGACGGCCGTCAGCGCGTAGTACAGCGCGACGATGATGCCGATCGCGTTGACGGAGGCGGAGATCAGGTCGTTGACGGTGGGGATGGCGATCGAGGCCAGCGCGAGGGCCATCGCGATGCCGGTGATCAGGAGCGTGCCGACGGCGGGCGTCGTGTGCTTCGGGTGCAGCCGGGTCCAGACCGGGCCGAGCACGCCGTCGCGCCCCATCGCGTACATTCCGCGCGCCGTCGGGATCACGGACGACTGCAGGGAGGCCACCGCGGAGAACATGAGCGCGATCAACGGCAGGGCGGCCAGCGGCTGGTGGGCGAGCGTCGTGCCGAAGTAGGCGAGCCCGTGCGCGCCGTTGTCGGCCAACTCGTCGATCGGCAGCACCCGTTGGAAGGCCGTGCCGGCGAGCAGGAAGAGCAGCAGCATCACCACCAGGGCGAGCATGCCGCCCCGCGAGGCGTCCCGGGGGCTGCGCACCTCCTCGCCGACGCTGAACACCGACTCGAAGCCCCAGTAGCAGAACACCGCCAGCACCATGCCCTGGGCGAGCGCGTCGAAGGACGGGATGTCGAACGGGTTGAACCACTGCAGCGAGAACGGCTGGTCGCCGGCGAACAGCCCGTAGCCGCAGAAGCCGAGCAGCACCGCGTACTCGAACACCAGCAGCGCCTTCTGCAGCCGGGCGGCCAGGTCCAGGCCGCGCACCGCCACCAGCGCCGCGCCGACCAGGACCACCAGGCCGAGCAGGGTGCACTGGACGGTCGAGTCGGCGTCGAGGCGGAGGCCCGCGACGCTGCGCACGTGGGCCAGGTCGAGGAGCTGGATGATGGAGGACCCGGTGACCGTGGTGGTGTAGGCCATGAAGACCACGGTGCCGACGGTGTTCACCCAGCCGGTGAGGAAGCCCAGCCAGGGGTTGAGTATTCGGCCCACCCAGCGATAGCTGCTGCCGGCGTCCGGCTCGACGGCGTTCAGTCGCCCGTACCCGCCCGCGATGGCGAGCACGGGCAGGAAGGCCAGCAGCATGATCGCGGGCAGGTGCAGGCCGACGACTCCGGCCATCAGGCCCAGGCCGATGCCGATGCTGCTGGTGGCCGCCGTACTGGAGGCGGCGATCGTCGCCCCGTCCAGCAGGCCGATGGACTTGTGCATGGTGACGTGGGGGCTGCTCGCGTCCGGTCTCGGAGCGTTGCCCGTGGCCTTCACCGTCGGTGTCAACGGATCACCGCCTTGCTCGTGTGGGGGAGGGGTGCGAGACATGAAACCGGTGGCGCCCTTACACGTCAATGCTGTTGTCATAAGAGCTGGGGCGTGGGAGTGGGAGTGGGGCGAGGCGGCCGCAGGGGCGGGTGCGGCGGGTGCGGCGGGTGAGGGGCGGAGACGGGCCCTCCCCTCACCGGGGAGCGGCGGCTGCCCCCATGCGCGCCCGAGGGCATCGAGTCGCGGCTCGCCAGGTGAGCGACCCTGCTGGTCGGGCAGGGTGCTGGAGCGTTCCGCGGACCCGGCCGGGTGGCAACTCGCCTGCGACGAAGAAGGTCGTCATCGAGCGGCTCCACGCGTGCTCGTCGATCCTCGACTCCGAGGGCCGGCAGTCCTACTGCGGCCGTCCCGGCGGCCGACTGCCCGCCGGCGGCGAGGACGGCGCGAAGCGCTGCGCGACGTTGCGCGGGGAAGCGGGTCGTGGCGTGCCGGACGCGGCCGCGCGCCGGCGGGCCGCGGTGCTGAAGTACGCGGCGCGCCGCCGCAGGTGGCGCAGGGCGCCGTAGCGCGGCGGGGCCGGGACGGTGGTGGCGGCTGCGCCGTAGAAGAGGCGTTTGCCGACCTCGATCAGGACGAGGTAGGCGATGATCATGCCGACCAGGGTGGCGAAGAACGCCCCTGGTAGCGGCTGGAAGCCGAGGGTGTGGGCCAGTGGCGTGGCGGGCAGCAGGGTGCCGACGGTGACGACGCCGAGGGCCGACAGCGTCAGTGGCAGGCTGGGGTGACTGCGGAAGAACGGGATGCGCCGGGTGCGGATCGCGAAGATCACCAGGGTCTGGGTGGCCAGCGACTCCACGAACCAGCCCGAGCGGAACTGCGCCGGGCCGGAATGGAAGACCCAGAGCATGACGCCGAAGGTGATGAAGTCGAAGACCGAGCTGAGCGGGCCGAAGCAGATCATGAAGCGCCGGATGAAGGCGATGTCCCAGTGCGAGGGCTTGTGCAGCTGTTCCTCGTCCACGTTGTCGGTGGGGATGGCCAGTTGGCTGGTGTCGTAGAGCAGGTTGTTCAGCAGGATCTGCGAGGGCAGCATCGGCAGAAACGACAGGAACAGCGAGGCGCTGGCCGCGCTGAACATGTTGCCGAAGTTGCTGGAGGTGCCCATCAGCACGTACTTGATGGTGTTGGCGAAGATCCGCCGGCCTTCGGCCACGCCGTCGGCCAACACGTCCAGGTCCTTCTCCAGCAGGATCACGTCCGCGGCGTCCTTGGCGACGTCGGTGGCCGATTCGACGGAGATGCCCACGTCGGCCGCGTGCAGGGCCAGGGCGTCGTTGACGCCGTCGCCGAGGAACGAGACCCCACCGCCGCTGCGCCGCTGGGCGTGCACGATGCGGGCCTTGGCTTCGGGGCTGACCCGGGCGAAGACGGTGGTGCTCGTGATCGCCTCGGCCAGCCGGGTGTCGTCCAGGGCGTCCACCTCGGCGCCGGTCATGGCCTCGCCCCCACCCAGTCCGAGGTCGTGGCAGACCTTGGCGGCGACTGCGGCGTTGTCGCCGGTGACGACCTTCACGGAGATGCCTAGCGCGGCCAGCCTGCTGAGTGCGGCGGCCGCGTCCGGTTTGGGCGGGTCGAGGAAGACGAGCAGCCCGGCCAGCTGAAGACCGTTCTCGTCCGCCGGCCGGATCTGCCCCGATCCGGCGACGCCGGGCCGGGTGGCGACCGCGATCACCCGGTTGCCGGCGGCGAACTCCGCCGCCAGCGCGTCACGGGCTGCGGCGGGCACGTCGGCGCAGCGTTCCAGGATGCTTTCCGGAGCACCCTTGGTGACCAGGGTCGATACGCCGGCCGTGTCCCGCACGAGGACGGAGACCATGCGGCGCTCGTGGTCGAAGGGGAGCACCGCGAGCGAGGTGTAGCCCGCCAGCGCGGCCCGCTCGCCCGCGGCGGCGGGCGAGCGCCACAGGGCCTGGTCGAGCGGGTTCCCGCCCACGTCCCGCTCGTCCCGCGCCGCGTTCTCGGTGCACAGCAGCCCCCATCGCAGCACCGTGTCGGGACCGTCGGCGCCGACGGGCACGGCGCGCATGTAGTCGATCCGGCCGAGGGTGAGGGTGCCGGTCTTGTCGGTGAACAGGACGTCGACGTCGCCGAGGTCCTCGATGCAGACAAGCCGTTTGACCAGGACCTTGCGGCGGCTCATCCGCCGCGAGCCCGCGGCCAGGCTGGTGGAGACGACGGCGGGCAGCAGCTGCGGGGTGATGCCGACCGCGATGGCCAGCGAGAACAGCAGGGCATCGATGATCGGTTTGTGCAGCGCCACGTTGATCACGAAGATCGAGGTGGTCAGCGCGCCCGCGACGTAGACCAGCAGCAGGGAGAAGCGGCGCAGGCCGACCTGGAACTCGGTGTCGAGCTGGTGGGTGCCGAGCCCGGCGGCGATCTTGCCGAACTCGGTGCGGGCCCCGGTGGACACCACGACCCCCCGGGCGCCGCCGGTGCGCACCACCGTGCCCATCAGGGCGCAGCCGGACAGCTCGGCCAGCGGTGTCCCGGCCGGGACGGCGGCGGTGCCCTTGTCCACGGGCAGCGACTCGCCGGTCAGGAGCGACTCGTCGCACTCCAGTCCCGTGACCTCCAGCAGCCGCAGGTCGGCCGGGACGATGTCGCCCAGGTGCAGCTCGACCAGATCGCCGGGAACCAGCGCGGTGACATCCACCGACACCGCCCGTCCGTCGCGCACCGCCACCGTCGTGTGGCGGATCTGCGAGTGCAGCGCCTCGGCGGCCTTCTCGGCCCGGTACTCGTTGACGAAGCCCAGCCCCACGGACACCGCCACGATCACCCCGATGATCACGGCGTCACTGCGCTCGCCGACCAGGAACGATGCCACGGCGGCGCCCAACAGCAACCCGAGCAGTGGCGAGCGCAACTGGTGCCACAGCACGGGGAAGAACCGGGCCCGGTGCGAGGAGACCGCATTGGGCCCGAACCGGGCCCGGCGCCTGGCCGCTTCACCGGAGCTCAACCCCGCCTCGGCATTGACGTCGAGCCCGCGCAGAACCTGTTCCCCAAGCAGTGCCGCCGAGGCTGCCACCCCGTCCGCGGGCCCGGCCGACCGCACGGGAGCCGCGGCGCTCATCGCGGGTGGTCCCCGGTCCCGCCCGTCACCGTTCTCGGCATGCGACGGCACGCCGACAGGATGCGGGGGAGTGGTGCTGTGTCATACGGATCGCCGCCTCTGGGCACGTGCCACGCCCGGCGAGGGCACGGAGTCCGAACAGACCCGGGCGCGCTACGTTTCTCCAGGGTCGCATGGGTCGATCGCTTCTTCCCTCCGGTGCCTGGCTCGGCGCTCACCGGGACGCCTCCTCGGCGCGGCCTCTGGTGGCCGACGCGTCGCTGCGGGACCAGAGTGGAGCAGACGGGGTTCGCGAGGGTTCTCCGCACACGGGGCGGGCGATCCCGGAGCCCGGTGGGACCGTTCCGCCGACGGCGCGGTGCCGGCTCGCGTCGAGGCCGCGCCCGGGTCGGCCGGTGCCGCCGGCGCGGGAGGAGGTACCGACGGTGGCAGGACAGGCCGGCAAGCAGGACGAGCCGCACGGTCGTGCCCTGGGACGCCGTCTGAACTGGCTGCGGGCCGGGGTGCTCGGAGCCAACGACGGGGTCGTCTCCACGGCGGGCCTCGTGATCGGTGTGGCCGGTGCGACCACCTCCCACATCGCGCTGCTGACGGCCGGGCTGGCCGGGCTGCTGGCGGGATCGATGTCGATGGCGGTGGGCGAGTACGTTTCGGTCAGCAGCCAGCGGGACTCCGAACGGGCCGCGCTGCTGGTGGAGCAGGGTGAACTGGCGGAGGCGCCGGAGGCGGAACTGGACGAGTTGACCGGTCTCTACGAAGCCAAGGGGCTGCCTCCGGCACTGGCGCGGGATGTGGCCGAGCAGCTGACCGAGAGAGACCCGCTGGCCGCGCACGCGGACGCGGAGCTGAAGCTCGATCCGGACGCCTTGACGAGCGCCTGGCAGGCGGCAGGAGCGAGCTTCGTGTCCTTCACCGCCGGCTCGCTGCTGCCTCTGCTGGTCATCCTGCTGCTGCCGGTGTCGTCCCGGGTCCCGGTCACGGCTGCTGCCGTCCTCGCGGCCCTCTGGGCCACCGGGGCTGTCAGCGCCCGCCTCGGAGGGGCGCCCCCCGGGCGGGCCATCCTGCGCAACGTTCTCGGCGGAGGGCTGGCGATGGCCGTCACCTACGGGGTGGGGGTGGCCCTCGGCGTTACCGGTGTCTGAAACGTTCCCGCATCCGGCGCTCCCGGCCCGGGCGAAGGCCCTGTTCCTGTCGGCGGCGTCCTTCGCACCGGGGGCGTGGGCGCAACCGCTGGCGTGGACAGCACCCACAAGCCGCGGGTAGCGTCGAAGCAGCGGGTCGGTCGTCGCCCCCCGGGCCCTCCGCCATCACGCCGACTCGCAGTGGCCCCGCTCGCAGCCGGGCAGGGCCCGGTGAGTGGCGGACACCGTGGTCACGTCGGACAGCCGGGTACATCGGACCAGTCGGCTGGCCGGTCACTTCTCAGGAGGCGGCCGTCGGCGCGTTCGCGTTGACTCGGCCGGCTCGCCGCCCGGGCTGCGCCGTGATCAGATCCACCGGGCAGCCCCACTCATCCGGGATCGGCACCGGACATCAACGGCATCGGGAATCTGGACGCCGTGCGGAGGAGCCTCGTGAGTAGCCAAGCCCGACAGTTGGTCACCGACACCGCTCCCGCGCTGGGCCGGCGGTGCGGCGCCGTGACGGACGCCCGGTGTGCGCCCGAGGCCGTGGGCGCGTATGTGACGGTGCCCTGACATGCGTATCGTGGCCGCGCTCGGTGGCAATGCGCTGCTTCGCCGTGGTGAGAGGCCTGATGCCCGCGTCCAGTTGGGGCACGTGCGCACCGCCGCGCGGGCTCTCGGTCCGCTGGCCGCCCGGCACGAGCTGGTGATCTGCCACGGCAACGGCCCGCAGATCGGCATGCTCTCCCTCGAAAGCGAGAGCGACCCGGCGCTGTCCCGTCCCTACCCGTTGGATGCGCTCGTCGCCCAGACCCAGGGCATGATCGGTTACTGGCTCACGCAGTGCCTGGGCAACGACGGCCTGGCCAAGCCTGTCCTCAGCCTCGTCACCCAGACGCTCGTCGACCCGGGCGACCCGGCGTTCGCCGAGCCGACGAAGTTCGTCGGCCCCGTCTACGACCACCGGCGCGCCCGACAGTTGGCCGACCTGCACGGCTGGACCATCGCCGCGGACGGTGACCGGTGGCGCAGGGTCGTGCCCTCGCCCGAGCCGCAGCGGATCATCGAGCAGGACTCGATCACCCACCTGCTGGATACCGGTTCGGTCGTCATCTGCGGCGGAGGCGGCGGAGCCCCGGTCGCCGATGACGGCTCCGGCCGGCTCCACGGCGTGGAAGCCGTCGTCGACAAGGACTCCACCGCGGCCCTGCTCGCCACCACCCTCCACGCCGACCGGCTCCTCGTCCTCACCGACGTACCCGCCGTGATGGCACACTTCGGCACCCCGCAGGCCACCGCGCTGCGCCACCTCGACCTGGACGACCTGGCGGGCATGGAGTTTCCCGCCGGGTCGATGGGCCCCAAGATCGCGGCCTGTCGGCACTTCGTGGCGGCCACGGGCCACCCGGCGGCCATCGGGCAGCTGCCCGATGCGAGCGCGATCCTCGCCGGTGCCGCCGGCACTACCATCACCACCGCCCACGCACACGAGCCGGGCAGCCGTCCGCGCCGGCAGCAGCCGGGCGAGGGTGGCTCGTCGCCGGATGGTCGGCCGAACACCGGCCCCAGCCGTACGCACGACCTCAGCACCGGCGGGACACGGCCGCGTCCGACCGACGGGAGCCCCGAGCCATGACCGGACCAGCGCTGTCACCGGAGCTGCTCCACCGGATGGACGCCTACTGGCGGGCCGCCAACTACCTGTCGGTGGGTCAGATCTACCTCTACGACAACCCGCTGCTGAAGACACCGCTGGAACTGTCGCATGTGAAGCCGCTGGTCGTCGGCCACTGGGGCACCACGCCGGGGCAGAACTTCATCTACACGCACCTGAACCGGGTCATCAAGAAGTACGACCTGGACATGGTCTACGTCGCGGGGCCCGGCCACGGCGGGCCGGCACTGGTGAGCCACACCTACCTGGAGGGCACGTACAGCGAGGTCTATCCGGACGTCAGCCAGGACGAGCCGGGGATGAGGAAGCTGTTCACCCAGTTCTCCTTCCCCGGCGGGATCTCCAGCCACGTCGCGCCGACCACGCCCGGGTCCATCCACGAGGGCGGCGAACTCGGCTACTCGCTCAGCCACTCCTTCGGCGCCGTGTTCGACAACCCCGGCCTGATCGCGGCCTGCGTCATCGGTGACGGCGAGGCCGAGACCGGGCCGCTGGCGACAGCGTGGCAGTCCACCAGGTTCCTCGACCCGGTCGGTGACGGGGCGGTGCTGCCGATCCTGCACCTCAACGGCTACAAGATCAGCAACCCCACCGTGCTGGCGCGCATCGAGGAGGAGGAGCTGACGCAGTTCCTGCGCGGCTGCGGCTGGGAGCCCCACATCGTGGCGGGCGACGAACCCGAGGCGATGCACCAGCTCATGGCCCGGACCATGGATACGGCCGTCGAGGAGATCCGGGAGATCCAGGACACCGCGCGCGCCCGCACGGACGCCGGCCGCCCGCGCTGGCCGGTGATCGTCCTGCGCTCGCCCAAGGGCTGGACCGGGCCGAAGACCGTCGACGGCCTGCAGGTCGAGGGCACGTTCCGCTCGCACCAGGTACCGCTGCTGGTGGACGCCGACCACCCCGAGCACGTCGGGCAGTTGGAGCACTGGATGCGGAGCTACCGGGCGCAGGAGCTGTTCGACGACAACGGCCGCTTCCTGCCGGAGCTGGCCGGCCTCGCTCCGGTGGGCGAGCGGCGGATGGGCGCGAACCCGCATGCCAACGGCGGGATGCTGCTGCGGGACCTGCGGATGCCGGACTTCCGAGTCCACGCCGTGGACGTCCGCGCGCCCGGAGAGGTCAGCGGCAAGGACACCCTCGTTCTGGGACGGTTCCTGAGAGACGTGGTCGCCGCCAACGGGGAGCGCCGCAACTTCCGGATCTTCGGCCCCGACGAGACGCTCTCCAACATGCTGGGCGCGGTCTTCGAGGAGACCGACCGCCAGTGGGACGCCCGCACCATGGAGGGCGACGAGTTCCTCGCCCCTTCGGGCCGGGTGCTGGACTCGATGCTCAGCGAGCACCAGTGCGAGGGCTGGCTGGAGGGCTACCTGCTCACCGGACGGCACGGGCTGTTCAACTGCTACGAGGCGTTCATCCACATCGTCGACTCGATGTTCAACCAGCACGCCAAGTGGTTGAAGGTCACCAAGCAGCTGCCCTGGCGCCGCGACATCGCCTCCCTCAACTACCTCCTCGCGTCCCACGTATGGCAGCAGGACCACAACGGCTTCACCCACCAGGACCCCGGCTTCCTGGACCACGTCGCCAACAAGAAGGCCGACGTGGTGCGGATCTACCTCCCGCCGGACGCCAACTGCCTGCTGTCCGTGATGGACCACTGCCTGCGCAGCCGGCACTACGTGAACGTTGTGGTGGCGGGCAAGCGCGCGATGCCGCAGTGGCTGTCCATGGAGGACGCCGTCGTGCACTGCACCCAGGGTGTGGGCATCTGGCCGTGGGCGAGCAACGACGAGGGCGGGGAGCCGGACGTCGTGCTGGCCTGCTGCGGCGACACCCCCACCCTGGAGGTCCTGGCCGCGGTGTCCATCCTGCGCGAGCACCTGCCCGAGGTGAGGGTGCGGGTGGTCAACGTCGTCGACCTGATGAAGCTGGAGCCCGACACGGTGCACCCGCACGGGCTCAGTGACCGGGACTACGACTCGCTCTTCACCAGGGACAGGCACATCGTCTTCGCCTTCCACGGCTACCCCTCGCTGATCCACCGGCTCACCTACCGCCGCACCAACCGAAACCTGCACGTGCGCGGATACAACGAGGAGGGCACCATCACCACCGCCTTCGACATGCGGGTGCAGAACCGCCTGGACCGCTTCCACCTCGTCCAGGACGTCATCGACCGGCTGCCCCGACTCGGTGCACGGGGCGACTACGTGAAGCAGCGGATGCGCGACAGGCTGGTCGAGCACAAGCTGTACATCGACCGGCACGGAACGGACCTGCCGGAAATCCGGGACTGGACCTGGGTCGGCACCACCAGCAGCGTTCCCCGCCCGGCAGAGGACGGCTGACTCGGGTCACCACCCTTCGACGCCTCCACGGTGCCTCTCGATGTCCTCAGCCGGGACTGCGGCGTGCCCGGGCGCGGGCCACCGCCTCGTCGAGCAGTTGCTGGGCCACTGCGGACGCCTTCCGGTTCTGTGCCTGGCTCATCGCACGGAGCTTGTCGAAGGCCTCGGCGGGGGTGCAGCCGCTGCGGCTCATCAGGACGCCCAGGGCCTGGTCGATCGCCGAGCGGTGGGTCAGCGCGGACTGCAGCTGTGCGGCCAATCGTGTTGTCCGGGCGAGGGCCTGGGCGTTCTGTACGGAGATCGCGGCCGGCACGGCGAACAGCTCGCCGAGTTCCACGGCCCAGGCGTCGAAGACGTCCTCGGCGTGGGCGTAGACGTTCATCGCGCCCAGGACCCGGTCGTCGGTCAGCAGCGGCAGCGAGAGCACGCTGTGCACGCCCAGCCGGCCGACCCGCGGTCCGAAGCGCGGCCACGACGGGTCCTTGCCCAGCGAGGCCGAGCGGACGGTGCGTCGTTCGGCCGCAGCGGTGATGCACGGCCCCTCACCGATCCGGTACTGGATCGCATCGACGGTTCGAACGAAGGCCGCGCTGGACACGATCGTGTCGGCCCGGCCGTCCTCCACGAGGGTCAGGCCCACTCCGTCCGCGCCGGGGATCGCGTGCGCCGCGAAGTCGGCGACGTGGACCAGCAGGGCCGGCAGGTCCAAGCGCCCGCTGGCCAACCTCGACAGGCCGGCCAGGCTCTCCCGCAGGTCCGCGTCGTCGGCCGGGCTCCGGCCAGGAGCGGCACCCGACACCGGGGTGTCGCTGGACTCCGACGCTCCCGGGGCCGACTCCGCCATGGTGGATCTCCTCAGCCTCACCGACAACCGACCGACCGCAATGAGGGTCGGACAGACCGAACCGCGCCCCCTGCCGCCCATTGTCCGCCCGGCCGTACTCGAACGAGCGGCGTGCTCCGTGCGCGCCGCGTGGCCGGAGATCGGAGAGTACCGTCGGAGGTGGTTGAGTCAGCAGCCAGTCCGGAGACGAAGGCCCACCTCGCGTCGGCCTCGGGAGCGACCAGCTCACAACCGGGCCCATCCGGTGACCTCATCATGTGAGGCTCACCATGCCCATGCAGTCGCCCACCCGCGCCGACGGCCCGGCCCCTGTGGCGCGCCCGCCCTCCCCCCTCGGCAGGGCCGGCGAAGAGCCCCCCGCAGCGGCGTCGGCGACCGAGGCCCGGCCCGCTCCGGCGGGGCGGTCCGCTGCGTCGGCCGGTCGCCCTCCTCGCCGGGGGCCACGCAGATACCCTGCCGAGACGGAGCCTCCCACGTGCTGCGTGCCGCCTCGCAGCGGCCGGCGGGCCGATCCCGGCCGAACAGGCGGCCCCGCGTCCCGGGCCGAGTGGTCCCTGTCGCCGGGGCCGGACGCACTCTCCCGACAACTGAACAGAGGCACGCCATGAAGATCCTGATCGTCGCCGTCGTCATCGTCGTCCTGCTGGTCCTGGTGGGCCTCCTGCTCTCCGTGAGGATCGTCAAGCAGTACGAGCAGGGCGTGCTGTTCCGGCTGGGCCGGGTGCGCGGCCCGAAGAAACCCGGCTTCACCCTGATCGTCCCGATCGTCGACGTCCTGCACCGGGTGTCGCTGCGGATCGTGACAATGCCCATCCAGTCCCAGGGCATCATCACCCGCGACAACGTCAGCGTCGACGTCTCGGCGGTCGCCTACTTCCGGGTGGTCGACGCGGTCAAGTCGGTCGTCGCGATCGAGAACGTCTACTCCGCCATCGACCAGATCGCCCAGACCACGCTGCGCAAGGTGGTCGGGCAGCACACGCTGGACGAGACGCTGTCCGAGACCGACACCATCAACCTCGACATCCGCGAGATCCTGGACGTGACCACAGTCGAGTGGGGCGTCCAGGTGACGCTGGTGGAGCTGAAGGACATCCAGCTGCCCGAGAGCATGAAGCGGGCGATGGCCCGCCAGGCCGAGGCGGAGCGGGAGAAGAGAGCCAAGATCATCAATGCGCAGGGCGAGTCGCTGGCCGCGGCGGCACTGGGCGAGGCCTCGGACACCATGATGGCCCACCCGCTGGCCCTGCAACTGAGGAATCTGCAGAGCCTGGTGGAGATCGGTGTGGACAAGAACACCACCGTCGTCTTCCCCGCCCCGCTGATGAGCACCATCGGCGAACTCGGCTCCTTCCTGGCCCGCGAGAAAG
Source organism: Kitasatospora sp. NPDC088264 (assembly GCF_040685715.1). Taxonomy (NCBI): domain Bacteria; kingdom Bacillati; phylum Actinomycetota; class Actinomycetes; order Kitasatosporales; family Streptomycetaceae; genus Kitasatospora; species Kitasatospora sp. NPDC088264. Next base: position 138,811 of record NZ_JBFBIR010000006.1, read on the forward strand.
CCGCGGCTGCCGCCGGACCGCCCGTCCCGGTGTCGCTGGAAAAGCCTCCGGCGGCCACCACGCCACTGCTCGTCCAGCAGCCGGCCCGCGGGCTGCTGGTCGAACAGCTGCCGGACGGCGAGGTGCAGGCCAACGGAGGACCTGTCGTCCTGCGGAAGTAACGCGGCACGGGCGGGCACGGAACGGTCCGTGCCCGCCCGAGAAACCGAGGCGAAGTCATGATCGAGAGCATGCCGGGCACGCTGTGTGGAACGGGGCGAGACGGAGGTTCGTGATGGTTCTCTTCCTGCTGGTCGTCATCGTGGCGATCGTGCTCGCATCATCGGCATCGTCGTCCATGGACTGCTCCACCTGACCGCCATCGCCGTCCTCCTGCTCATCGCCGCCGCCGTGTACCTGGCCGTATGCCCGGCACGGAACCGGCGCTCTCGACGGTGACACGCGGGCGGACATGCAGCGCGGACGGAGACGATGCCTCCGATGCGGTCCGGCCGACTGCCCGCCGGGCGGCCGACGGTGAGACGATGAGGAGGCGGGTCACCGTGCCGTCGGCCACCGCACCTTCGGAACGAGGGGTGATCATGGGCAAGGTCCTTCTGGTGCTGTTGTGCCTGGTCCTGCCGTTCCTGGCGGTACTGATCAAGGACGGGCCGAGCATGAAGGTGCTCTGGGCCTTCCTCCTCCAGCTCTGCGGCCATGTGCCCGGAGTCATCTACGGCATCTACCAGGTGGTCAAGGACTGAGACCCCGAAACAGACACCCGACACGCCGGGTTGGCACCCATGTCACGACACGAGAACGAACACCGGCACACCAGCACGGCCGACGGGGCCGGGCCCGCCACCAACGGAGCCGGGCCCACCGAGAGCCCGACCGACCTGTCCAAGAAGTCGTGGTGGGGCGTCCTGAAACGCACCACCAAGCAGTTCAAGGCCGACAGCCTCAGCGACGCGGCGGCCGCGCTCACCTACTACGGGCTGCTGGCGATCTTCCCCGCCCTGCTCGCGCTGGTGTCGATCCTGGGACTGGCCGGCAGCTCCGCCACCAAGCCGCTGCTCGACCGCCTCCGCGACCTCGGCCCCGGATCCGTCCGCCAGCTCCTCACCACCGTGGTGCAGCAACTCCAGACCGACCAGGGCAGGGCGGGTTTCGCACTGGCCATCGGGATCGTCCTGGCCCTGTGGTCCGCCTCCGGCTACGTCGCGGCGTTCATGCGCGCCGCCAACCGGGTCCACGACACCGCTGAGGGCCGGCCACTCTGGAAGACCCTGCCCACGCGCCTCGCCCTGACCGTCGTCATCATCGCGCTCCTCGCCCTGACCGCCACCGGTGTCGTCTTCACCGGCGCACTGGCCACCCGGACGGGGAAGATCCTCGGAGTCAGCGAGAACGCCGTACAGGTGTGGGACATCGCCAAATGGCCCGTCCTCGTCATCATCGTCATCGCGATGGTCACCCTGCTCTACTGGGCCGCTCCCAGCGCCGAAGCGCCCAAGCTGCGCTGGATCCTCCCCGGAAGCCTGGTCGCCGTCGCGCTCTGGGTCACCGCGTCCGGCGCGTTCGCCCTCTACGTCGCCAACTTCAACAGCCTCAACAGCACCTACGGCAGCATCGGCGCCGTGATCCTCTTCCTCCTCTGGCTCTGGGTCTCCAACGTCGCGATCCTGCTGGGCCTGGAGTTCAACGTCGAACTGGAACGCGGACGAGCCATCGAAGCCGGCCACCCGCCCGAGGACAAGCCCCACCCCGAACCCCGCGACACCCGCACACCACCACCCGACACCCCGCAGGACCACGACGGACCCGGTCGCTGACTCCCGGTTGTGCTCTCACCACTTCGCCTCTCAACCCGCCCAGTGGCACACCAGCCGACCGCGCACCACCTCGGCCCCGTGTCCAAGAGTCAGCTGGCGTCGGCATGCAGCAAGAAGCACGCGGGTCAGGACAGCCAGGGCGGCAGACCTGGACCTCACCCCGATGGGGTTCCCGCACTCGGTCCGCCGCAGCCCGTTCACCAGCGCGGCGGCCAGTGACCAGGCCGGCTGGGCCCGTCCCCGGCCGGGAAACGACCCGACCGACGTTCCCTTCAGGAACTACCCGGTGCCGTCAGGGCTGGAACAGTTTCCACTGCCCCTCGGAGACGACCTGGGCGGTGCCGTCGACCACCTTGATGGCGGTCTCGTCGTCGATCGCATACGTCGGCGCGGGAATCCGTGCCGCCCACCTCTCCGCGTTGGCCAAGGAGGCGTCGGGGTGGTCCGGGTGCTCCAGGTGCGGGATCACCGCGAAGTCGACGAGTCCTGCTCCCTGTCCCGTGACCAGGATTCTGTCGACGTCGCCCTGAGGCGTGGCGAAGACGATGTCTTCCGACCTCAACGGTCCATCGTTCCCGCGGGGCGGTTCGCGGTAGGTCTCGACAAAGGTGGAGGCAACAGCCATGCTCCCGGCGCTCACCCCCACGTAGACCGCCTCGGAGCGCAGCGTCGGCAGTAGGCCGGTCAAACCGGAGCGCCGCATCCAGTTGGCGAGGAACAGGGGGTCGCCGCCCCATACCAGCAGTGCGTCGGCGGCCTGGACCGTTGGCACCCAAGCAGCCTCTTCGATGCTCGACAGCGCCGTCAGCTCCAGGATCCCCAACGATTTCCAACCCAATCCACACAACGGCGATGGACCCTCACCAGAGATCGCCCGCCACGCCATGCCGGGCCCGCCAGGGAAGGGGTAGATGGCGGTGGGGACGAACAGGGCGTTGGACTCGGCGATCGATTTGCCCAGCAGGTCGACCAGCGCGTCGTGGATGCTGCTGTTCTTGATCCCGGACGACGTGAGGAGTGCTCTCATGTGCCTACCTCCCTGAGTTGCCTGCTGCGGAGCGCTCGCTGCGCCCCGGACCTCGCTGGACCTGCGCTCGGGTCGGACACGGACCGATCCGGGCGGTGCGATGCACCACCCGAACGCCGGTCCGATCACGACAACGAGACACTCCGACACCATAGAACGCGGGTACGACACAACCCGGCCGCCGTAACCGGTCAGAGCACTCGGTGACGACGTGACGTGCGTCGGTGGCCCGAACGGTGCCCTCTCAGACCGCTACTCGACGGCCACGCCGGCCAGTTGTCTCCCAGCCATCGGGGAGCGCTGGATCAGCGGCGCGTGAGTCGCCGGCCTCCACCGCCGCGGCGCCGACGCGGGCGTCACTCGAATCGGCTGGTCCGTGGCAGGTGATGCTCAGCCTTCCGTGTCGCCCTCCGGCCGCCGTGGCGGGGCGAGGAGTTCGTGGAGGGCGGGGGCGATGACGGTCGCGATGTGTTCGGGGGAGGCTTCCTCCAGGGGCGGGAAGCGAAGGACGTGGCGGCCGATGCCGATGCCGAGGACGATCGAGCCGAGCAGGGCCGCCTTCAACTGGGCTTCCTCGCCCGGGATCGCGACCACCATGGGGTCGCGGTCCGGGTCGGCGAGGAAGGCGGCCCGCAGCGTGGACCACGCCTGTTCGTGGGTGAGCATCGCGCGGACGACGTGGAGCGCGCTGCCGCCGGTGTCCTCCAGGGCGTGAAGGAAGTCGAGCAGCATCCGCTCCCCGAGTCCCTCGCCCGTGTCGCCGCCCGTGCCGCCCTCGTCCTGCCACTGGGCGCCGCGCAGTTGGAACTGCTCGATGACCGCGCGGGTGAACAGCGACTCCTTGGACGTGAACCAGCGCATCACCAGTGACGCGTCGACGCCCGCCCGTGTGGCGATGGCGCGCACGGTGGTCGCGTCGTAGCCGTCCCGGCGGAAGAGTTCCCGGGCGGCGGACAGCACCGCCTGCTCTCCGCGCCTGCGGCGCTCTGCTCTGGAGGCGGCGAGTGGTGTGCCGGCCGGTTCGGCTGATGTCGACATGGCTGGATCCTACCCGATTTGATCAACGCTGTTGACCGAAGTGGGGTTGAGGGCTAGCTTGAGTCAACGCCGATGACCCAATCTTCAACCGATCTGTGAGCAGGGGAACATGACGATGGACCTGGTACGGGCACGAGTCGACGCCCGGTGGTGGATCTGGGGGCTGCCGCTCTCCTTCGCGGTGCACGACGGGGAGGAGGCCGTCGCGATCGTGCTCGACGGCGGCCTGGACCAAGGCGGCACACGTTTCACCGTCGCGCAGTCCCTCACCGCGATCCTGGCGGAGTTCGCCGTGGTCTGGGCCCTCACCCTGTTCGCCGACCGCGCCCTGCGGGCCGGACACACCGGGCGTACCGGTCCCGGCGGTTGGGCGCTCGACGCCTACGCCGCCCTGCTGGGCGGCTGGACCCTGCACGGGCTCCACCACGTCTACCTCGGGCTCAGCGGCAGCGGCTACCCGCTCGGGGTGATCACCGCCCTGCCCGCAGTGGTGCTCTACGGCGCACTGACCTACGCGGCACTGCTGCGCGCCGGGCTGCTCGACAGGCGGCGGACGGTGCTCAGTCTGATCGCCGGGGCGCCCGCCGCCGTCCTGCTCATCGCCGCCGCCCTCACCTTCGGCCGCCTCACCTCCTGAGCGCGGGCAGCCCTCGCGGGAGCCCCGCGAGGGCCACTCCGACCCCCACCCCGGCCCGCCCCGCGCGACCCGGGTCCCGCAGGGCTTTTCATCACCGAGTGCACGCAAGGGTTTCGTCAAAACGACCTCGGCTGGGTCCGCGCGTTCGCTTCCCCGGCGTAGTCTCCGGCTGCGTCCGTGTGTTTCGTGCAAGTTGAATCGGCTCCTTTCCCTCGCTGTTGACAGGGGATCAGCATGATGAGCTCTCGGGTGTGCGTAACCCCGTCCACGCCTGCCGCTCCGCTCGCGGAGGCAGTAGCGTTGATACGTCAACTCACCGTGGAGGGACATCTTCCGGCCGGCGGCGCGCAGCGGCGGGTAGCGGAGATCACGGAGGAGCTGGCGACGACGGGAAGTTACTCCCAGACCCAGCAGGAGTTGTTGGTCGGCTCCCGGATCGCGTGGCGGAACAATCCGCAGTGCATAGGCAAGTTCTACTGGAAAGCACTGGAGATCCGGGACTGCCGTGCGATCGGCACCGGCACCGATGGCGGTGACGAGGGAGCGGTGTTCGAGGCACTCGTCGAGCATTTGCGGCAGGCGTGGAACGGGGGCAAGGTGCGCCTGCTGCTGAGCGTCTTCGCGCCGAGCACACCCGAGCGGCCCGGACCCCGGCTGTGGAACGGCCAGTTGATTCGCTACGCCGGCTACCGGCAGTACGACGGGTCCGTGATCGGCGACCCCGAGACGGCGGCGCTCACCGAGGCGGTCCAGCGCCTGGGGTGGCGTGGTCAGGGCGGCGAGTTCGACGTGCTGCCGCTGGTCATCCAGTGGCCCGGGCGTGAACCTCGGTGGTTCGAGCTGCCCGCGGACGCGGTCCCGGAGGTGCGGATCAGCCATCCCGAGTACCGGTGGTTCGAAGAACTCGGCCTGCGCTGGCACGCCTTTCCCACGATCTCCAACCAGGTCCTCGAACTCGGCGGGCTGCGGTACCCGTTGGCACCCTTCAGCGCCTGGTACACGTGCACCGAGATCGGTGCCCGCAACCTGTCCGACACCAACCGATACGACAAGCTGCCTGAGGTCGCCCGGCGGATGGGCCTGGACACGGCCCGGGATCGCACCCTGTGGCGGGACCGCGCGTTGCTTGAGCTCACGGCGGGGGTGCTGCACTCGTACGACCGGGCCGGGATCTCCATCATCGACCACCACTTCGCCACCAAACAGTTCGTGCGACACGAGGAGCGCGAGCAGAAGAGCGGGCGCGACTGCCCGGCCGACTGGTCCGCGATCGTGCCGGCCACCAGCGGGTCGACCACTCCGGTCTGGCAGCGCCGCTACGACGCCACTCGGGTGCTGCCCAACTTCTCGCCGCACCCGCCGTCCTGCCCGGCCCAGGGCGCCGAGGGACTCCCGAGCTGACTGGTGCGCCACTGCTGGCACGGTGACGGAAGCCGGACGCTGCCGTCGGCCGCCGGCCGGCTTCGTGGCGGTCTCTCCCACGGGGCCGTCCCGCTGTAGGAGGTGGTCGGCGGGAACCTGGACGGGGGGAGTCGGCTGGTTGACTGGGCGGCGGACTGTTGTACGAGCGGCTGGTTCGCCGTCAGGAAGGCCTTGTCACCGGTGGTGGCGTTGCTGCCGACCGAGGTCTCGGCGAGTGCCGCGACGCTGTCGGAGGTCGCCGCGGCCGGGGTGTGCCCGGACCGGGGTCAGGGCGACTATCGCCCTGACCACCGGTGCACTTCGTACGGTGCGGCCCTTCAGCGGGGGTGGGTGGGGGAGCGATCAGTGGTGGTGCACAGACCGGAGTCCCGTCGTCCCGTTGTTGCGGTGGATGCCGGCCTGGTTCCGGGGCCCGCCTCGGTCAGCCCGCGGCGTGGTTGGCCCAGAGCGACGGGTCGTCGACGTTCTCCTTGGTGACCAGGGGAGCGGGGAGCTGGTCCTCCAGGCCGTTGGGCAGGGTGATGATGGTCGACTGGTGGTCGGTGGGCCCGGGTTGGAATTTCCTGCCTTCGGCAGCGGCCTTGGCGTAGTACAGGGCGTACTTGGCGTAGAGGTCGGCGGGCTGGGAGACGGTCGCGTCGATGTCGCCCTTGCGGATCGCGTCGAACTCCTGCGGGATGCCGTCGTTGGAGACGATGGTGATGTGGCCGGGCTGGCCGGCGGGCTTGAGCAGGCCTTTCTGGCGTAGGAGGTCGAGGGTGGGCTGGAGGAAGACGCCGCCGGCCTGCAGGTAGATGCCGTTCAGGTCCCGGTTGGCGGCGAGGGTGGACTGGAGCTTGGCGGAGGCGATGTCGCCCTTCCAGTCGGTGGGCAGCGCGATCACCTGGATACCGGGGTAGTTGCGTTTCATGCAGGCGGCGAATCCCTCGGAGCGTTCGTATCCGTTGATGGAGGTCAGTGCGCCCTGGAGCTCGGCCACCTTGCCCTTGCCACCGAGCTGCTTGCCGAGGAACTCGCAGGCTTTGGTGCCGTACGTCTTGTTGTCGGTGCGGACCACCATGTAGACGCTGCCGTGCTCCGGTTCGGTGTCCACGCTGATCGTGTGGATGTTGGCACGGAACAACTCGGAGAGTGTCGAATCGGTGGTCATGGTGTTCTGCGGCGCCATGACGATGGACTTGGGGTGTCGGGCGGCCAGCGACTGGACGTTGGCGGTGAACGTCGCGTCGTCGCCGTTCGAACGGGTCGGGGGCAGGACACTCAGCTGCTGGTCGTTGATCTCCTGCTGGAGGTACTTCGCGTACGCCTTCCAGAAGTCGGAGTCGGCGCGGGGGATGTCGATGCCGATCTGGGGGCGGGAGTTGCCGGGGTCATCAGTGCCACCGCAGGCGGTGAGGCAGCCGGCGAGCAACACGGCGATGCAGCCCGTGCAGGTGGTCCGGATGGTTCGGCTCTTCATGTGTCAGACCGTCCTGGGTCGTGGGGGTCTTGCGCGCTGAGGGGGAGGGGAACGGATGTGCGGGATTCGGCACGTCGCCGTCAGGCGATGGCGTCGAGGTCCGGGGGGTCGAGGTCCGGGGGGCCGGTGCCGGCGGCCAGCCAGTCCTCGACGGCGGCGACGTGCACGGTGCTGGCACTGGCGGCCAGGACGGCGTCGTGGTCGACCAGGGCCCGCCAGATGGCCTCGTGTTCGCGGTGGGCCTGCTCGCGGGCAGAGGCGTTGTGCGTACCGCGCACGATGCGCAGCCGCTGGGTGTGGGTGGAGAGGATGCCGAGCAGGGTGGACAGCACGGGGTTGCCGACGGCATCGGCGATGGTGCGGTGGAACTCGATGTCGAGCTCGATGAACTCCTCGATGCCGGCAGCCGCGGCGCTCTGGTCGAGGACGGCCCGCAGCGTTCGCAGGTGGTCGTCGGTGAGCAGGCCGGCGGCGAGGGCGGTGACCTGCGGCTCCAGCAGGCGCCGCACCTGGAGGAGTTGCCGGGCCGTGTGCCCGTGGGAGACGTCGGAGGCGAAGGCCATGGCTTCCAGCAGGAGGTGTGGCTCCAGGCCGGAGACGTAGGTGCCGTCGCCCTGCCGGGGGACGAGGATCCGCATCGCGGTGAGCGCCCGGACGGCCTCGCGCAGCGAGTTGCGGGACAGCCCGAGCTGGTCGGCGAGGTCGGCCTCGTTGGGGAGTCGCGCGCCGGGCAGCAGGGCGCCGGAGACGATCATTTCCTTGATCTTCTCGATGGCCTGGTCGGTCACCGCCATGGTGTTCGCCTCCTGCGTGCGGGCATGGGAGTGCTGGTCGGTCGAGGGGGCGGGGCAGGGGAGGCCGAAGCGGCGCGACCGGTTCCCGCGGAGCTGGTCGCGTCGCTTCGGTGGCTCTCGGGCCGGGGGACCCCGTCACTCCTGTTTCTCGCCCGAGGCGAAGCGGGAGATGATCAGCGCGACGATGATGATCGCGCCGTTGAGGAACTGGTTCCACAGCGGCGGCACGCCCGCGAGGGTCATGACGTTGACCACGAGCTGGAGGGTCAGCACACCGGTCAGGGCGCCGAAGAGGGTGCCGCGGCCGCCGTTGAGGCTGACGCCGCCGATGACGGTGGCGGCGAAGACCTGGAAGATCCACCCGTTGCCCTGGTCGGCGGAGATGGAGCCGTAGTGGCCGGTGTAGAGGACGCCGGCGAAGGCGGCCAGCAGGCCGCCGAGGATCAGCACGGTCCAGGTGATCCGGTCGACCCGGATGCCGGCGGCGCGGGCGGCCTCGGAGTTGCCGCCGATCGCGTACAGGGCGCGGCCGTGGCGGAGCCAGGCGAGGGCACAGCCGCCGGCCAGGAAGAGCAGGGCGCAGATCCAGATCGCCGCGGGGACGCCGAGCCAGCTGGTGCTGCCGAGGTAGGTGAAGGAGCCGGGCAGGTTGACGATCGACTGGCCCTGGGAGATCGCGACCTGGAGGCCGCGGAGCAGGGTGAGCGCGCCGAGGGTGACGATGAAGCCGTTGAGGCGCAGCTTGAGGATCAGGAACCCGTTGATCGCCCCGATCAGCGCGCCGACGGCCAGGCACAGCGGGATGGCCGTCCAGGAGGGCAGGAGCCCGAGGCCGTTGAAGCGCGCGCCGTGGTCGGGGAGGACCAGCCAGACGGCGATGACGGGGGCCACGCCGATCGTGGATTCCAGGGACAGGTCCATCCGGCCGACGATCAGGATCAGCGCCTCGGCCAGCACCAGCAGGCTCAGTTCGGTGGCCTGCTGGCCGACGCCGAGGAGGTTGTCGGAGGTGAGGAAGGCGGGTGAGACGACGAAGCCGATGACGCCGAGGACGAGCAGGACCGGTACGAGCGACAGGTCGCGGTAGCGGGCGAGGTCGAAGCGCCGGCCGGCCGGTGCGGTGCCGGCGGTGGCCGCGCGCGGGCTGACCTCAGTGGTGGGAGACATTGCGTTCCTTCGTGTCGGTCGGGCCGGACATGCCCTCCATGGCTGCGACCAGCTGTTCGTCGCTCCAGCCGTGCTCGAACTCGGCGACGACGCGGCCGTGGAACATGGCCAGGACGCGGTCGCAGACCCGCAGGTCGTCGAGTTCGTCGGACACGATCAGAGCGCTCCTCCCGGCGTCGGCGACCTCGCGGACGGTGCCGAGCAGGGACTCCTTGGATTTGACGTCGACGCCGTTGGTGGGCCGGATGGCCACCAGGACGTGCGGCTCGGTGGCCAGGGCCCGCGCGATGACCACCTTCTGCTGGTTGCCGCCGGACAGCGCGGACACCGGGGCCGAGGGGCCGGGTGTCTTGATGTCGAGGTCGCCGATCATCCGTTCGGCGAAGGCCCGGGTACGGGAGGGCAGCACCGTGCCGAAGGGCCCGAGCTGGTCGGTGACGGTCAGGGTGGCGTTCTCGGCGACACTGCGCTGCGGGATGAGGCCCTGGATGTGCCGGTCCTCGGGCACGAACCCGATGCCGGCCGCGAGAGCGGCGGGAACGCGCCCGGTGCGCACCGGGCGGCCCGCGACGGTGATCGTGCCGGCCTGCGGGCGGTGCAGACCGGCGATGGTCTCGCCGAGCCGGACGTTGCCGCTGGCGGCCGCGCCGGCCAGGCCCACGACCTCGCCGGCGTGCGCGGTCAGGGAGAAGTCCTGGTAGGCGCCGGCCAGGCTCAGGCCCGAGACGTCCAGCAGCGGGGCACCGTCGGGGCGCGTCCGGCCGGTCACCGACCAGGCGGGCCCGCTGTCCCGGGAGCTCTCGCCGGTCATCGCCTCCACCAGGGCCTGCTGGTCGAGTTCGGCGACTGGCGCGGTGATGATGTGCCGGGCGTCGCGGTAGACCGTGACGGTGGTGCAGAGGTCGTAGACCTCCTGCAGGTGATGGGAGATGAACAGGAAGGCGACGCCCTGTTCCTGCAGTGAGCGCAGCTTGTCGAAGAGCCGCTCGATGCCGCGCGCGTCGAGCTTGGCGGTGGGCTCGTCCAGGATGATGAAGCGGGCCCCGAAGGACAGCGCCCGGGCGATCTCGACGAACTGGCGCTGCTCGACACTCAGGTCCTCGGCGCGCGCGGTCGGGGCGACGTCCACGCCGTACTCGGCGAGCAACTCGGTAGCGCGGCCGCGCAGCTGTTTCCAGCTGATCGGGCGCAGGGCGCCTTTGCTCTGCCTGTCCAGGAAGAGGTTCTCGGCGACGGTCAGCGCGGGGATGATGGTGGAGCGCTGGTAGACGCAGGCGACCCTGGACCGCCAGGCGTCGGTGTCACCGGGGGCCGGGGCCTGCTCGCCGTCGAAGCGCAGGGTGCCGGTGTCGGGGTTCTGCAGGCCGGTGAGGATCGACACGAGCGTGGACTTGCCCGCGCCGTTGCGCCCTACCAGGGCGTGCGACTCGCCGGGCGCGACCGAGATGCGGGCGTCGCTGAGGGCGACGGTGGCGCCGAAGCGCTTGCTGATCCCGTCAGCCTCGACGACGGGGCCCCGGACGGGGCTGGGGTCCGCCATGGCGGGGACGTCCTTTCCGCAGGATCCGTGCGTGGCGGCCCGGGAAGGGGGGTCCGGGCCGCCACGCACGAGGGGTCGGTGGGCTACTTGCCTACGCCGTTGCCCCAGAGGGACTTGTCGTCGACGTTCTCCTTGGTGACCAGGGGAGCGGGGAGCTGGTCCTCCAGGCCGTTGGGCAGGGAGATGATGGTCGACTGGTGGTCGGTGGCACCGGGTTGGAAGGTCTTGCCCTCGGCCGCGGCCTGCGCGTAGAACAGCGCGTACTTGGCGTAGAGGTCGGCGGGCTGGGAGACGGTCGCGTCGATGTCGCCCTTGCGGATCGCGTCGAACTCCTGCGGGATGCCGTCGTTGGAGACGATGGCGATGTGACCGGGCTGGCCGGCGGGCTTGAGCAGGCCCTTCTGCTGGAGCAGGGCGATGGTGGGCTGCAGGAAGACACCGCCGGCCTGCAGGTAGACGCCGCCCAGGTCCGGGTTGGCGGCGAGGGTGGACTGGAGCTTGGCGGAGGCGACGTCGCCCTTCCAGTCGGTGGCCAGCTCGATCACCAGGATGTCGGGGAACTTCTCCTTCATGCAGGCGGCGAAGGCCTCGGAGCGGTCGCGGCCGTTGACGGAGCTCAGCGCGCCCTGGAGTTCGGCGACCTTGCCCTTGCCGCCGAGCTGCTGGCCGAGGAACTCACAGGCCTTGGTGCCGTACGCCTTGTTGTCGGCGCGCACCACCATGTAGACGTTCCCCTTGTCGGGGCGGGTGTCGATGCTGACCACGGGGATCTTCTTGGCGGTCAGCTGGTCGAGGGTGGAGGCGATCGCGCCGGTGTCCTGCGGGGCCATGACGACGGCCTTGGCGCCGGTGTTCTGGAAGACCTGGACGTTGGCGACCAGCTTGGTGACGTCGTTCTGCGAGTTGCTCACCGGCAGGGTGTTGAGGCCCTGGGCGGAGGCGTCCTGCTTGATGTACTGCGCGTAGGAGTTCCAGAAGTCGGAGTCCGCACGCGGCAGGTCGATCCCGAGCGCCGGCTTGCCGCCGGCGGCGGAGTCCGTCGTGCTGCCGCGGTTGCAGGCCGTGGCGGCCCCCGCCAGGACGACTACGGCGGCGGCCGTGGCCGCGATTCTGGAGGAGCGAGGCTTCATGGTGCTGATCTCCTTGGCTGGGATGTCCGGGCTCCCCTGCGAGGGTGGGGAGCCGGTGTGGCGGGAGGCGGAGAGGCCTGTCCCCCCGGGAGGTGAAGCGGGGGTGGTTGAGCCGGACCTCCCCTCCCGGCCGTCATCCAGGAGGGAGGCCATGGATGCGGCGGGTCGTGGCAGGCGCGCTGGATCGTGCTCCCCGCAGTCATCGGATGGCTTGCGATCACGAGGACCATACGAGCTTGGCACGTGACTGACAATAGGGAAACCTCGGGCGAATCTCAACCGTAACGTCCGGGCCTCCATGTTGGATGATAACGAGCTGTCATCTCCTCTCTGAGCTGGAGATTTGATGAACAGTTAGGAGATGTTCGGCTCCTGACCCCGACGGGCGCCGACAGACATCGGAGGACTTCTTGCGGTGCGTGGCCGACACTCGTATGGTCAGGGCGTCGAGGATTCATCCGATGTGTCGGCCCGGTGAAGAACCCCGGCCCGCAGACCTATGACAGGAGCCATGGCATGAAGCTCATGCGGATCGGACCGGCGGGAGAAGAGGCTCCGGCAGCCCTCGGCGACGACGGCCGGGTCTTCGCGCTCTCGGGCCTGACCGGTGACATCGACGGGGCGTTCCTCGCCTCGGACGGGATCGACCGCGTTCGCGCCGCCCTGGCTGCCGGAGAGCTCCCTGCGATCGACCCGGTCGGCCTGCGGATCGGCGCCCCCGTCGCCCGGCCGGGCAAGGTCGTCTGCATCGGCCTCAACTACCGCGACCACGCCGAGGAGACCGGCGCTGCCGTCCCCGCCCGGCCGGTGGTCTTCATGAAGGACCCGTCCGCCGTGGTCGGTCCCTGTGACCAGGTGCTGATCCCGCGAGGCTCGGCCAAGACCGACTGGGAGGTCGAACTCGCGGTCGTGATCGGCCGCGAGGCCCGCTACCTGGACTCGCCCCGACAGGCCCTCGCCCATGTCGCGGGCTACGCGATCAGCAACGACGTGTCCGAGCGGGAGTTCCAGCTCGAGTACTCCGGGCAGTGGGACCTCGGCAAGTCCTGTGAGACCTTCAACCCGCTCGGCCCCTGGCTGGTCACCCCGGACGAGGCCGGCGACGTGCAGGCCCTCGGCCTTCGTCTGGCCGTCAACGGCGAGCAGCGGCAGAGCGGCAGCACCAAGAACATGATCTTTGACGTCCCGTACCTGGTCTGGTACCTCAGCCAGTACATGGTGCTGCGGCCCGGAGACGTCATCAACACCGGCACCCCGGCCGGCGTGGCCCTGGGGCTGCCCGGCACCCCCTACCTGCGCGCGGGCGACACCGTCGAACTGGCCATCGACGGCCTCGGCACCCAGCGCCAGACCTTCTCCAACGCCTGAAAGGCACCACGTTGTCCGCAACCACAGCGCGGATCACCGCCGTCGACACCTACGACATCCGCTTCCCCACCTCGCGGGAGCTGGACGGGTCCGACGCCATGAATCCCGACCCCGACTACTCCGCCGCCTACGTCGTCCTGCGCGCCTCCGCGGGCGGCCACGAGGGCCACGGGTTCACCTTCACCATCGGTCGCGGCAACGACGTCCAGGTCGCCGCCATCGACGCGCTGCGCCCGCACGTCGTCGGACGGTCCGTCGCCCAGCTGTGCGCCGACCCCGGCTCCCTGTACCGCGACCTGATCGGTGACAGCCAGCTGCGCTGGCTCGGACCCGAGAAGGGCGTGATGCACATGGCGATCGGAGCCGTCGTCAACGCCGTCTGGGACCTCGCCGCCAAGCGTGAGGGCAAGCCGCTGTGGCAGCTGCTGGCCGACGCCGACCCCGCATGGCTGGTGTCCCAGGTCGACTTCCGCTACATCGCCGACGCGCTGACGCCTGATGAGGCCCTCGAACTGCTGCGCAAGGGCAGACAGGGCGCACCCGGGCGGGCCGCCGAACTCCTGCGCCGCGGCTACCCCGCCTACACCACCTCGCCCGGCTGGCTCGGCTACAGCGACGAGAAGCTCACCCGCCTCGCCAAGGAGGCGGTGGCCGACGGCTTCACCCAGATCAAGCTGAAGGTCGGCGCGGACCTGGAGGACGACATCCGCCGCTGCCGCGCCGCCCGCGAGGCCGTCGGTCCGGACATCCGGATGGCGATCGACGCCAACCAGCGCTGGAACGTCGCCGAGGCGATCGAGTGGACGAACCAGCTCGCCGAGTTCGACCCCTACTGGATCGAGGAGCCGACCAGCCCGGACGACGTGCTCGGCCACGCCACCGTCCGGCGCGGTGTCCACCCCGTCAAGGTCGCCACCGGCGAGCACGTGCAGAACCGCATCGTCTTCAAACAGCTGCTCCAGGCCGGCGCCATCGACGTCCTCCAACTGGACTCGGCCCGGGTGGCCGGCGTGAACGAGAACCTCGCCATCCTGCTGCTCGCCGCCAGGTTCGGCGTCCCCGTGTGCCCGCACGCCGGCGGCGTGGGCCTGTGCGAACTCGTCCAGCACCTGTCGATGTTCGACTACGTCGCGCTCTCCGGCACCACCGAGGACCGCGTCATCGAGTACGTCGACCACCTCCACCAGCACTTCCTCGACCCCGTGGTCATCGACGGCGGCCGCTACCGGGCACCCACCGTGCCCGGGTTCTCCGCCACCATGCACCAGGCCGCCATCGACACCTACACCTACCCCGACGGCACGTTCTGGGCAGCCGACCTGGCCGGCGGCGACAAGGAGGAGCGCTCATGACGACCGACCTCGACGGGCTCACCGCCCTGGTCACCGGCGGTGCCTCCGGCATCGGACTGGCCACCGCCCGGTTGCTCGGCGCACGCGGAGCGGACGTCGCCGTCCTCGACCTCGACCCGAGCGGCGTCCGCGCCCCGCTGCGCGGCTTCACCGCCGACGTCGCCGATGACCGCTCCGTACGCGAGGCCGTCCAGGCGGCGGCCGAGGCGCTCGGCGGGATCGACATCCTGGTCAACAACGCCGGCATCGGCGCCGCCGGAACCGTGGAGGACAACTCGGACGAGCAGTGGCACCACGTCCTGGACGTCAACGTGCTCGGCATCGTCCGCACCACCCGCGCCGCCCTGCCCCACCTGCGCCGCTCCGACTCCGCCTCGGTGGTCAACACCTGCTCCATCGCCGCCACGGCCGGACTGCCCCAGCGCGCGCTGTACTCGGCGAGCAAGGGCGCCGTCCACTCGCTCACCCTGGCCATGGCAGCCGACCACGTCCGCGAAGGCATCCGGGTCAACTGCGTCAACCCGGGCACCGTCGACACCCCGTGGGTCGGACGGCTGCTCGACGCGGCCGACGACCCGGCCGCCGAGCGCTCCGCACTGAACGCCCGCCAGCCCACCGGCCGGCTGGTCACCGCCGAGGAGGTCGCCGCCGCCATCGCCTACCTCGCCTCCCCGGCCGCCGCCAGCGTCACGGGCACCGCGCTCGCCGTCGACGGCGGCATGGCCGGCCTGCGCCTGCGACCGGAGCCACGCCCGTGAAGCCGCGCCACCACCCCCTCGGCCGCAGCAGGGCCCAGGTGACCGAACTCGCCTTCGGCGCCGCCGGCATCGGCAACCTGTTCACCCCGGTCACCGACGAGCAGGCCGAACAGGCCGTCACCGCCGCCTGGGAGTGCGGCGTACGGTACTTCGACACCGCCCCGCACTACGGCCTGGGCCTGTCCGAGCGGCGACTCGGCGCCGCCCTGCGCGCGTTCCCCCGGGACCAGTACACGATCTCCACAAAGGTCGGACGCCTGCTGGAGCCGGCCCCCTCCGGCGACGGCGACGACCTGGCCAACGGCTTCGCCGTGCCCGCCACCCACCACCGCGTCTGGGACTTCAGCGCCCGGGGCGTGCGCCGCTCCATCGAGGACAGCCTGGACCGGCTCGGCCTCGACCGGATCGACATCGCGTACCTGCACGACCCCGACGACCACGCCGAACAGGCACTCACCGAGGCCTACCCGGAACTCGAACGCCTGCGCGCCGAAGGCGTCCTGGGAGCGATCGGCGTCGGCATGAACCAGGCCGGGCTGCCCGCCCGGTTCATCCGCGAGACCGACCTCGACGCCGTCCTGCTCGCCGGCCGCTACAGCCTCCTCGACCAGCAGGGCCTTGCGGAACTGCTGCCCCTGGCCCACCGGCGCGGCGTCGGCGTCGTGATCGGCGGCGTCTTCAACTCCGGCCTGCTCGCCGACCCGCGGCCCGGCGCCACCTTCGACTACACCGCGGCCCCCACAGACCTGCTCACCAGGGCCACCGACCTCAGGGCCGTCTGCGAGCGGCACGGCGTCCCGCTGCGCGCCGCCGCCCTGAAGTTCCCGTTCGGGCATCCGGCGGTGGCGAGCGTGCTGGTCGGCACCCGCAGCGCCGGCGAGGCCCGGGACGCCGCCGCCATGCTCGACCACCCCGTTCCGGCGGCGCTCTGGGCCGAGCTCAAGCACCGCGGACTGCTTCCCGCGGACGTCCCGACCCCCGGGGAGGTGAGCTGATGCGCATCGCCCTGTTCATCACCTGCTTCAACGACACCCTCTTCCCCGACACCGGCCGCGCGGTGGTGACGGTGCTGGAGCGGCTCGGCCACCGTGTCGAGTTCCCCCAGGAACAGACCTGCTGCGGCCAGATGCACTTCAATACCGGCTACCGCCCCGACGCCGTCCCGCTGGTGACCCGCTTCGTCCGGGCCTTCGCCGACTACGACGCCGTGGTCACGCCGTCCGCCTCCTGCGCCGGGATGGTCCGTGACAACCACCCCCTGCTCGCCGAACGGCACGGCACCGCCTCGCTCCTCCGACAGGTCACCGAACTGGTGCCCCGGGTGCACGAGTTCACCGAGTTCCTGACCGACGTGCTCGGCGTCACGGACGTCGGTGCCCGCTTCCCGCACCGGGTCGCCTACCACCCCACCTGCCACTCCCTGCGCGGCCTGCGTCTCGGCGACCGCCCGGACCGGCTGCTGCGCGCCGTCGAGGACATCGACCTGGTCGACCTGCCCGCGGCCGACTCCTGCTGCGGCTTCGGCGGCACCTTCGCCGTGAAGAACGCCGACACCTCCGCCGCGATGCTCGCCGACAAGAACGCCGCCGTCCTGGACAGCGGAGCCGAGGTCCTGTGCGCCGCCGACAACTCCTGCCTGATGCACATCGGCGGCGGACTGTCCCGCCGGGGCGCGACCGTGCGGACCCTGCACCTGGCCGAGATCCTCGCCGCCACCGAAGGAACCGCACGATGAGCAAGCCCGGCGGCCGTGGCGTCGTCTGGCTCGGTTCCCCGTCCTTTCCCGACGCCGCCCGCGAGGCGCTCGGCAACACCCGGCTGCGCGCCAATCTGAAACGCGCCACCACCACCATCCGCGACAAGCGGCTGGCCGTCGCCTCCGAGTTGGACGACTGGGAGCACCTGCGGGACGCTGCCGCCGCGATCAAGAACCGCACCTCACGCCACCTCGACCGCTACCTCGTCCAGTTGGAGGCCGCCGTCACCGCCGCGGGCGGCACCGTGCACTGGGCCTCGGACGCCGCCGAGGCCAACCGCATCGTCACCGAACTCGTGCGGGCCACCGGCGAACGCGAGGTCGTGAAGATCAAGTCCATGGCGACCCAGGAGATCGGCCTCAACGAGGCCCTCGCCGAAGCCGGCATCACCGCCTACGAGACGGACCTCGCCGAACTCATCGTCCAACTCGGCGACGACCGCCCCTCCCACATCCTCGTCCCCGCGATCCACCGCAACCGGACCGAGATCCGCGACCTCTTCCTCGCCGAAATGGCCCACTGGGGGAAGCCCGCACCGGAGAACCTCGGCGACGACCCGCGCGAACTCGCCGAAGCCGCCCGCCTGCACCTGAGGGAGAAGTTCCTCACCGCCAAGGTGGCCGTCTCGGGCGCCAACTTCGCCGTCGCCGACACCGGCACGGTCGTCGTCGTGGAGTCCGAGGGCAACGGCCGGATGTGCCTCACCCTGCCCGAAACCCTCATCACCGTCATGGGCATCGAGAAGACCGTCCCGACCTGGCAGGACCTGGAGGTCTTCCTCCAACTGCTGCCCCGCTCCTCCACCGGTGAGCGGATGAACCCCTACACCTCCACCTGGACCGGCACCACCGACGGCGACGGCCCCAGGGAGTTCCACCTGGTGCTGCTCGACAACGGCCGCACCGACACCCTCGCCGACGAGGTCGGACGGCAGGTACTCGGCTGCATCCGCTGCTCGGCCTGCCTCAACGTCTGCCCCGTCTTCGAGCGCACCGGCGGCCACGCCTACGGCTCGGTCTACCCAGGACCGATCGGCGCCGTCCTCACCCCGCAACTGGTCGGCGTGGAGAACGCGGCGTCCCTGCCGTTCGCCTCCACCCTGTGCGGCGCCTGCTACGACGCCTGCCCGGTGAAGATCAACATCCCGGAGGTGCTGGCCCACCTGCGGGCCAAGACCGTCGAGAGCAAGCCTCGGGGAGCCGAGGCGCTGGCCATGAAGGCCGCTGCCACCGTCCTCGACTCCCCGCGCCTGCTCTCCGCGGCCCAGAAGGCCGCCGCGCTCGGCGGCAGGGCCCTCGCCAGGGAGGGGCGGATCGGCCGGCTGCCGGGCCCTTTGCACGGCTGGTCCGACACCCGCGACACCCCCGCACCTCCGGCAGAGTCCTTCCGCACCTGGTGGCGCAAGAACAGGGAAGGTGAACGATGAGCAGCCGTGAGGCGGTTCTCGGCCGCATCCGGGCGGCGCTCGCCGACGTCCCCGCCGACGAACGGTCCGACGACGTCCCCGTACCCCGGACCTACCGCCGCAGCCACACCGAGCCGGGCGAGGACACCGTCGCCCTGTTCGCCGAGCGGGTCGCCGACTACCGCGCGGACGTCACCCGCACCGACCAGGCGGGCCTGCCGGCCGCCATCGCCGCCGCGCTCACCGCAGCCGGGGCGAGCAACCTGGCACTGCCCAGCGGCTTTCCCGTCGAGCTGCTGCCGCCCGGCGACTGGCAGTGGCACCCGGAACCGCTGGACGCCCAGGCCCTGAACGCCCTGGACGGCGCCTGCACCCTCGCCGCCGCCGGCATCGCCGTCACCGGGACCATCGTCCTCGACACCGGCCCGGGCCAGGGCCGCCGCGCCCTCACCCTCGTCCCCGACTACCATCTGTGCGTCATCCGCGCCGGACAGATCGCCGCCGACGTCCCCGACGCCCTCGCCCGCCTCGACCCCGCGCTGCCGCTGACCTTCATCTCGGGCCCTTCTGCCACCAGCGACATCGAACTCGACCGCGTCGAGGGCGTGCACGGCCCCCGCACCCTGCACGTCGTCATCGTCGACCACCCCACCCACCCGGAGCAGCCATGAGAGTCGCCCTGCACACCCGCCTCCGCCCGGACCGGATCGCCGAGTACGAGGCCGCCCACCGGGACGTGCCCGCCGAACTCGTCGCAGCCATCCGGGCTGCCGGCGCCACCTCGTGGACGATCTGGCGCAGCGGTTGCGAGCTGTTCCACCTGCTGGAGTGCGAGGACTACGCCCGGCTCCTCGCCGAACTGGAGCACCTCCCGGCCAACACCGCCTGGCAGGAGAGGATGGGCGAACTGCTCGACATCAGCCACGACTACTCGAACGCCGGCGCCGGGGCCGGGCTCCCGGCCGTGTGGGAACTGTGACCGGACGTCAGATCGTCGACGCGCACCACCACGTCTGGGACCTCGGCGCGCGGCCGCAGCCCTGGATCAGCGGCGAGGCCCTCGCTCCCCTGGCCCGCTCCTTCACCGCCGCCGACCTCGCCCCCGAAGCCGCGGCGGCCGGAGTGGTCGCCACGGTCGTCGTGCAGACCGTCTGCGTCCCCGAGGAGACCCCCGAACTGCTGGCGCTGGCCGACGGCAGCGACCTGATCGCCGGCGTCGTCGGCTGGACCGACCTCACCGCCCCCGGCGTTGCCGACGCGATCGCCACCCTGCGTGAACTCCCCGGCGGGGAAAGACTGGTGGGCATCAGGCACCAGGTCCAGGAGGAGCCCGACCCCGAGTGGCTGCTGCGCCCCGACGTCCAGCGCGGCCTGCTCGCCGTCGCCGAGGCCGGTCTCGCCTACGACCTCGTCGTCAAGCCGCACCAGCTGCCCGCCGCCGCCCTCGCGGCCGCCCGGCACACCGGCCTGACGTTCGTCCTCGACCACCTCGGCAAGCCCCCGATCGCCGACGGCGCGCTCGACCCCTGGGCAGCGGACCTGCGCCGCCTGGCCGCGCTGCCCAACACCGTGGGAAAGCTTTCCGGCCTGGTGACCGAGGCCGCCCCCGGCCGGTGGCGGACGGCGGACCTCAGGCCCTACGCCGACACCGCCCTGGAGGCCTTCGGCCCGGAACGGCTCCTCTTCGGTTCCGACTGGCCGGTGTGCACCCTGGAGGCCGGCTACGCCGAGGTCGCCCGGATCACCCGGCACCTCGCGGACGGGCTCAGCGCGGGGGAGGAGGACGCGGTGTTCCGGCACAACGCGGTCCGCGTGTACGGGCTCGGCGCCCCGCGCCGGCCCGCGGAGGGACGTGCCGGATGGTCTTGACCTGTCGCGATCAAGGCCAGCTCCGGGTGGGTGTCGGGGAGACTATGCTGCAGGGATCAGGACCAGGGAGGCATCGGAGTGCCAGTCACCGACTCGGCGATCGAGAAGATCAAAGCCATGATCGTCAGTGGTGAGCTGCGCCCCGGTTCGCGACTCCCCAAGGAGGCCGACCTGGCCGAGCGGCTCGGTCTGTCGCGCAACTCCCTGCGTGAGGCGGTGAAAGCTCTCTCGCTCATCCGGGTGCTCGACGTACGCCAGGGAGACGGCACGTACGTGACGAGTCTGGAGCCCAACCTGCTGCTGGACGCGCTGGGCTTCGTCGTCGACTTCCACCAGGACGACTCGGTGCTGGAGTTCCTGGAGGTCCGCCGCATCCTGGAGCCCGCCGCCGCGGCCATGGCCGCCCGAGTGATGCCGGACGAGGACATCGCCGCGCTCGGAGAGGTCCTGGAGAGCCTGCGTGACGACGCCCCCCTGCAAGAGCTGATCGACAACGACCTGGAGTTCCACCACAGGATCGCGGCCGGTTCGGGCAACACCGTCCTGTGCTCGCTCGTCGACGGTCTGTCCGGCCCGACCGCCCGGGCGAGGATCTGGCGCGGGCTGACCGAGGAAGGCGCGGTCGAGCGGACCCGCCAGCAGCACCGCGCCATCCTCGACGCCATCGCCCACCGCCGCCCCGACGTCGCGCACGCCTGGGCGACGGTGCACGTGGCAGGCGTCGAGCAGTGGCTGCGGGACACCCTCGGCGCAGCCGGATCCTCGCTCGGCTGACCCGGGGCGGGTGCTTCAAGGGGCGCGGCCTCCGCGGGCCGCCCAGACCGCGTCCGCCCTACAGGCCGGTGCTGAGTCCGGTGAGTCCCTGGAGGACGTCGAAGCTGAGGGTGGCGGAGAAGAGCTGTTCCCCGGTGGCGAGCGGACTGGTGCCGAACTCCTGGGAGAGGGCGTTCGCGGCCGGCGCGGCCAGGTTGACGGGGGTGTTCTCGGCGCTGACCTTGGTCAGGGAGAGCCTGATGCCCTCGTCGGTGACGGTGAGCGTGTCGATGCGCCGGCCGAGGTGCTCGGTGGTGATGACGCTGGTGCGGTCGAGCTTCATCGCCAGCTCCAGGTTTGCGAACTCGGAGCGCTGCCCGTCGCGTTGGAAGGCGAAGCCGCCTCGGGCCCGGCCGGTGAGGCCGGACAGGTCGGTGTTGATCTCGCCGCTGTCGAGCATCGAGTGCATGCACTGGTGGCCGTTCAGGGTGACCAGTGTCGCGGGTGCGACCGCGTCGAAGGTGACGCCGGCGTCGGAGAGGGCCTTGGCGGCGGTATCGGTCAGGCAGTAGTCGAAGGGCGTCCCGCCGCGCAGTTGGAGCGGCGGGAGCAGCGCACCGGGCGCCTGGGCCGAGGCCGAGGAGGGGGCCAGCGCCGCGAACGCCAGGACGGCGACGGCGGCAAGGCGCACGGGGGACTTCTTCACAGCGCACTCCAGAGTCAGGGGCCGGCCACGGCGGCCGACACGCGGATACGCCCGTCCAACGCACAGGCGACGGCGTCGGCACGCCCGGCAGATCCGGATCACCCGAAGAGCGCCGCGGCAGACCGCCCGGACACCTTCCGGCGATGGCCCACCCGCCGTGCGAACCGGTGGCGGCCGGGCGGCGGTGCGCAACGTCTGCGCCTGCCGGGTCTGGTGGGCAGTCCATTGGCGAGGCGACGGTACCGACCAGTGAGATGGCGTTCTCCACTACGGCCTACTCCCGGTCCGCGCCGAGTCCGTAGGGGGTCGCCTCCAACTCCGTGACCAGGTTCCCCAGGAGCGGCAGCGGACTGTCGCGGAACTGGAGGTGGACGGTGGCGACGGGCCCCTGGGCCGTGGGAGGGCTGAGCTGCGCGCCACGTCCTCGTCCTTGAGCCTGTGGGTGCGTACCGTGCCGGGCTTCCATTCGTCGCCCGCGTCCAGGCAGAACCATCCGTCCGGGTAGGGCGGGGCCTGTGGGCGGGAACGGGGGAGAGGGTGCGGGAACCTCCCACCCGCGGCCGGGCCAGGTGAATCGTCGCGGTGGAGGGCGTGGACTTCTCGATCGGCGAGGGCCTGAGCCCGGCTGTCGTCGACGCGGTGCCGCGCGTCGTCGCCGAGGTCCGCCGGGCGGTGGAGGGCACCGGGCGGGGGCGTCATGACACCGAACCGCGGACGGTCGAGGCCTGCGGCTCGCGAGCAGCAGCCGCCCGCCGTCACCGAAACCGAGCGCACCTGATCGGGCGGGGTGCCTCCCCGCGCCCGGTCGGCCCATCCGCCCGCCGCTCCTCTTCCCCCGGGGCGCCGCCGGCGTCCGGAGTACGGTGGAAGAGCCACTGTCCGCGGCCCGCGGGTTCGGTCCGTGGTGCCCCGGCGACAGCGTCAGGCCGAGCCAGGCGAGCCAAGGGCAGGTGTTCCGACATGACCGCAACCTCCGAGCCCGGCGGCGCCCGGGCGTCCCACCCGGAGCCGCCCGCGCGGCTCTCGCTGGTCCCCGAGGGCGTCGCCCCGGGGCGGCTGGGCGGGGCCTGGTGGCCCCGTTCCCACGACCTCCTTCGTGAACTCCCCCCGCTGGCGGCGACGCTGGCCCCGTCGTGGGGAGAGATCCTCCGCGTCACCGTGAACCCGGCGCACTGGCCGGTCATCCCCCGGCGCGTCCCGGTCACCGGCCATGTCATCCACGTCGGCTGGTTCGAACAGGAACAGGACGCGGAGGAGGTGGTGGTGTGCTCCTTCGTGCCCCGGCGACTGGACCTCCTGGTGATTCCCCCCGAGACCGAGGCCCCGACCGCCGAGTGGCTGATGACGGCGGCATGCGAACCGGCCAACACCCGCACCGCCACCGAGCTCCTGGCCGCCGCGGGCGCCCCGACGGAAGGCGCACGGACAGGCGGGTGACCACGGTCAGTGGCGGACGGCGCTCCGCTCCCGACCGGCCGACCCCTCCTGTGACGTCCCGCGATCGGCTCCCGCTCCGGACCGCTCGGGGCGGCACGCGTTCGCACCGCACTCAACGCGGTAGGCCTCGACCGAGGGTGTGAGCAGGCGGCGCCGACCGCGGAAGACCCCTGTCGGAGGAACGGCCATGACAGCAGCCGAAAGTGCAGGGCAGCGCACCACGGCCTGGGTGGTGGAGCGCCCCGGCCCGATGTGCTCGTCCCCGCTGCGCCGGGTGGAGCGGATGCTGGAACCGCCCGGACCCCAGGAGTTGTTGATCGAGGTCGGGGCCTGTGGAGTGTGCCGCACCGACCTGCACCTGGCCGAGGGCGACCTTCCGCCGCACCGGCCCGCCTGCACACCGGGGCACGAGATCGTCGGCCGGGTGCTGAGCACGGGCCGGGAGGTGCGGGACTTCTCTCCCGGCGACCGGGTCGGCGCGGCCTGGCTCGCGAGCACCTGCGGCGACTGCCGGTACTGCCGGGCCGGCCGCGAGAACCTCTGCCCGAACTCCCGGTACACCGGTTGGGACGTCCAGGGCGGCTACGCCGGACACACCCTCGTGGACGCCGGGTACGCCTACCCGCTCCCCGAGGGGCCGCCCGACGAGGACCTCGCCCCGCTGCTGTGCGCCGGCATCATCGGCTACCGCGCCCTGGAACGCGCGCAGCTGCCGCCCGGCGGACGGCTGGGCATCTACGGCCTCGGCGCCTCCGGGCACCTCACCGCGCAGCTCGCGCTCGCCCGGGGCGCCACCGTGCACGTCCTCACCCGGGCCGCGAGCGCCCGGCGCCTGGCCCTGGAGCTGGGCGCGTCCTCCGTCGGCGACGCCTACGGCACACCGCCCGAACCCCTCGACTCGGCGATCCTGTTCGCCCCGGTCGGCGACCTGGTGCCGGTCGCGCTCGCCGCGCTGGACCGCGGCGGCACGCTGGCGGTGGCCGGGATCCACCTCACCGACGTTCCCGCCCTCGACTACCAGCGGCACCTCTTCCAGGAGCGCAGTCTGCGCAGCGTCACCGCCAACACCCGTGAGGACGGTCTCGCCTACCTCGCGGAAGTCGCCCGGCACCACCCGGCGGTGCACGTGCAGCGCTACCCCATGAACCGTGCCGACGCCGCGCTGGCCGACCTCGCGGCGGACCGGATCACCGGAGCCGCCGTCCTCATCACGCAGTGAAGGCTCCGGCCCCGGGACTGGTAGGCCCGCAGGTCGAGGTGCCGCGTATTCAAGCGCGGTCGACATGACGGACACGAAGAGCCATGGCTCGGGCGCCGCGAGGGCTGCCGTCCACACCGACCACGACGTAGGGCGGGTCCTGGGTGACGTGCTCGGGATCGCGGACGGCCTCAACGCTACCGGCATCCGGGCAGCAGTAGTGAGGGCGCCGTCGGGGTCTGCTTGACGGGCTTTCAGGTCCGTTCGTTCGGCTGTTTCCTGCTCGGCGTGCTGCTCGTCCCCGAAGTGCTGCTCGTCCCCGGACTCGACGGGATCGGGGAAGTCGAGGCGTTCGTGGCTGCGCCGGGTGTTCCGGACCGCGCCGACGCCCTCCTCGCGGTGGCCGGGAGGATCGTGGCCAGGGTGAGGGCGGCAGCCAGCCAGGTGGTGGAGTGGAAGGCCTCGGTGAAGGCCCGGGCGGTTTCCGGGGAGGCGCCCGCGTCCAGCGGGGACGATGACGTGCCCGGGGGGAGGAGCAGTCGGTAGGCCACCGTGGTGACCGTGCCGAAGACGGCGATCCCCAGGCCGGCGCCGGCCTCGTAGGCGACGGACTCGATGCCCGCCGCCGCGCCTGCCAGGGAGGACGGCGCGGTGGTCATGATCAGGTTCGAGGCGACCATCTGGACCAGGCCGTGGCCGAACCCGATCAGGGCCAGCCCGAGCGGGGCCACCGTGCCGGAGGCGACCAGGACGTATCCGGTCGCCGCGAGCAGCAGGCCGGCGGGCACGCCCGCGCGCGGTTGTCCCAGGCGGGAGAGGAGCAGTCCGCCCACCGGCCCCGCGACCGTCGCGGCCAACGGCATCGGGATCAGGTACAGCGCGGCGGCCTCCGCCGACAGTCCCTTGGCGATCTGCAGGTACTGCACCAGTTGGAGTTCGAAGCCGACCATCACCAGCACCGGCAGTACCGAGGCCACCACTCCGGCGCGCAGCCCGGGCAGCCGGAACAGGGACAGGTCCAGCATCGGGTGCGGCATCCGCTGCTGCCGTCGCACGAACAGCACCAGCGCGGTCAGGCCCGCCGCCGCCGGCAGCACCACCTCCGGGATGCCGACGCCGTCGTGGGTGAAGGCGATGATGGCGTAGGCGCAGCCCAGGAACCCCACCATCGAGAGCAGGGGCGAGGTGGCCTCCCACGGTTGCCGCTCGGACTCGACCTCGTTGCGCAGCAGCAGTGCCACGGCGGGTACGGCCAGTGCCACGATCGGCAGGTTGACCAGGAAGATCGAGCCCCACCAGAAGTGCTGGAGCAGGAAGCCGCCGGCCACCGGTCCCAGCGCCGAGGCGCCGGCGGCGACCGCGCTCCACGCCCCGATGGCCACCGCGTGGTCGCGGCCGTCGCCGAAGGTCTGCCGGATCAGCGCCAGCGTGGCCGGGATGATCATCGACGCGCCGATCGCCAGCAGTGCCCGGGCGCCGATCAGGGCCGGCGGGTTCGGTGCCGCCGCGCACAGTGCCGAGGCCGCGCTGAAGACGGCCAGTCCGGCCAGCAGCAGCCGCTTGTGCCCGATCCGGTCGCCCAACGGCCCGCTGACCAGCACCAGTCCGACCATCAGGAGCGAGTACACGTCGACCGCCCACAGCAGTTCGGTCGGGGACGCCCGCAGTTCGTGGGCGAGGGTCGGGACGGTGATGGTGAGGATGGTGACGTCCACGGCGGCGGGCAGGAAGCACAGCAGCACCACGGTCAGCACCAGCCAGCGCCGGGCCGTCCCGACCACGGGCAGCGGGCTGCTCACCGGCCGAGGTCCAGAGCCGTCCTGGCTCTGTCGATCAGGTCGTGCAGCTCGGCGAGGCTGGGGGCGTAGAACATGCAGCTCAGTCTGCCAGTTTGAAGGTCCGTCAGCTCGGTCGGGACCACACCCCGGTCGGCGTGTCGGGGCGAGGCCACGAGCGGTCCGAGCAGGCGCAGCACTTCCGGCAGGTACAGCCCGGTCGGAAGGCCGTAGAAGTCGTAGTTGCCGACCGCGTGGGTGTCGAGGTAGCCGGGGCCGATGAGGTGCTCGCCGAATTCGTGCACGTGGCTCGACCCGGTGCGGCGGGCGTTGAGGTCGTGCAGGTAGACGACGCCGTCGCGGGCGATCGCGTCGATGCCGAAGCGCCCGCGGTAGCCGCGCCGTTGCATCTCCTCGGCCAGCCGGAGTCCGCCCTCGGTCAGCGGGCGGTACCACCATGCGCGGCGCAGCTCGCGCGCGGTGACGTTGCCGCGCAGGTGCGTGGCGCCCTCGAACAGCATGTCGGTCGTGTAGCAGAGGTGGGGCGGGGCGTCCGCGGGCACCATGTACTCCACGGACGGGAAGGTGATGTCGCCGTCGAGGAACTCCTCGACGACCACCGGGTCCTCGTCGTAGAAGGTGCTCCCGGCCAGGCGTTCGGCGATGTCGTCGTCGCCGGGCCGGAAGATCAGCAGGCCGAGGCTCGCCTCGCCGCGGTCCGCCTTGACGATGCACGGTGTGCCGGTCGCGAGCATGTCCCGGACCGCGGCCGGCACGTCCTGTTTCCCGGCGCAGTGCGTACCGGGCGGGATGCGGCAGGGTCCGTCGGTCATGCCGAGGTCGGCGGCCAGGTCGCGCAGGCCGGTCTTGGTGTCCAGCAGGTCGCGCAGGGCCTGCTGCGGCGGGCTCTCCGGCAGTTCGGTCACCACGTCGTACCGGGTGCGCAGGGCCTCGGTGAACCGCCACAGGTCGGCGGTGGTGGTGTGCGGGATCAGCCGGAGTCTGCGGCCCGGTCCGGCGTGGGCGGCCACGGCGGCCATCAGCTCGGGATCGGCGAGCATGTCGGCGAACAGCGAGCCGGTGCGGCCCGCCGGGCTGAGGTTCACCACACCGTCGATCTCCAGGAACTTCCGCTGCCAGTCCAGGTCTCCGATCGGCTCGTAGGTGATGAGCATCTTGTCCAGCGGCCCCCAGAACAGCGCCTGGTCCTGCTGGGCGTAGCACTCCGAGAGCAGCTCGTCGACGTCGTCGGCGCGGACGGCGAAGTCGCGCAGGGTGTCGACGGCGTTGCTCACGCAGAGGGTGGGTACGGTCAAGGCTTCTCCTCGTGCAGATCGTGCAGAAGTCCGTCGCCCCGGGACACCAGGTCGACCGCGGCCGCGACCACGTGCCAGAAGAGTTCCTTGCCCAGGGCGACGGTGGCGCCCGAAGTGCTGGACAGGACGCCTTGGTTGGTCGTGCGGTTCACGTCGGCGGGGTGCAGGTAGATCCCCGGGCGGGGTGGGTCGGCGTGGTCGGGCCGGGCGGCCGAGACCAGGTCCGGGCGGAGGTAGAGCATCAGGCTGGTCTCGGTGATCCCCGCGTGCTCGGCGTGCCACCCCGGAAAGAGCGGCACCCGCCCGGCCAGCCAGTCCTGGTCGACCAGGCTCCACCAGCTCAGCGCGATGAACTCCTTGCCCGCGGCCGCCGGCCGTCGGCCCACCTCGTCGAGGGCCTCGAAGAGGAACGGCTCGTTCTCGAAGTGGCCGTTGACGACCAGCAGTCGGCGCCAGGGCAGGGCGCACAACGACTCCAGCACGTCCTCCAGGAAGGCCAGCAGGGACCGACCGCGCACGTAGACGGTGCCGGGGAAGGCCAGGCCGCCGCCGCTCTGCGGCAGCGACCGCGCCGCGATGGACTGCGCCGGCAGGGTCAGGGCGTTCAGCTCGTAGGCGATCTGCCGGGCGAACGCGTCGGCGAGCACGGTGTCCACGGACAGCGGCAGGTGCGGACCGTGCTGTTCGGTGGCCCCCACCGGCCACACCACGGTCCGCCCGGCGGTGGCCGCCAGGACGTCGGCGCTGCTCAGGTCGCACAGCTGCGGCCCGGAGCTGCGGGGGGTCACGGTTGCACCTGCTCGGATCGGTCCGCTCCGGTGACGGGTGCGAGGCCGTGGCCGGTGTTCCCCGTTTCGGTGTTCCCCGTCCCGGTGGTCTCGGTCACGATCCGGGCGAGCGTGTGGTACATGTCGGTGTGCAGCGCGGTGTACACCTGGGCCGCCACCGCGCCGACCGCCAGGTAGTCGTGCACGTCCCGGCCCGACTGCACGCCGCCGGAGGCCAGCACGGGAAGGGCGAACCCGGCTCGGCGCAGCTTCCACAGGGAGGCCAGCACGAGCGGCTTGATGCCCGGTCCGGAGTAGCCGAACACGCCGCCGAGTTGGAGGTCGCCGGTCTCCGGGTGCACGGCGGCGGCGGGCAGGGTGTCGCTGATGGTCACCGCGTCGGCGCCGGCGCGGGCGGCGGCGAACGCCCGGGCGTGCAGGCCCTCCCCGCTGGCCAGCTTGACCGAGAACGGCACCCGTGTCGCAGCGCGGGTGGCCGCGGTGTAGGCGTGCACCCGCTCGGGAGTGTCGTCGAGGCCGTCCTCCTCGTTGAGGCAGGAGATGCCCAGTTCCAGCGCCGGGCAGCCCGTCGCCTCCACCCGGGCCGCCAACTCGGCGAGTTCCGCCGGGCTGTCGGCGTGCAGCGACGCGATGACCGGCAGCCCGTCCCGGGTCAGGTCGCGCAGGATGTGCACCCAGTGATCGACGGACCGTTTGGAGTAGGTGGTGCTGTTGATCATTCCGGTGGGCAGTCTGACGAGGCGCTCGTCCAGGCCGATCGGCGGGTTGGGGTGGATGGTCTTGGTGACCACCGCGCCCGCGCCGGCGTCCAGCAGCCTGCGGATGTTGCGTTCCTGGTCGGTGAGCAGGCCGGAGCCGACCACGACAGGGTTGGCCAGGTGCATTCCCAGCAGGTGGGTCGGGGCCGCCATGTCAGGCCGCCGCCCTGGTCCGGCCCAGCGCCGCGAGCACGCCGTCGACCAGCAGCGCCGGGTCCTTGGCGATCTCCTTGGCGGACAGGAACGTTGCGGACGCGACCTGGGCGAGCCCCTTGAGCAGGTGGCTGGCCGACTCGGCGAAGGGCTGGTCGGTGATGCCCACGATGGGGCGGCCCAGCGCGCTGGCCCACCCCAGTTCGATGTGTGTGCCGTCCGTGCGCAGCAAGGTGCCGTCGAGCACCGGCAGTACCGGCACGAACACATCGCATTCGCGCATCCACGCGTAGTCGCGCACGGACACCTCCTCGGGGGTGAACGAAGCGGTGTCGGCACCGAATCGTTCGGCCACGTGCGCGGACAGCACGGTGGCGCCGGCCTGCTGCGACTGGTCGATGGTCAGTCTCAGGAAATCGTGGATCGGCGCCGCCATCCCGCCGGGCACCAAGGCGTGCTGGATCGGGCCGCCAACGAACACGGTGACGCCGCGCAGGGCGTCCGGGGTGACACTCATGACTTTCGAAGCTCCTTCGAAGGAGTCTGCCGACGGCCGTGCAAGGGGCGTGGACTTCGGTCGGCAGGAAGCAGAAGTAGTCAGCGTCATCAGATGGTGCGCTTGCAGTGAACTGGGAGGGAGCCGGGTGCGAGGCCTGACGCCGCCGGGGGCCCGATGGCGTACCCGTTCCCGCGCTGTGCGTCCATCCAGACAAATGGACGACCTCAGGCTAGTTCGGGACGATTCACCAGGACAAGAAGCATATGCGCCAGGCGGAGATGTGTCTCAAATAGTGTAAAAGGTGCATAACTGTCACCTGGCCATCGATCCCGGCCCGCCCGGGACGCGCTGCGGGCTGGTTTTCGCAGGTAAAGGGACCGTGTGCTCGTGAATGGCCGAATCGCCGTCGAACTAACGTGCAAAAGAATCGTCGATTCCGGCGCTCGAAGCCGCATGGCGGGTAAATCTGGGACCATTGACAGGTGATAAAGCCTCGGCTAGCTTCGATAAAGCGCGAATGGCTGACACCGCCTTAATTTCGATCAGCGTCGGCCCACTTTCGGCCCGACCGTTTCCGCGATCTCGCTCGCCTTTCCGCGCGCCGGACGTCCGGTCGCAGCCTGTTCGAATGAACCCACCCAGAGGGGAAGTTCTGGTGAATCCTTTGCAGACCATCAAGCGAATTCTGCACTCCGAGGTTTTGGTGGAGGTGCCGATCGACCGGATGCGACTCGACGACAGGCTGCGCGAGAATTACGGCATGGACTCGCTCGGTTTCGTGGAACTGCGCGTGCAGTGTGAAGAGGCGTTCGACATCAGCATCCCCGACGAGGCCATCGCGGCGGGGGAGTTGTCCACCCTCGGTGATGTGCTGACGCTGGTCGAGCGGCTGTCGGGGGCCGACCGCCCCTCGGCCACCGCGTGAGCACGGCCCCGGTCGGCGCCGACGACCACGCCGGGGACCGGACCGGTGTGCTGTCGCGCGGCACGGACCTGCACCTCAACCACTACGGGGCGGCCCGGCTCCCGTTCGCCTGCGTGGGCGGCAGCGGTCTGCACCTCGACGTGGTCGATCTGAGCCCGGAACGCCGGGGCAGGCGGCTGCGGTTGCTGGATGCCAGCGGCGGCTACGCCAGCGCCACCCTGGGCGGCGACCACCCCGTCGTACGAGCGGCGCTGGCGCGCGGCACCGGAGTCGGCAACGTCACCGACGAACTGGGCTCGCTGGAACGGGCGGAGCTCCTCGACCGGCTCTTCGGCCCCGGCGGGTTGTGGACCGACCACTTCCCCGCGGGGCGGTACCACGTCAGCGGACGCAACTCCGGCTCGGAGGGCAACGAGTTGGCGCTGCGGCTCGTACTGGAATCCCGCTTCGACGGCCGGCGGCTGTGCCACCGCCCGGGCAAGGAACGGCGCGACACCATCCTCGCCTTCCACGGCGCCTGGCACGGCTGGACCGGCGGGCTGGTGCAACTGCTCAACCGCAGGTACTACCGGGCCGGGCTGCCCGGCACGGACACCGCCGGCCCGTACGGAGTCCGGGTCCACCACATCCCGTTCGGCGACCTCGACGCCCTGACGGAGTACTTCGCCGAGTCCGCCGACCGGCTGCTGGCCGTCGTGGTCGAACCGATCCAGGGCGACGCGGGCATCCTCCCGCCTCCGCCCGGATACCTGCGCGAACTCGCGCGGCGGTGCGCGGCCGACGACGTGCTGCTGGTGGCCGACGAGGTGCTGACGTTCGCCAAGACCGGCAGTTGGTTCGCCATGCGCGACGCGGACGGACCGGTGCCCACCGACATCACCGTCATCGGCAAGTTCCTGGGCATGGGCACGGTGTCCACCTCGATGGTGATCGCCCGCGAGGAGCTCGCCGTCCGCTCCTCCGGCGCCGTGACCACCTCCGACCTGCGACCACCGAACTGTGCGGTGATCCGCGACGGCATCGAGCACATCGAGACCGAAGGGCTGCTGAGAGGCTCGGCCGACGTCGGCGTGAACCTGGCCAAGCATCTCGACGACGCCCTGGTGGGCCGCCACCCGGACGTGTTCACCGAGGTCCGCGGGAGCGGGGTCATGTTCGGCGTGGAACTGACCGCCGCGGCGGCGGAC
Source organism: Kitasatospora sp. NPDC088264 (assembly GCF_040685715.1). Classification (NCBI taxonomy): domain Bacteria; kingdom Bacillati; phylum Actinomycetota; class Actinomycetes; order Kitasatosporales; family Streptomycetaceae; genus Kitasatospora; species Kitasatospora sp. NPDC088264. Next base: position 170,843 of record NZ_JBFBIR010000006.1, read on the forward strand.
CGGATCGGCGCGCTGCGCCGGGAGTTGATCGAAGCGGGCGTGTACGCGGAGTTCATGGCGGGCGCGGGCAAACGCTCCGGCGGCCGGCGCTACGTCCACCCCACCCTGCGGATCGTGCTGCCGCTGATCACCACCGGGACGCAGGCCGACGAGATCGTGGACCGGGTGGCGGCGGGCGCCCGGGCCCTGTGGTGAGCGCGGGGTTCCGCACCCGGGTCGAGCACGTCGACACCGACGCGACCGGGATCGTGCACTTCTCCCGCTACACCTCGTTGATGGAGACCGCTGGCACCGAACACCTCGAAGCGCACGACGCGGGTCTGACCGCCTTCAGTGCGGCGAACGTCGACCTGGTGGTCGCCGACCTGCGGGTGGCCTACCTCAACAGCGCCGTGTACCGCGACGTGATCATCGGGGACACCCGGGTCGACCACGTCGGCGCGGCCTGGTTCGCCCTCGCGGTACGTCTGCTGCGGGAGGAGGAAGACGGCACCCGCACCCCGTTGGTGACCGGCGACCTCGTCTTCGCCGCGGTCGCCCCCGACACCCGGCGCGCGGTGCCCCTGCCGGCACCGCTGCGACAGGCCCTGAGAGGAATCGTCCCGGATGCGACACCCGAACGAATCGGCACCCCCTCCCGTCACGGTCCGCGAGGCGCGTCCGCTGGGCACCTCGGCCATCGCGGCCCTGGTGCGCGGACGCCACCCCCGCCTGTTCATCGACCGGGTTCTGGACCATGAACCCGGCGTGTTCCTGCGCAGCATGTTCGCCGTCTCGGCGGAGATGGGCGCGCTGTCCGGGCACCTGCCCGAGCGCGGCCTGACCCCGGGGCTGATCCTGCCCGGCAGCCACACCATGCAGGCCTTCGCCCAGTCCGGCGTCCTGCTCTACCAGTTGAGCAGCGATCCGCTCGCCGACGACGAGGTCACCCTGGTCGGCACGGTCAAGTCCCGATTCCTCGCCCCGGTCGTGCCCGGCGACCAGGTCGTGCTCGACGTCCGCGCGGACCGGCTGTCCGGCCCCACCTTCGCCTTCTCCGCCGTGGTGACCGTGGAGGGCCGGTCGGTCGCCGGGTTCCGCGGCGCGATGAGCCGGACGAAGGTCGATCCCGCGGCGGCCCGGCCGTGGTGACCCCGGTGATCACCGGACTGGCCTGGGACACTCCGCTGGGCCGGGACCAGGAGGCGGTGTGGGAACGGCTGTGCGCGGGCGATTCGGCGCTGGCGCCCGTCCACTCGCCGCACTCCTTGCGCAACACCGCCGCCGCCGTCATCGCGTCGGTGCCGTACGGGACCAGGGCGGGCGAGCGCCAGCGCGCGCTCGCCGGGCGGACGCTGTCCGCCGCGTTCGCGGATGCCGGCCTGTCCACCACCGACCCCGAGGTCGGCCTCGTCCTGGGCACCAGCTTCGGCGCCTGCCTGGACGAGGCGGAGCCGACGCTGCACGCCTGGGCCGACGACGCGGCGGCGGGCATCGGGCACCCGGGCACGCCGGTCTGCGTCATGACCGCCTGTTCCGCGGGGTCGGACGCGATCGCCGTCGCGCGCGCCCTGGTGCGCTCGGGCGAGCGGCGGGTCTGCGTGGCGGGCGGGGTGGACGTGGTCACCGAGGCCAAGCGGCTCGGGCACTCCGCGCTGGGCACGATGAGCCCCACCGGCCTGCGGGCCTTCGACCGGGCGCGCGACGGGATGCTGCTCGGCGAGGGCGCGGCCTTCGTGGTGGTCGAACACCCCGACTCCGCCCGGGAACGCGGCGCCCGGGTGCACGCCCGGCTGCGCGGGGCCGGCGCGGCCAACGACGCCGCCGGGCTCACCGCACCGGACCCGTCCGGACGCGCCGTGCTGCGCGCCGTCGAACGCTGCCTGGCCTCCGCGGGCCTGGCACCCGCGGACATCGCGGTGGTCAACGCCCACGGCACCGGCACACCGCTCAACGACGAGGTCGAGGCGCGCAGCCTGCTGGAACTGTTCGGAGCCGACGGCCCGTTGGTGTTCGCCACCAAGGGGGCGTTCGGGCACAGCCTGGGCGCGACCGGGGCCATCGAGGCCGTGGCGACGGTCCTGGCACTGCGCCATCGACAGGTCCCACCGGTCCTCGGGCTGCGCGATCCGGTGGCCCCGCTGCGGCTGGCCACGGAATCGGCGCAACCCGTCGGCCCCGGCGCCGGACTGAGCCTGACGCTGGGGTTCGGCGGGTTCAACACGTGCCTGCTGTTCGAAGGGGTGAGGGCGTGACACACGTGCCGACGGGCACCCGGATGCTGGGTTCGGCGACGGTCGTCGCCGACGACCCGGACGAGTACGCGGTGAACAAACCGTCCTTCTACGCCGACCCGGCGGCCTGGCTGGTCGCCGAGACCGTGGACCGGGCACTGGCGGACTGCGCCGAACCCGTGCTCGACGCCGCCGCCGACACCGGGATCCTGGTCATGAGCGCGACCGGGAGCGAGCGGACGATGCGCCGCATCGCCGACTCGGTGCCGAGGTCCCGGGTGTCGCCACTGCGCTTCGCCGGAGCGAACCCGGGCGTGCTGGCCGGGCTGCCCGCCCTGCGCCACGGGTTGCGCGGGCCGTCCCTGCTGCTGGCGGCGCACCCCGACCGGGCCACCCCCGTCGCGTTCACGGTGCTCGGCGGCTGGCTCGCGGACGGCCACGCCCGGCACGTGCTCCTGGTCGGCCTGCAACCCGCCGCGGGAGAGGGGAAGTTGTGTCGCTGCCTGGTCCTGACCAGCGCCCGGGACGACCGGTGAACAGCCTCACCCGGTCCGAGGTGGCCGACTTCCTGACCCGGGTCGAGGCAACCCCGGCCAGTACGGGCGGCGGCGCCCCGGCCGGGGTGGACGACGTGCTGGCGGACCTGGCCGGGCTGGGCCTGGCACCGGGCGACGCGGTCGTGCTCTGCCTCACCAACGGAGTCGAACTGCTGCGCGTGCTGCTCTCGTCGCTGCTGCTGGGCCTGGTGCCGCTGGCCGTGCCGCCGAGCACGCCGTGGCAGCGGGTGCGCGCGCTGGCCGGGCATGTCGGGGCCGGCGTCGTGGTGACCACCCGGCTGGCCGGCGCGGGGCCGCAGCTGCCGGTGGGCGGCGCGTTGGCCGTGCCGACCGGGCACCCCACCACCCCGTACCGGCCGGGCGAGATCCTGCTGTCCACCTCCGGCACCTCCGGGATGTTCAGCGCGTGCGTGCACCGGGTGGCCTCGCTCCTGCACAACGCCCGCCTGCACGCCGGGGCCACGGGCATCACCCCGGCCGACACCCTGCTGGTGAACCTGCCGCTGTACTACTCCTACGCCCTCGTGGCGCAGGCGTTCGCCGCGTACGTGACCAAGGCGCGGCTGGTGCTCGACGGGCCGCCGTTCTCGCCGGCCGCGTACCGCGACGCGGTCACCGCGCGCGGGGTCACCCACTCGGCGGTGACCCCGACGATCGCCCGCCAACTGCTGGCCGACCCCGGGCTCGTGCCACGGGGCCTGCGGGCACTGGCGGTCGGCGGGGACCGGCTCACACCCGCGGAGGTGGCCGACCTGCTGGCCGCGCGGCCCTCCGCGGAGCTGTACCTGACCTACGGGCTCACCGAGGCCGGACCACGCGTGTCGACCCTGGCCGCGCACGCCGAGCCCGCGCACCGGTACGGCTCGGTCGGCCGCCCGCTGCCGGGAGTGCGCGCGTCACTGCGCGGGGTGCAGGACGACGTGGGAGAACTGCTGGTCGAATCCGGCACCGTCCTGCTGCGACGGGTCGGGCAGCACAGCGGCAGAGTCCTGCTGGGGCCGCGGACCATCGCCACCGGGGACGCCTTCTCGATCGACGACGGCTATCTGACCTTCCACGGACGCCTGTCGGACTTCGTGGTGCTGCGCGGGGAGAAGGTCTCACTGAACACCGTCCGGCAGGCCGCGCACGCCATCCCGGGGGTCGTGCACTGCGTGCCCGAGGTGGTGAACGAGGACGGCACGCAAGTCCTCCACGTCCACCTGTCGGTCACCGGCACCCTCCCCGGCGGCGAGAAAGCGCTACGCCACCTCCTCAACTCCCAGCTGCTGCCCGCCGAACGCCCGCGCGCGGTGTTCGTCTCCACCGCCGACCCGGAGGCCTTCCGCAAATGACCCTCCGCCTCGGCTGGACCGTCCCGACGACCCTCTCACCCGCCGGACTCCGCGCGTTCGCGGTGACCGCGGAGAGCCTCGGGTACGACCACCTGTCCGTCCCCGAACACCTGGTGTCCGACGTTCCCGCGTACGAGAGCCTGACGCTGGTGGCGTTCCTGGCAGCCGTCACCACCCGGATCGAGCTGGCCACCGCGATGACGATCCTGCCGCACCGCCCGGTGGTGCTCGCCGCCAAGCAGGCCGCGCAACTGGCCCACCTCAGCGGCGACCGGCTGCGGCTGGGCGTCGCCATCGGATCCGACCCCGCCGAGTCCGCCGCCCTCGGCGTCGCCCCGGGCACCCGTGCGGCACTGTTCGAGGAACAGGTCCAGGCGCTGCGCCTGCTGTGGACGCGGCCGGACGCGGACTTCGCCGGCGAGCACGTCGCGTTCTCCGGCGTCACCCTCACCCCCCGGCCGCGTCCCGTACCCCTCTGGATGGGCGGCGGCACCCTGCGCACCGGAGGAAGACCGGGCTCACTGCGCCGGATCGCCACCCTCGCCGACGGCTTCACCATGTCCGGCCTGCTCGCCAACCGGGTCGACCGCGGTGCCGCACTCATCGCCGAACTGCGGACGGCGGTGACCGAAGCTGGCCGTGACTGGAGCGCCTTCGGCGTCGAGGCCCGCCTGCGCCCCGCCCCCGGCCGGCCGGACACCTGGCGCTCCCTCGCCGACGCCTGGCGGTCCGCCGGCGCCACCCACCTCACCGTCACCACCGACGACCTCTCCCTGCTGGCCCCCCTGCACGCGGCGCTGACCGGGTAGCACGCCGGCTCAGGACACGGAACCGCCGGATCAGGCCATCGCACGGTCTCCACAGACCCGTGCACGGCCCGGCGGCCGTTGCTGGAGGGGACATGCGCTCAGTCGCCGAGGATCCGCTCCGCCTGGCCCTCCGGGGTGAAGAACCGCTCGTGCGGTGCTTCACCCGGGTGTCGGGGGATGTCCCGGCCTTCAGCCCGGGGAGGCATCCGGCTTTCCGCGTGGCGGGTCAGGGGCGGCCGTTCTGCCGCCAGGTGGACCGGTGTCCACCAAGTCGAGCACGAACACTTTTTGTCAGACCGTCAGGCTATGGTGCCGGGCATGGCGATCACAGCGCAGAACACCGGCCCGGCATCCGGCCGGCATCCCGCGACCGACATCCGCCTGCCGTACTCTGCGCAGTGATCGACAAGTACTCACACGCGAGATCTAGGGGCGAGAACATGTCACGGACCGAACTCCACCGACGACGTGTCGTCATCGGGCTCATAACCGGTGCGACGCTGATATCCCTCGCCGGATGCGGATCGTCGAGCTCGGCGAAGAGCGCCACCGCACCTGGGGCCGCGGTCTCGACGTCCGCAGGTGCGGCGACGGCTGACGCGGCAGCGCCCCCGGCGGCGGGCGCCCCCACCGGCGCGCCGGGGAAGGCCGGCAAGGGCAGCGCCGACGTGACCTTCAGCGGCGTGGAGTCGGGCTCCATCAAGGCCGCCGACAGCACCTGCACCGTCATCAAGGGCGAGTTGGAGTCCTTCCAGGCGCCGTCGGACCAGAACGCCGGCGGCCCGAGCGTCGCCGGCGTCCAGTCGGGCACCGGCTGGATGATGCCGGTCAGCACCGCCGCCCACGTCGGCGGCTACGTGAAGAACAACGCGACCGGCGTCAAGGCGACGAAGACCGGCGACAGCTGGACGGTCACGCTGACGAACACGGAGGTGGCCGCCACCTACGACCTCGGTCAAACGGTCACGCTCAACGGAACGATCGTCTGCGGCCAGGTCGTCAGCGCCGGCTGACCGGCTGACCGGCCGAAGCGCGGGACCTTGTGCCGACGCCGGCGGGAGCCACCAGACCAGAGGCTCCCCCCGGCCACAACTCGCCGGGCGTGCGGGCGCATCCCCGGATGCGACCGCCGGACGACCCCTCACGTACCTCTTTGGTGTCCTAAGGTGTCGATTTCGTAAGCCTGTTGAAGGATGGACGGGTCCTCATCCGGAGTGATGCTCCCTCGGTGGCGGCGCTGACAGGCTGACTCGTGGCGAACTCCTGTTCGCCCGAGTGAAGGGAAGCCCCATGTCTCGTCGTCTGACCAGTGCCCTGATCGCAGCCTTCTGTCTGGCGGTGTCCGCGTCACCCGCCTCCGCCGCTGTGGCGGGAGCCGAGGACTCCGCAGCTTCGTCGGTCCGCCCGCGTGGCGGTCCGCTGCAACTCGCCCTCAACGGGCTGACCGACGCCAAGGCGGTGTCCGCGATCGCCGAGGTGCGTGACGGTGACCAGCGGTGGCGCGGCACCACGGGGGTGACCGACCTGGTCGGTCAGGCACCCGTCCGTGGTGACGGCCGGTTCCGGATCGGCAGCGTCACCAAGACGTTCGTCGCCACCACGGTGCTGCAACTGGTCGGCGAGCACCGGCTCGGCCTGGAGGACTCGGTGTCGAGCCACCTGCCGGGGCTGGTCCCCAACGGGCAGAACATCACCGTCCGCCAGCTGCTCAACCAGCGCACGGGCCTGTTCGACGTCACCAACGAGGGCACCGACGTCTTTCCCAACCTCAACGACCCGGCCGTCTTCCGGACGTGGCTGGCCCAGGGCGGGTTGAACCGTACGTTCACCGCGCGCCAGCTGGTGACCGCCTCCGTCTCCCACGCCCCGTACTTCGCGCCCGGCACCCAATGGGGTTACTCCAACACCAACTTCGACGTCCTCGGCCTGATCATCGAGCAGGTCACCGGGCACCCCTACGGACAGGAGGTCGGTCAGCGCATCCTGCGCCCGCTCGGGATGACGAAGACCACGGTCCCCGGCCGCTCCACCACGATCCCCGGCCCGCACGCCCACAGTTACTGGACCACCGTGGACGGCGCCGGCACCGGAAACGTCAAGAAGACCGACATCGACGTCACCGACCAGAACCCCTCCTGGGCGGGCGCCGCCGGAGAGATCATCTCCACCACCGACGACCTGATCCGGTTCCAGCAGGCCCTGTTGAAGGGGAAGTTGCTGCGTCCGGCGGAGCAGCGCGAGATGACCACGATGCTCGAGACCGTGCCGGGCTCGCACGAGATCGACTACGGGATGGGGCTGGCGCGGGCGCAGCTCTCCTGCACCACCGTGCTGGGCCACAACGGCGGCACCTTCGGCTTCAGCACCCAGCTGTGGGGCACCGCCGACCGCCAGGTCGCCGTCTCCTACACCCCGCGGGGCGATGACGCCGAGCAGACGGCGCAGAACCAGGCGGGCATCAAGTTCCTCGACGCCGTCTTCTGCGGCGCCGGCTGAACGTCCGCCGGGGGCGGGCTGGGCGTGTCGGCGATCAGCGTTGCTGATTCTACGTCAATTGTCGTTACGGTAAGCATATTTGGATGCCGTGAGCGCCGGTAGCATGCGCTGACGGATGGTCGTGGTGAACGGAGGAAGAGATGGACTGGTCGGCGGACGAACGGCTGGGGCGTCGCCACCTGCTCGCTCGGGCCGGTGCGGTGGCGGTCGGCGGTGCGGTCGCCGGCCTGGCCGTCGGGCCCGCCGAGGCGGCGGGCCGCCAAGGCCCGGGGCCGGCGGGAGCGGGAGGTGGTCCGGCGGGAGGTGGGGGCGGGCCGGAGGGCCGGCCGTTCGGGCCGGTCACGGTCCGCCCCGATGACTCCCGCTACGACAGCCTGCTGCGGGGCGACAACTACCGTTTCGTCGGCCGGCCGGAGGAGATCCGCCTGGCCGGCTCCACCGAGCAGGTGGTGCGGGCCGTCGCCGACGCCGTCCGCTCCGGGCGCCGGATCGCCGTGCGCAGCGGCGGCCACTGTTTCGAGAACTTCACCGGCGACCCGGCGGTGCAGCTCCTGCTGGACCTCTCTCCCATGGACGCCGTCGGCTTTGACCCCGCGATGGGCGCCTTCGCGGTGCAGCCGGGAGCGACCCTCGGGCGCGTGTACCGGGCCTTGTTCAAGGGCTGGGGTGTGACGATCCCGGCCGGCGGCTGCCCCGAGGTGGGCGTGGGCGGGCATCTGGCCGGCGGCGGGTACGGTCCGCTGTCCCGCGCCTACGGCTCGGTCGTGGACTACCTGCACGCCGTGGAGGTGGTGGTGGCCGACCGGGACGGGACCGTCCGGGCGGTGGTCGCCACCCGGGACCCGGACGATCCGAACCACGACCTGTGGTGGGCCCACACCGGTGGCGGTGGTGGCAACTTCGGCGTCGTGACCCGCTACTGGCTCCGCTCCCACGACACCCCCGACGCCCCCGGCCCCGACGCCCCCGGCCCCGACACCCCCGGCCCCGACGCCCCCGGCCCCGACGCCCCCGGCCCCGACGCCCCCGGCCCCGACGCCCCCGGCCCCGACGCCCCCGGCCCCGGCCCCGGCCCCGGCACCCGCTCCCACGGCGACCCCGCGGCACTCCTGCCGCGCGCCCCGGGCGAGCTGCGGAGGTGCCTGGTCGCCTGGACCTGGGACGAGAAGATGACGGAACGGGCGTTCACCACCCTGTTGCGCAACTACGGCGCCTGGCACGAGCGCAACAGCGAACCGGGCACCCCCGCGGCGAACCTGTATGCCGTCCTCATCGCCGGACACCGCAAGTCCGGCACCCTTGAGCTGGTCGTGCAGATCGACGCGGGTGTTCCGGGTTCCGACGCGGTGCTCACCGACTTCGTGCGCGCGGTGACCGCCGACGTGGGTGCCACCGACCCCGCCACCCTCCGGGGCACCATGCCCTGGCTGCCCACCAGCACCTGGCCGGGGACCGGCGAGGCCGGCAACTCGATCACCCGGCGCTACAAGGACAAGGCCGGCTACCTGCGCCGCTCCCTCACCGACCCCCAACTCGCGACCGCCTACCGGTACCTGACGGACGGCACGGGCGGTGCGGAGTGCGGCCTGCTCCTCGTCGGCTACGGCGGCCAGGTCAACGCGGTGCCCCCGTACGCCACCGCCGTCGCCCAGCGCGACTCGGTCATGAAGGCCGTCTACTACACCGTCTGGGCCGACGAGTCGGACGACGCGGCCCACCTGGCCTGGGTCCGCGGCTTCTACCGCGATGTGTACCGCGACACCGGAGGCGTCCCCGTCCCCGGCGAGGTCAGTGACGGCTCCTACATCAACTACGCGGACACCGACCTCGCCGACCCGGCGTGGAACACCTCCGGCACCCCGTGGCACGCCCTGTACTACAAGGACAACTACCCCCGCCTGCAACAGATCAAGGCCCGCTGGGACCCGTGCAACATCTTCCGGCACGCCCTCGCCATCGAACCGCCCGACCAGAGGCCGTAACGAAAGTACCGGGGGAGGCGCGCCGGAGGTTCACTCGCACGAGTGATTGTTACGCTGTGCACATTACTGGACACTCTAAGTATCGGGGAGCTCATGGGAGCTCTCCCGGCGCGAGGGGAGCCGTCATGGCCGCAGCCGAATCTTCCTCCATCGAGGTGCCGCGGATCGCGAGCAGTTCGCAGCCCGCAGACCGGGACCAGGGCCTCGCGGCGATCGGCGGCAACGTCGGCGCCGTGTGGCGGGGGTGGTGGACGTGGACCCCGGGGAACGGGACGTTCAACCTCCAGATCGCCTGGAACGTCATCGGGATCGACTCGACGGTCGTCATCACGGCCTCCGAGATCGACGGCAACGGGAACCGGTTCGTCGGCGCGGCGCCCTTCCAGGTGTCGAGCATCGCCCCCGGCAACGGGCTGGTGACGTTCAAGATCAATATCGGCTGGGGCAGCGCGCTGCCGATGCGCACCGACGTCCTGGTCTTCAACTGAGCACGCCTCTCCTGAGCACACCTCTTCGGCCGCCCGGGTCGCCTCGGACGCGCAGGCCGGGGACCGTGCCGCTCCGGTGACGACAGGCACGGCCCGCCCCGTGGCGGTTCCGGGTTCGCCCGGACCGCCACGGGGCGCCCGTTTTCCCGGGAGGGGCCTGTTCCGTCGCAGCCGCGCCGGGTTTCGACGTCCCCGCCGGTAGCGCAGGGGCTGTGCACTGTGCGCTGTGCACTGTGAATCACCGTGAACTCATATGAACGGTCGGATAATTCACCGCCCGCCGCGTTGACGACCCCCGTGTCGCGGATAGAACACTGAGCACATAAGTGATTCCGCACATAGGGGGCTCGATGCAGTTCGAGTACGTCCTGCTCGCCCTGCTGGCCGGCCGGCCGTTCAGTGGGTACGACCTGCGCAAGTGGGTCGAGACGGAGGGCCAGTTCCTCCGTTCGCGGGCCCACCACAGCCAGATCTACCGCCTGTTGGGGCGGATGGTGGCGGACGGCTGGGTGGCGTTCGAGGTCGACCCGCGCGAGGGGCGTCCCGACGCGAAGGTGTACCGGCTCACGCCGGTGGGGCGGGAAGCGCTGATGGAGTGGGTGCGCTCCCCGTACGAGCCGCCCAGCCGGTTCCAGGACGCGGACTTCCTCTCCCGCTTCGCCTTCGCCGCGGTCCTGGACCGCGAGGCGGCGATCCTGCTGATCCGCACCGAACTGGACCACCGGCGCGAGCAGATCGCCCGCAACCGGCCCCGCGACCGCACGGTCCGCTTCGAGGACCCGCTGCCCGAGCTGGACCAGGAACTGGCACGCGAGGTCTACGAGGAACTGCACCAGTACGGCGCCGGCGCGATGGACGCGTGGGTGGCCTGGCTGGAGCGCATGCTCCGGCGTCTCGAACAGTGGCAGCCGGGGCGGAAGACGCCACCGGCCGGAGAAGGGAGCGCCGCATGAAGGCGATCATGGTGATGTTCGACAGCCTCAACCGGCACATGCTGCCGCCCTACGGCGGGGACTGGACTCACGCGCCGAACTTCGCGCGGCTGGCCGAGCGGTCGGTCACCTTCGACAGCGCCTACGCGGGGTCGATGCCGTGCATGCCGGCCCGCCGCGAGATCCACACCGGCCGGTACAACTTCCTGCACCGCAGCTGGGGCCCGCTGGAGCCGTTCGACGATTCCATGCCCGAGCTCCTCAAGCAGAACGGGGTGTACACCCACCTGGTCAGCGACCACCCGCACTACTGGGAGGACGGCGGCGCCACCTACCACGGCCGGTACAACACCTGGGAGTTCTTCCGCGGCCAGGAGGGCGACCCGTGGAAGGGCCAGGTGGCCGACCCGGAGATCCCCGAGGACCTGAAGAAGCTCCGGTTCGAGTCCTACCGGCAGGACTGGGTGAACCGCCCGCACCTGGCGACCGAGGACCGCCACCCGCAGACGCTGACCTTCGACGCGGGCCTGGAGTTCGTCCGCACCAACCGGGAGGCGGACAGGTGGTTCGTGCAGATCGAGACCTTCGACCCGCACGAGCCGTTCTTCAGCCACCAGCGGTTCAAGGACCTATACCCGCACGACTACGAAGGCCCGCACTTCGACTGGCCCGACTACAAGCGCGTGGTGGAGACCCCCGGCCAGGTCGAGCACGCCCGCCTGGAGTACGCGGCGCTGCTGTCGATGTGCGACCACTCCCTCGGGCGGGTGCTGGACCTGATGGACGAGCAGAACCTCTGGGACGACACCCTGCTGATCGTCAACACCGACCACGGCCTGCTGCTGGGAGAGAAGGGCTGGTGGGGCAAGACCGTCCAGCCCTGGTACAACGAACTGGTCCACCTGCCGCTGTTCGTGTGGGACCCGCGGGCCGGCAAGGCCGGGGAACGGCGCCGAGCCCTGGTGCAGACGATCGACCTCGCACCGACGCTGCTGGAGTACTTCGGCATCGAGCGCCCCGCGGACGTGCAAGGCCGCCCGCTGCCGGTGGCCGAGGACACCCCGGTGCGGGAGGCGGCCCTGTTCGGAATCCACGGCGGCCACGTCAACGTCACCGACGGCCGGTACGTCTACATGCGCGCCCCCGCCACGGCGCAGAACGCGCCGCTGCTGGAACACACGCTGATGCCCACCCACATGCGCGGGCGGTTCTCCCCGGCCGAGCTGGCGAACCTCCAACTGGCGGAGCCGTTCACCTTCACCAAGGGCGTTCGCACCCTGCGCGTCCCCGGCCGCACCTTCATCAACCCCTACCAGCACGGCACCCTGCTGTTCGACCTGGAGGGCGACCCCGACCAGCGCACCCCCCTCGTCGACGACGCGGCCGAGCTGCGGATGGCGACCCTGCTGGTGGAGCTGATGCGCGCGGGCGACGCACCGCCGAGCCAGTACGAGCGCCTCGGCCTGCCGGCCGAGGGCCCGGTCGGCGCGGAGCACCTGCTGGTCCGGGCCCAGCGCGAGCAGGCCGACCGGGCCGCCGAGCCGCTGCCCCACCCGGAGGACTACCCCCCAGGACGCTTCTCGCTGCGGACCCCCGTGTTCGCCCTGATCTCCGACCCGGTCGCCGTGGAGGTGATGCGCAGGCACCTGCCCGGCATCGTCGACTCCGAATTCCTGCAGTTCCTCGGCCCGACGCCGCTGATCGACGTCGCCGCCCTGGCCGGCGGCCTCACCGACGTGTCGGCCCTGCGCCGGGTGGCCGAGGAACTCGCCGCTCTCTGACCAGCCGGCGCACGACGTACCGGTGACGGGGTTGCAGCCCCGTCACCGGCGAGCACGCCGCCTTTCCCCCGCACTGCCCCTGTGACGAACGATGCGAAGAAGTGGAGTCGCGCATGTCCGACCTTATCGAGGGCACCTCCGGGCCCGCCACGAGGACCGGCCCGCCCCCGGTCAAAGGCCGATGGGCCCAGCTCTCGGTCCTCGGCGGCGCCATGCTGGTCGACGGTACCGAGGCCGGCCTGGTCACCGGCCTGTTCCCGGTCATCAGGAACGCCCTCGGCCTGACCCTCGGCTCGCTCGGCGTCCTGACCGCCGCCGGCAAGCTGATCGGCGTGCTCGCGGCCCCCCTGTGGGTGTGGGCGGCACGCCGCTGGTCGCGCAAGAGCGTCCTGGTCCTGTCCACCGGCCTGTGGGGGGTGTGGGGCGTGGCCGCCGGCTTCTCCAGGGACTTCACCGAACTGCTGGTCTTCGTCACGGTCCTCGCGGCCGGCTACGCGGCCGCCCAGCCGCTGGTTTCCGAGATCATCGGCGACCTGTTCGACCCGGCGTCGCGAGGCCGCGCCGTCGGTGCCCTCTACGGTGCGCTGTCGCTGGTCGGCTCGGTGCTCGGCCCGCTCATCGGGCAACTGGCGGGAGTCCACGACGGCTGGCGCTGGGGACTGTGGGGCGTCGGCGTCCTGAACATCCTCTTCGGCGGGGTGCTGCTGCTCTGCTTCCGCGACCCCGGCCGCGGCGCGGCCGAGCGGCAACTCGCGGACCTCGACCGGGCCGCCCGCGAGCCCCGGACGAAGGTCGGCCTGGCCACCGTCGTCTCGCTGTTCAAGATCCCCAGCTTCGCGATCCTCCTGGTGTCGCGGCTGCTCTCGGGACACCTGCTGCTCTCCTCGTTCGCCGTCGTCTACCTGGTGGACGTGTTCGGCTTCACCACCCAGCGAGCCGCCGTCGTCCTGATGCCGCTGGGCATCGGATACCTGCTGGGCACCCTGCTGGGAGGCTTCCTCGCCGACTGGGCCACCCGCCGCAGCCCCCGCCACGGGCTTCCCGGCGCGCTCCAGGGCGCCCAGGTCGCCTTCGCCGTCCTCGCCTTCCTGGGCACCCAGGTCCACTACCGCGGCATCGGCGCCTACGCCCTGCTCTTCTGCCTGATGGGTGTCGCCCAGGGCGTCAATCCCAGCCTCAACCGCCCGATGGTCATGGCGGTCACCCCGCCCGAGCTGCGGGCCACCGCCTTCACGATCTACGTCTCGGTCTTCGAAGCCCTCGCGTGGGCCGCCTTCGGCCTGGGCGCCGGCTTCCTCGGCCAGGCGGTCGGACTCCGCCCGGTGTTCCTGGCGGTCCTGGTGGTACTCATGCTCGTCAACGGCGCTTTCCTGACGCTGCTCCACCTGCCCTACGCGAAGGACGTTCAGCGGGTGCAGCGGGAGCTCGACCTCAGGCGCCGGGCAGCCCTGGCCTGACCCGGCCCGCCTGACCCGGCCCGCCTGACCCGGCCCGCCTTGCACGGCCGGCCTCACACGGCCGGCTGAACCCACTCCCGGAGGAACCCGTGAACCTGCCCTCGGCGCCCTGCTGCACGCCCTCGCGAGGCCCCGGCACGCTCCGCCCGCTCCACCTCGCGGCCCCGCGTCCCGCCGGCCCGACGGACGGCATGGTCCTCCTGCCCGGCGGCGGGTTCCTGATGGGGACCGACGACTCCGAAGGCTTCCCCGACGACGGCGAAGGCCCCGTGCGGCAGGTCCGGCTGGACCCGTTCCTCATCGACGCCCGCGCGGTCACCAACGAGCAGTTCACCGCGTTCGCCGCCGACACCGGCTACCGCACCGACGCCGAGCGCCTGGGCTGGTCCTACGTCTTCGCCGGCTTCCTCCCGGCCGCCGTGCGGCGCACCGCCGTGCGGGTGGAGCGAACCCCCTGGTGGTGCGCGGTCACCGGAGCCGCCTGGGACCGTCCCGAGGGCGCGGGCAGCACGGTCGCCGACCGCGGCGACCACCCCGTCGTCCACGTCTCCTGGAACGACGCGGACGCCTACGCCTCCTGGGCCGGCAAACGCCTGCCCACCGAAGCGGAGTGGGAGTACGCGGCCCGCGGCGGACTCGAACAGGCCCGGTACCCGTGGGGCGACGAACTCGATCCCGACGGCACCCACCGCTGCAACATCTGGCGCGGCACCTTCCCGGCGAAGAACACGGCCGCGGACGGCCACCGCGCCACCGCCCCCGCCGGCTCCTTCGCACCGAACGGCTTCGGCCTGTACAACATGTCCGGCAACGTGTGGGAGTGGTGCGCCGACTGGTGGACCACCGACCACCCCGCATCCCCCACCCCGGCCAACCCCACCGGCCCCGCCACCGGAACCGCCAAGGTCATCCGCGGCGGCTCCCACCTGTGCCACAAGTCCTACTGCAACCGCTACCGCGTCGCCGCCCGCAGCTCCAACACCCCCGACAGCTCCAGCGGCCACGCCGGCTTCCGCTGCGCCCGCAACGCCGAACAGCCCGACTGACGCGCCGACCCGTCCGCGACGGGCCACGCCGTTCGGCCGGGCTCGCAGACCACCGACCCGCCGTCCCGACCTCCGGGCGGGCCGTCAGCCCTCCGGTGCGGGTGGCAGGTGGAAGCCGACCTCGGCGCCGCCGGAGGGGGCGGCGGTGGCGAAGACGGTGCCGTGGTCGGCGGCGACGAGGTCGTGGACGATGGCCAGGCCCAGCCCCGAGCCCGGGGTCGACTGGGTGCCGGCGGCGCGGTAGAAGCGCTCGAAGACGGCCTGCCGGTCGCCGGGGGCGATGCCGGGCCCGTGGTCGCGCACGGCCAGCCGGGTGCCGGTGACGTGGACCTCCACTGGGGTGCCGTCCGGGCTGAACTTGACGGCGTTGCCGACCAGGTTGTCCACGCAGCGCTGCAGCGCGCGCGGGCGGGCCCGTACCGGCACGGGCCGTTCGGCGGTGACGGTGATCTCGCGGCCGGTGCGGCGCCGGAAGCGCCGGGCGCTGTCCTCGGCGGCGGCCGTCAGGTCCACCGGCTCCGGGTCCTCCACGGTCTGCTGGTCGGTGGCCAACTCGACCAGTTCGCGCACGAGTTCGTCGAGTGCGACGGTTTCGGTGACCAGGGTGGCGAGGATCTGTTCCTCGTCCGCGGGGGCGAGCCGGCCGCGGGCGCGCTGGAGGAGTTCGGCGCAGCCGCGTACCGAGGTCAGCGGGGTGCGCAGCTCGTGGCTGGCGTCCTGGACCAGGCGCTGCTGCTGGTCGCGGGAGCGGCGCAGGGCGCCGACCATCGCCTCGAAGGCGCGGGTGAGGCGGCCGACTTCGTCGCGCCCGGCGGCGGGCAGCGGGGTGGTCAGGTCGCGGGTGGTGGTGATGTGTTCGGCGGCGCGGGCCAGGCGTCGCACCGGGCGCAGGATCCGGCCGAGGACGAGCCAGCTGAGCAGCGCGGAGGCGGCCGCGGCCGCGGCGCTGGTCCAGGTGATGCGGCGCAGGAACGCGTCGTCGACGGTCTGCGCCCCGGCGTAGGTCTGGCCGACCATCACCGCGCCCTGCCCGTCGGGGCGGGCCTTGGTGAGGATGCCGTAGGGGGTGCCGTCGACGGTGGCGTCCTCCTGGTGGGCGCCCTGTGCGGTACGGGCCACCTCCCGGGCCCGGGCCGAGACGGGCAGCGCCGGGCCGCCCGGGGCCCCCAGCGGCCGGGTGGTGCCGTCGGGGAGCAGCAGCTGTTCGACGGTGTCGGGCCGTGCGGGCGGGGAGCGGTCGAGGTCCAGGGCGGCGAGCACGGTGTGGGCCCGGTCCTCCAGGCTCCGGTCGAGCTGGTCGGCGACCAGGGTGCTGACGCCGCGGTAGGCGGCGGTGACGGGCACGGCGATGGCCAGCAGGACGGAGGCGAGGACCACGAGGCCGATCCTGGTGCGCAGCATCAGGCGGTCCTGGCGGTGTAGCCGACGTTGCGCACGGTGTGGATCAGCCGGGGCGCGCCGCCGTCTTCGGTCTTGCGGCGCAGGTAGCCGACGTAGACGTCGAGCGAGCGCGAGTCGGTGTCGAAGTCGTAGCCCCAGATGCGTTCGTAGATCTGGTGGCGGGTCAGGACGGTGCCCTGGTTGCGCAGGAGCAGTTCCAGCAGGTCGAACTCGGTCTTGGTCAGGTCGAGCCGGCGCCCGCCGCGGTGGGCCTGGCGGGCGCCGGGGTCCAGGGCGAGGTCGTCGAGGCCGAGTTCGGCGCTCTCGCCGCCGAGCGGCTCGGTGCGGCGCAGCAGGGCGCGTATACGGGCCAGGAGTTCCTCGGTGGCGAAGGGCTTGGCCAGGTAGTCGTCGGCGCCGGCGTCGAGCCCGGCGACCCGGTCGCCGAGCTGGTGGCGGGCGGTGAGGACCAGGACGGGCAGGCGGTCGCCGCGCCGGCGCAGCATCCGGCACAGCGCGAGGCCGTCGAGGCGGGGCATGACCACGTCCACCACGGCGAGGTCGGGGCGCCGGTGCTCCAGGAGCTCCAGGGCCTCCTGTCCGTCGGCGGTGGTGAGTACCCGGTAGCCCTCGAAGCGCAGCAGGTGGTCGAGGGTGTTGCGGACGCCGGGGTCGTCCTCGACGACCAGGACGGTGCGCCGGGCGGCGGTGGGATCTGTCATGGTGTCATCTTCGCTGGTGGCGGGCGTGGTCATGCCGGTCGGGGGGTGGTCGAGGGCGGCCGGTCAGAGGGTCAGCGGGGGACCGGGACGACGGGGACCGGGGGGATGTGCGCGAGGCAGGAGGTGTCGCCGACCGCGCCGGTGCGGATGAAGTGGGTGGAGATGTCCACCGCGCAGCCGGTGGACTCCATCTCCGGGACGTGCCCGCTGTTGGGCACGGAGACGAAGGCGCTGCGGCGGAACTGGGCTGCGGAGAGGCGGGAGTTGGCCTCGGGGGTGTTGGTGTCGAGGTCCCCGGAGAGCACCAGGACGGGCACGTCGGGCACGTTCTTCAGGTCGGTCGGCTGCGGGTTGGCGGTGCCGCGGCGCGGCCAGGACAGGCAGTTGTCGCCGCCGTCGGTCTGCCCCTCGGTCCAGCCCTTGACGCTGAACGCCCCGAAGTCGGCCGGGTCGGCGGCGGCCAGCGCGGCCCGGTACTGGCGGCGGCGCTCGGCGGGCGGGGCGGCCGGGTCCCACGCACGGGCGTAGTCGTTGCAGGTGACGGCCAGGAAGGAGGCCTGGTCCTCGGTGCCGGTGTGCTCGACCTCGGCGCGCACCAGGGCGGCCAGCGGCCCCTCGTCGCCCGCGGCGAGGGCGTGCAGGGCGGCCGGCAGCGCGCCGAGCAGACCGGGCTCCTCGGGGTGCAGGCCGATGCCTCGGGTGGCGGGTTCGTACATCAGGTCGGCGAGCTTGTCCTCGCTGAAGACCACGGTGCGCGGCCTGCCGCCGAGGGAGGCGGTCAGCACCAGCGGGTGGGTGCGCAGCCGCTCGGTGGTGGCGGCGAGGTCGCGGACGGCGCCTTCCGGGTCGCAGGCCCCGCTGCGCTCGCAGATCCGGCGCAGCGTCAGGGAGACCTGCTGGGCGCCGGGCCGGGCCAGGGAGTCGAAGGCGAGCGGGTAGGCGCCGGACAGCACCATCGACTCGACCCGCTGGGGGTGGCGGTCGGCGTAGACCGGCATCAGGTAGGTGCCGTACGACAGGCCGTACAGGACCAGCTTCGGGGCGCCCAGGCGCGCGCGGGCGGCATCGAGGTCGTCGGCGGTGGCGGCGCTGGTGTAGCCGCGGGCGCGCGGGCCGAGTTCCTCGGCGCAGTCGGCGACGAGCTCGCGCTGGGCGGGGCGCGGGGCGAAGCGGTAGTCGGCCTCGGTGACGTCGCAGGGGAGCCGGCCGGAGCGGCCGGTGCCGCGCGGGTCCAGCAGGAGCAGGTCGTAGTCGTCCAGCACCCCCTGCAGTGCCCCGGCCACCTGGTCGGCGCGGTCGATGAGGGTCTCGCCGGGGCCGCCGGGGTTGAACGCGATGGTGCCCCGGGCCGGGCCGGGGCGGCTGTGGCGCACCACCGCGTAGCTCACGCCGATGCCGCCCAGGCGCGGCTCGTCCGCCACCAGCGGGCGGCGCATGGTCGTGCAGTCGACCTGGTGCCCGGGGACGGTAGGGCACCACGCGGGCCGGCCCGCCGCCCCGGTGGGGGCGGCCTGCGCGGGCGAGGCGGTGGTGACCGGAAGCACCGCCGCCAGCACCGCCAGCGCGGCGGCGGCCAGCCCGCCCCGGCGGGCCGGCTCCTTCGCCCGGCTCGCGGTCGCGTCCGTCGCCGTACCGGTCGTCCCTGCCGCCGTGTTCGTCGCCGTGTTCGTCGTCATCGTGGTGCCCTCCGTACGTTCTGCGGTCGGTGTGGGCACGACCCTGCCGGGTGCCGGTCAGCGGTTCGGCAGAGCGACGGCAAAGGCGTGTAAGAACTCCGGCCGGTCCCGGTGCGAGAACCATGCGTGTCCTCAAGATCCTTTCCTTGATGGAAACTTGACGAACACGAGTCGTCCCCAAGGCTTCTCTCTGTTCGAAAAATCGGTCTAACTGGTAGCACCGGACGGGGCAGGGCCAGCACGCGGCAAGCGGCTGAAGCCCACGGACGCCGGTGCCTTCCCGCCGTCGGGAAAGCCGCTCACCTTGCCCGGCCACGGCATCGCCATGCCCGCGTCGGCGAACCGTCAGGTCGCGCAAGGAAAGAACTCGTGGTGTTCACGTGGGGGAGAGGGGCAAGTCAAGGATGACGAAGTCCGCAGGAGCGCGCAGATTCGCGCAGGTGGTGGCGCTGGTCACGGTCGTGGCAACCGCCGCGGCCTGCAGTGGCGGCGGTGGGGGCGGCGGCAGCGGCAACCCGGGGCCGGCCGGAGCGGCGGTGCAGGGAGGTGTGGTGCGGGTCGCCGAGGCGCCCTCCACCTTCCCGGACGCCATCTGGCCGTTCGACTCCCCGGCCCAGGTCACCACGGTGAACACCAGCCAGTTCCAGGAGCTGTTCTACCGCCCCCTGTACTACTGGGGCCTGAACGACAAGGTCGCCCTCGACCCGGAGGTTTCCCTCGGCGAGGCGCCCACCTGGAGCGCGGACGGCAGGACCGTCACCCTCCAGGTCAAGCCGTGGAAGTGGTCCAACGGTGAGGACGTCAACGCCCAGGACGTGCTGTTCTGGATCAACATGGCCAAGGCCGAGTCGTCCAACAGCGGCTACTACACCCCGCCGAACCCGGCGATCGGCGCCAAGTACTTCCCGGACAACGTGGCTTCGGCGACCGCCTCGGGACAGACCCTGACGCTGACCCTCAACACCCCGGTCAACCAGACCTGGTTCACCGACGACGAGCTCAGCCAGATCACGCCGATGCCGCTCGCCTGGGACCTCACCGGCCAGGGGCAGAAGGGCAGTTGCGCGAGCGACGCGTTCGGTTCGGACGCCGCAGCGAAGGACTGCGCGGCCGACTACGCCTACCTCAGCGCGCAGTCGACCAAGGGCGGCGACTTCGCGGGCAGCCCGCTGTGGTCGGTGGTCGACGGCCCGTGGAAGCTCAAGAACTACAACGGCACCTCCGGCGCGTACGGGATCGTGCCGAACCCCGCCTACTCGGGCCCGCAGAAGCCGCACCTCGACGAGGTGGACTTCGTCCCGTACACCTCGGCCACCACGGAGTACGCGGACCTGAAGGCCGGCAGCGGCGGCGCCAACGCCATCGACGTCGGCTACCTGCCGGCCGAGAACTCCCCGACCTTCAACGCCAAGAACCCGGACGCGGGCAACCCGTTGAGCGGCGCGGGCTACTACATCCCGGCCCCGACCTACCTGGACGAGATCTCGTACTACCAGATCAACTTCGCCAACCCGGCCGTAGGGCCGCTGTTCAAGCAGCCCTACTTCACCAAGGCCGTCCAGGACACCGTGGACCAGCAGGGCATCATCAACGGCATCTGGAAGGGCTGGGGCTACCCGAGCACCGGCGCCGTGCCCAGCCTCCCGGCCGGCAACCCGCTCTCCCCCAAGAGCCAGTCCGAGCGCGCCACCTACGACCCGGCGGCCGCCAAACAGCTGCTGAGCAGCCACGGCTGGAACACCGACAGCGTCCCGGCCACCTGCACCGACCCGGGCACCGGCCCGAACCAGTGCGGCGCCGGTATCGCGGCGGGCACCAAGGCCGCGTTCACGCTCGACTACCCCTCCGGCCAGGCCGCGCTGGACACCATGGCGGCGGACATGCGCTCGGACGCGGCCAAGGCGGGCATCGGCATCACCATGGTCAGCCAGACCCAGAACACCATCGGCAACGAGGGCGTGGCCTGCGGCGCCGACCAGCCGGCCGGCTGCCAGTGGCAGGGCCTGCTCTACGGCGGCTGGGTCTACGCCCCCGACTACTACCCGACCGGCGACGCGCTGTTCGCCACCGGAGCCGGGCCGAACGTCTGGAGCTTCTCCGACCCGAAGCTGGACCAGCTGATCGTCAAGACCACCACCGGCAGCGACGTCAACGACCTGTACGCCTACGAGGACTACATCGCGGGCGACCAGCCGGTCATCTACACCCCCAACACGCTCGCGATCAGCGAGGTCACCAAGAAGCTGCACCTCGACGCCGGTGACCCCTTCCAGGGCTACGAGCCGGAGTACTGGTACTACACGAAATGACGGCCATCCGTAACGGCGTCGCCGCTGCCCCCCTCGGGGGGCGGCGGTGACGGCCTACCTGATCCGACGGCTGTTCCAGGCCCTCCTGACGGTGCTGATGGTCACCGTCATCTCCTTCGGCCTGATGCAGCTCATGCCGGGCGGCCCGGTCCGGGCGATCCTCGGCTCCCACGCCACCCCGGCCAACATCGCCCACCTGACCCAGCAGATGGGTCTGGACCGCCCCGTCTACGTGCAGTACTGGACCTGGCTGGACGGCCTGCTGCACGGCAACCTGGGCTTCGACTACATCCAGCAGCGCCCGATCTCCGACCTGCTGTTCAACGCCCTCGGCGCCTCCGCCTACATCGTCGGCGCCTCGCTGCTGCTCGCGCTGCTGATCGCGGTGCCGGCGGGCCTGCTCCAGGCCACCCGCCGCAACAGCGTGCTGGACCACGCCTTCACGGTGTTCTCCTTCGTCGCCTACGGCGTGCCGACGTTCTTCATCGGCTTCCTGATCCAGCAGTGGTTCGAGGACGATCTGCACTGGGTCTCGGTGCAGGACCAGGTGGCCACCTTCGGCGACGCGCTCACCCACCCCGGGGCCGTCTGCCTGCCCGTCCTGACCCTGACCGTCACCACCGTGGCCGGCTACAGCCGCTACATGCGCTCCGGGGTGCTGGACCAGATCACCCAGGACTACGTGCGGTCCGCCCAGGCCAAGGGCGCCTCCCGGCGCCGCACCCTGTACGGCCACGTGCTGCGCAACGCCCTGATCCCGATGGTCACCCTGGTCGGTCTCTCGTTGCCCGCGCTGGTCGGCGGCGCGCTGATCGTCGAGTACGTCTTCAACATCCAGGGCATCGGCCTGCTGACCACCCGTGCCGCGCTGCAGAACGACTACGGCATCACCCTGGCGGCCACCCTGCTCACCGCGGTGACCACCGTGGTCGGCTCGCTGCTGGCCGACCTCGGCTACGCCGTGCTGGACCCACGAGTGAGGCTCACCTGATGGCCCTGACACCCGGTACCACGGAAGGTCGGCCCGCCTCCGCCCCGGGCGGGGAGCCGGCCGGGCGGCCCCGCTCGATGCTCCGGCGCGGCGCGGAGGTCTTCGCCGAGAACAGGCTGGCCCTGGTCGCCGTCGCCGTCCTGGTCTCGATCATCGCCTTCTGCTTCCTCGGCCCGCTGTTCTACCACGCCGACACCTCGGTGGTGAACCTCTCCGCCGTCACCCTGCCGCCGGGCGCCGGGCACCCGCTCGGCACGGACAACGACGGCATCGACGAGCTCGGCAAGGTGATGGTCGGCGGGCAGACCAGCCTGGAGATCGGCCTCGCCGCCGGTCTGATCGCCGCCGTCCTCGGCGCGCTGTACGGCGCGGTCGCGGGCTATCTCGGCGGCTGGATCGACGCGTTGATGATGCGGGTGATCGACTCCTTCATGTCCTTCCCGCTGATCTTCCTGCTGATCTACCTCAGCAGCGTCTACGGGAAGAGCAAGGCCATGCTGATCCTGGAGGTCGGCCTGACCTCCTGGTTCGGCATCACCCGCCTGGTCCGCGGCGAGGCCCTGGCCATCAAGGTCCGCGAGTACGTGGCCGCGTCCCGGATGATGGGCGCGGGCGGCCGGCGGATCGTGCTGAAGCACATCCTGCCCAACACCATCGGGACCACGATCGTCAACACCACGTTCTCGATCGCCGACGCGGTCTTCGCCCTGTCCACGCTCAGCTACATCGGCCTGGGCCTCCAGGCCCCCAACAACGACCTGGGCGGCATGCTCGACGTCGGCACCACCTTCGCCGGCCAGGGCTGCTGGTGGATGATCTATCCGCCCGCCGCCGTGATCATCCTGATCATCCTGTGCTTCAACGTGATCGGCGACGCCCTGCGCGACGCCTTCGAAACCCGGCTGCAGAAGCGGTGAACCCGACGGAGGATCAGCAGTGGCGCTCCTCGAAGTGACCGGCCTGCGCACCGAGATCCGGCTGAAGCGCTCGGTGGTGCACGCCCTGGACGGCGTCGACCTCGCGGTGGACGTCGGCGAGACCCTCGGCATCGTCGGGGAGTCGGGCTGCGGCAAGACCATGACCGCCATGTCGATCATGCAGCTGCTGCCGAACGGCGGCAGCGTCGTCGACGGCCGGGTCCTGCTCGACGGCCGCGATCTGCTCGCGCTCGGCCCCGAGAAGATGGACCGGGTGCGCGGCAACGACATCGGGATGATCTTCCAGGACCCGACCACCTCGCTCAACCCGACGATGACCATCGGCCGGCAGATCTCCGAGTCCGTGCGCATCCACCGCCGGGCCTCCCGGAAGGAGGCGCACGAGCGCGCCGTCGAGGTGCTGTCCCTGGTGGGGATGCCCAGCCCGGCCCAGCGGGCCCTGGTCTACCCGCACGAACTGTCCGGCGGGATGCGCCAACGGGCCATGATCGCCATGGCCCTGGCCAACGAGCCCAAGCTGCTCATCGCCGACGAGCCGACCACCGCCCTCGACGTCACCGTCCAGAAGCAGATCCTCGAACTCATCGACCACCTCAAGCAGCAGCTCGGCATGGCCGTCATCCTGGTCACCCACGACCTCGGCGTCATCGCCGGACGGGCCGACCGGATCGCCGTCATGTACGCCGGGAAGGTCGTCGAGACCACCGGCACCGAGGAGCTCTACACCAACCCCCGCCACCCGTACACCGAGGCACTGTTCGAATCGCTGCCGGAACGTTTCGCCGAGTCCGGCGGCCGGCTCTACTCGATCCCCGGCCTGCCGCCGGACCTGACCACCCCGCCGCCCGGCTGCCGGTTCGCCGCACGCTGCCGCTACGCCACCGAGCGGTGCCACGCGCAGGAGCCGCCGCTGTCCGGGGAGGCCCCGGAACACCGCTACGCCTGCTACTTCCCGGTCGGCGAGGCCGAGCCGGGCGGCCGCCCCACCGCCGTGGCACCGCCCCCGGCGACGCCGGTACGGGCCCCGGCGGTACGGGCCCCCGCGGTGCCCGACGACGCGCCGGCCGAACCGCTGCTGCGCATCGACAACCTGGTCAAGCAGTACGCGGTGACCAGCGGCCTGATCCTGCGCCGGGCCGTCGGCGCGGTCAGCGCCGTGGCCGACATCTCCCTGACGGTCCGCCGGGGAGAGACGCTCGGCCTGGTCGGCGAGTCCGGCTGCGGCAAGACCACCGTCGGCAAGCTCATCGTCGGCCTGGAGCGGCCCACCAGCGGCAGCCTGGTGTTCGAGGGCCGGGACCTGGCCCTGGTGCCACGGGCCGAGCGGCGCCGACTGCGCCGGGACGTCCAGCTCATGTTCCAGGACTCCTACGCGGCGATGAACCCCCGGATGCCCGTCCAATCGATCATGCGCGAGCCGCTGGACATCCACCGGGTCGACGGCCAGGCCGAGCGCGACCGGCGGATCAGGCAGATCTTCGACCTGGTCGGCCTGCCGCTCACCGCCCTGGACCGCTACCCGCACGAGTTCTCCGGCGGCCAGCGCCAGCGCATCGGACTGGCCCGCGCGCTGGCCCTGCGCCCCAAGCTCATCGTCGCGGACGAGCCCGTCTCGGCCCTGGACGTGTCGATCCAGTCGCAGGTGCTCAACCTGATGAGCGACCTTCAGGGCGAACTCGGACTGTCGTACCTGTTCATCTCGCACGACCTGTCCGTGGTCCGGTACCTGTCCGACCGGATCGGCGTGATGTACCTGGGCAAACTGGTGGAGATCGGCCCCGCGCCGTCGGTGTACGCCCGCCCGGTGCACCACTACACCCGCGGCCTGCTGGACACCATCCCGGTGGCCGACCCGGTGGTGGAGAAGGCCAAGAGCAGCCGGGGCGTCGCCGGGGAACTCCCGTCCGCGATCGACCCGCCGTCCGGCTGCCGCTTCCGCACCCGCTGCGCGGCGGCGCAGCAGATCTGCGCGGAGGTCGAGCCACAGCTCACCGCCTTCGGCCCCGACGACCACCTGGCCGCCTGCCACTTCCCCCTGCGGGCCGCCCCGATCCGCTGAACCGCGCCTCCGACCACGCCCCCTCCGGGAGCGGGCCGGCGAGGCCGTCGGCGATGGGCACATGGCGGTGGGCACGTGGCGATGGGCACATGGCGGTGGCCTCCACCCCGAGAGCGGGGTGGAGGCCACCGGGCCGGCTTCCGAGAGGCCGGCGAGTCCGGACGCACCCGGCGGGTGCCGGGCGCACGCGGGCCGCCCGTGGGAGGAAGGTCAGGTGCAGGGGATGACCCGGCCTCCTGTCACGACGCACTTGGGCGGCACCAGGCGCGGGTGTCCGGTGTTCGTCTGCCACTGCACCTTCGGGACGCCCTTGATGATCGCCTGGAGCGCGTAGATGAAGGCCTCCAGGAAGTCGCCCTTTCCTGCGGCGGCCACCGCGCGGGCCCCGTCGATGGCGGCGCCGGTGGCGTCGCCGGCCTGCAGGATCTGGACGTCGCCCAGGGGGCTGACCATCAGCCAGGCGCCATTGCGGCCATTGGTTCCCGAGGCCCAGCAGACCCGCCCGTCGGCGGCGGTGACGACGAGGTTCCCGTCGTCCTGCATGACGGCCTTGGCCCCGCAGCCCACGGTCTTCGACTCCCATACGGGCCAGGTGTGGTCGCCGATGGCGTCGCCCTGCGTGTAGTAGGCGACGAGGTTGCCGTCCTGCTGCATGACGAGCCGGGTGGATTGCTCCGCCGCCGAGGACTCCAGGCTCTGCCCTGGGCACAGGGTGTCCCCGTGCCACATCCACGAGTCGGAGGACTGCCGCCCGTTGCAGACCGGGGGGAGCTGGATGCTGTCCGGGAAGCGCGGGTCCCTTCCTCCGCCACCGCCGCCGGTGTTCCCGCCGCCTCCGCCGGTACCACCACCGCCGCCGGTGTTCCCACCGCCGGTGTTCCCACCGCCACCTCCGGTGACCGCTGAGTCGTCGAGCTTCCACCACTGGGCGGTGGAGGAGGTGCAGGCCCAGACGGCGAGGTCCTCGCTGCTGTTGACGGCGGTGAGGCAACCGTTGTCGGCCGCGGAGATGATCCGGTACCAGCCGGGCAAGTTCTGGCTCTCCTGGAAGCGCCAGAGCTGGTTGGCGTTGCCCTCCTGGGCGCTGGTGAGGTGGGTGCGGTGGGTGCTGGGGTTGTGGTCCATCACCATCGCCCCGGCGAACTTCGTCTCGATCAGCCACTGGTTGTTGGGCTTCTGCCACAGCATCCACTGCTGTGCGGCGCTGCCGTTGCCGCCCAGGGCCTTGATCCGGGTGCCGCCGGCGGTGTTGGCGCCGTCGAGGTCCGCGACCAGGCCGTTGTTGCCGGAGCGCAGGACGGTGGTGACGCCGTGGCGCACCCCGCTGCCCCCGGGCGCCTGCGGGGTTCCCCCGCTGCCGGCGTTCCCGCCGCCGGTCGAACCTCCGCCCGTCGAGCCGCCGTTGTTCCCGCCGTTGTTCCCACCGCCACCGCCGGACGAGCCGCCGGTGTTCCCACCGGCGCCGCCTCCGCCGGAGCCGCCGCCAGGGGTGGGCCCGTTCTGGATGTTGTCGAGCCGCCAGCGCTGGCGGTCCGAGCCGTCGCAGGCCCAGATGCCCAGCTGCTCACCGGCGTTGTTGGCGGTCAGGCAGCCGCTGTCGGTGTCGCTGGTGATCCAGAACCAGCCGCCTCCGGCGTCGTGGAAGGCCCAGTGCTGGTTGGCGTTGCCGTCCATCGTCCGGATCAGGTGGGCGCGGTGGGTGCCCGGGTCGTGGTCCATGACCATGCCCTGGCCGGCGGCGGCCTTGCCGTCGGTCAGCAGCGTCTCGATGATCCAGCGCCCGTTCGCGGTGGGCCAGAACGCCCAGCGCTGCGCGTCGTTGCCGTTCGAGCCGAGCGCCTTGATCGAGGTGCCGGAGGCGGTGTTCGCGCCGTCGAGGTCCGCGACCATGGTGTTGTTCGCCGAGCGCAGGGTGGCGACCTGCGACGAACCGACGCCGGGGCTCACCACCGGGGTGGTGCCGGGCTGCTGCGCGGGCCGCTGCGGGGCGCGCGGCGGGACGGTGCCCAGGCCCCAGCGCTGCGCGTCGCTGGCGTTGCAGTCCCAGATCTGCAGTGCGGTGCCGTTCGCGGAGTTGCCCCCCACGACGTCCAGGCACTTGCCCGAGTTCGGGTTGACCAGGGAGGAGTCCGCGCCCTGGCGCCAGTTCTGCGCCGCGCTGGCGTTGCAGTCGTACAGACCCACCCGGGTGCCGCCGGCGGTGTTGCCGGCGGCGACGTCCAGGCACTTGCCGAACGCCTTCAGGACGAGCCCGCCGCTGGTCGCGGTCGGGGTCCACTGCTGGGAGGCGGTGTTGTTGCAGTCGTAGAGGTCGATCGGGGTGTTGTTCGCGGTGTTGCCGGCGGTGACGTCCAGGCACTTGGACGGCAGCGCCGAGTAGACCGGCACCGCGGCCGCGCCGCCGGAGTTCCCGCCACCGCCACCGCCACCGTCACCGCTGGTGCCACCGGTGCCACCGCCGGTCGACGGGTTGTCGACGGCCTCGGTCAGGCGCCACTTCTGGGCGTTGGTGCCGTCACAGCCGAGGATCGCCAGCTCCGCACCGTCGGCCGCCGCCGTGAGGCAGCCGTTGCCGGCGGCGCTGACGACCGTGAACCAGCCGCCCCCGGCGTCGGTGAACCGCCACAGCTGGTTGGCGTTGCCCTCCTGCGCACCGATGAGATGGGTGCGGTGGGTGGTGGGGTTGTGGTCCATCACCATGCCGCCGCCGAGCTTCGTCTCGATCAGCCACCGGCTGTCCGGCTTCTGCCACAGCGTCCACTTCTGCGCGTCGTTGCCGTTGCGGCCCTGCGCCTTGATGCGGGTCCCGGCGGCGGTGTTGGCGCCGTCGAGGTCCGCGAGCAGGCCGCCGTTGCCCGACTGCAGTACCACCGTCCGGTTGTGTACGGGCTGCGCACCACCGGCGCCCAGCGGCGGCTGGCCGCCGGTGCCGCCACCGCCCGTGCTGCCGCCGTTGTTGCCGTTGCCGCCCCCGGTCGTCGGCACGGTGCCGGAGAGCTTCCACTTCTGCTGCGCGCTGCCGTCGCAGTCGCGGACGGCCAGTACCTCGTGCGCGCCGCGCTGGGTCAGGCAGCCGCCGGCCGCGCTGACGACGTTCGTCCAGCCGCCCCCGGCGTCCCTGAACTGCCACAGCTGGCCGGGCTGCCCGTCCGCGGCGGCCGGTGCGAGCACGCTCTCGTGCCGGCCGGTGTCGTGGGCCAGCAGCATGCGCTCGGCGGCGGAGGCGCGGTTGTAGGTGAGCCGGGTCTCGATCGCCCAGTTCCCGTTGCCGCGGTCCCAGAACACCCACTTCTGCGCGTCCGTGCCGTTCGGCTCGTAGGCCTGGACGGCGTTGCCCGCCACGGTGCTGGAGCCGCGGACGTCGGGCACGAGGGTGTCCCCGGTGCCCGGCTGGAGGTATGCGCCGGTCCCGGCGTCGTTGCCAGTGCCGCCGTCGGGGCCAGTGCCGTTGTTGGGGCCGCTGGGAGTCGACGGGCCGCCGAAGATCGGCGGAAACATGGGCAGAACGGGGAACCCGGGCAGCGAGATCCCCGGAGGCGCGGGCACCGGCGGACGGCCGCCGGTGGAACCGTTGTCACCGCCAGGGGTGTTGCCGTCCGGCTGGTCCTTCCGCTTGCACTTGGGAGGCTCCTCCGGCGACTTGGGCGGGTTCGACCAGGCGGCGGGGTCGTTCGGGAAGCCGGTGGTCGTGGGCCACGGGACGTCCGGCAGCCCCGGCAGGGAGGGCCACGGGACGGTGGGGAACCCGGGGACGGACGGCCAGCGCCAGAGCGGGATGCTCGGGAGCGTCGGCCAGGTGACGTCCGGAAGCGAGGGCCCGTCCGTCCCCGGCGCGTCCGGCAGGTCGGGGTGGCCCGGCCACGGCACGTTCGGGGAGCCGGGCACCGAGGGCCACTTCACCTGCGGGAATCCCGGCACGGTGGGCCAGGCCAGGTCCGGGTGCCCCGGGATCGCCGGGTCGGTGGCGCTCGGCAGCCCGGGGATCAGGGCCCTGCCGTCGTCGTTGCCGTTGCCGGGCAGCGGCAGCACCGGCCACGGGACGCCGGGGTGGCCCGGCATGGCGGGCCACGGGACGGTCGGGGAGCCGGGGACGGCCGGCCAGGTCGCCTCGGGGTGGCCGGAGACGGCGGGCCACGCCGTGGTGGGCAGAGTGGGGAAGCCGGGCCAGCGCAGCTCGGGCAGGTCGGGGTGGCCGGGCATCGGGACGCCCGGGAAGCCCGGGACGGACGGCCACGGGATCGCCGGGTGCCCTGGCAGCGACGGCCAGGTCACCTCGGGGCGGTCCGCGACGGTCGGCCACGGCAGGTCGGGGAAGCCGGGGACGGTGTGGCCGGCGCCGGAGCACGGCACGGACAGGTGCCAGCCCTGCCGGTCGGAGCCGTCGCACGGCGCCACCGTCAGCGCGGTGCCGTCCAGGGTGAGGCAACGGCCGTCGGTGGCCGTGGTGATGCGGTAGCCGCCCGCGCCGTCGGCGACGAAGCGCCAGCGCTGGCCGGGGCTGCCGTCGGGCTTTCCGTTCGTCGCGTCGTTCTCGATCGGCCGCACGGCCAGCCGGTCACCGTACGCGGGGACGCTGAGCACGCTGCCCTGTCCGGCCGGGGTGGTGCCGTTGGTCCGGCCGGTCTCGATCACCCAGGTGTCGTCCGCCTTCTGCCAGGTCGCCCAGCTCTGCCCGGCGGAGCAGTCGGGGGCGGCGGCCCGTACCGGGCTGCCCGGAGCGGGCGAGGCGTCCGGCACGTCGGCGACCAGGCCGGCGGCTCCGGAGGTCAGGACGGAGACCTTCCCGTGCTGCGGCTCCCGGGCTGTGGCGGTGGAAGCGGAGGCCGTCGGCGGCGCGCTGTCGGCCGGGACGTCGACCGGGACGTCAGCGGGGACGCCGGCCGCCGCGAGGGAGATCATGGACGCGGCCGCTGCTCGGGGCGGGGACGGGACGTTCGGCCGACAGGTCTCGTCCTTGCGACGCAGCGGGTCCTTGCTGAACATCACCGGGAAGTGGTCCGATTCCTCCACGTAGCCGAGGCGACGTGCCGTGTACTGGTGGTCGGCCGGCAGCCCCCGGGCGATCATGTAGTCGTATTCGGAGGTCGGGCGGTTCCTGGAGTAGGTCATCATGCCGGAGCTGACGAGCCGACGGCCGTCGCCGAACACCTGCGCCATCGACAGCGACCCGGGCTCGCGGTTGAAGTCGCCCATCAGGGCCCAGTTCGCGTCGCCCGTCGCCGTGACCGCCTGGATGGCGGCCGGCACGTTGTTCCGCTCATGGAAGCCTGCTGCCCTGTTGGTGGCGTGCATGGAGTAGTACCACGTGCCGTCCGCGAGCTTGACGCCCAGGATGGGCTTGGCATCGTTAGCCACCTGGCCGTTGTTCTCCGGCTGAGGCGGGATGACCCTCACCACGGGCGCCGCAGCGTTGTCGATGCTCCGGGGCACCACGAGGGCCAGCGAGCGTTCTTCACGGGTGGCTGTCCTGACCCGGTAGATGGTGCGAGTGCCGCCTGTCCAGGCGGGAAACACCTCCCATCGGTACCTCTGGACCTCGAAACCGTTCGTGTTGATCGACGCTTCGGGCACGATGTCCGGATCGTCCGGTTCCGCGTCCCGGATTTCCTGCAGCGCGAGAATGTCAACACGTTGGGCGAGATCGAAGATCTCCCCCCGCCATCTGGTGCCGTACCGATTGTTGTAGGTCGCGGCCGAGTGTTCCTGAACGGTCGCCGGTACGGCCTGCGGCGGAGCGACGGGGCCCACCGCGTGCGCGGGTATCGGGAACGCGCCGATGAGCCCCGCCAGCAGGGCGAACAGCGGTACGACCGCCGTGTACGCCCATTGTGGTCGCCACGGTATTCGCCGTTCGGTCGGTGAGGCGGCCGTGCCCGGGTGTGCCATTGAGAAACTCCTTGAAACTTCACAGCTGTACCGGGGCACGTTGACAGTGGGTGGTAGACAAACGATGAACGGATGGCCCTGGCGCGTATATCTCGCTGCGGTACCAGCTGTGAACCCGCGACGGGTCCGATGCCCCGCCAGTGGCCGAGGTCGACCAGCAGCCCAGATGATCCTGATCCCCGTGCGGGACCTGTAGACGGGCCGCACCGGCGGCAAGCCCCCCGGCAGGCCCCTGCTCGACGCCCTCGCCCAGGTCCGCCGGTCACCGCTTCCTGCTGCCGCGTCAGCGTTCCGCAGCCGGCCCGGGCTGCTCATCCGTTCGGGTGAGGCGAGGTTGGAGGGGGGCCGGGGGTGGCAGAACGGCGGGCATGACGACTTCCTCCACCAGGCGCCGCCGGGGCCGCCCTGGCAAGCCGGCCTTCGCGCCCGTGCCCGTCCGCCAGGCCGCCGGTCCCGCGGTGCCGTCCGGGCCGCGTCGACCTGCCGCCGGGTGCTGCCGGACCTGGAACAGCGAGCACAGGCTGCCCGGCGGCCAGGTGGTCCGGACGACCTGGCACCAGCCCGCCTGCCTGGCCTGGGCCGTCCGGTGACCACGCACCAGATGCCGGATGGACACTGCGCGCGCCGGCTGCCGTGCCCTCCGGCGCCCGGTCCCCCGGTGGCTTCGGTGAGGACGGCGGCGCCGCTGACGCCGGTGATCGTGGCGTTGGCGGTGCCGTCCGGCAGGGGGCGGGTGTCCTCCCGCGGGCCGGGTAGGGCGTTTTGTCCTGGCCCCGTCCGGTTTCGGACGGGCGGCTGCCCCGGGGCGGGGTGCTCCCGGGGCAGCCGTGGCGCGGGTGCGGGTGGGGTCAGCCCTGCCCGCCGGTGCTGATGCCGGTCTCGGTGGCGCTGCCCGCGACGCCGCCAGGGCCGACCACGACGGCGCCGGTGAGGAAGGAGGAGCCACAGGGGCCGAACTGGGCGTCGGTGACCTGAAGGGCGCTGCCGTTCGGGCCGACGGCGAACGCGCCGCTGTCGAAGTTGACGGTGGGGATGTTGTCGGTCTCGGCGGCGGAGGCGGTGGTCGCCGCGCCGATGACGAGCGGGAGGCTGAGGACGGAGACGGCCAGGATGCGGTGCGCGGTACGCATGGGTGGAACCCTTCGAGGTGCGAATGGTGAGGGTGGATCGGACGGCCGTGGTGTGGCGGCCCGTCACCATCCACACACGGTCGTGTGCGCATCGCTACCGGGGGGAGGCTGTTCGTACCATCGGTTCACTCGGCCCTCGGCCCGGTTCCGCTCGCCGGGCCCGGCCTGCCGGCCGTGGACCCACCGGCGCCCGTCCCGCCCGCAGGGCCTGACTCCGTCAGGCGAGGTTCTGTTCCAGGGCCGCGAGGTAGCGCTTCATCGCGTGGTCGCGCACACCGGCCGTGGCCGGAGCGAACGCGTCGGCGGTCAGGCCCTTGGCGCGGTCGGCGAGCCCGGCGACCAGGCCCATGGAGTCGTGGAGCCGGCCCGAGGAGTCGATGTACTTCAGCGCCTCGACGTGGGTGTAGGCCGGCTCCGGCGGCAGCTGGGGCACGATGTCGTTGTTGTTGACGAACCGGTACAGGCGTCCCTTGAAGCCCTCGTTGCAGGCGGCGGCGAGCAGCCGGTCACAGGTGCGGGGCTGCCCGAACGTGATGATGCCGTCGGCCTGGAGGCGCGGGTCCTCCAGGTACAACCGGGCGCCGGCCAGCATCGCCAGGGCTCCGCCGAGGCTGTGGCCGGTGAACCACACGGTCTGGCCGTTGGTGCGCAGCTGGGCGTGGGCGTCCCGGACGTCCGGGAAGACCGACTCCAGCGCTTCGGCGAAGCCGTAGTGGACGTAGCCGGTGCGGGCGGGGCCGGGCCAGGGCGGCGTGGAGGAGTCGGAGAGCCAGTCGCGGATCTCGATCGGTTGGGTGCCGCGGAACGCCGTGACGACCATGTGGTCGCTGGCCATGGTGTAGCCCTGGGTGTCCTCCAGCGGGAAGGGCGGAGTGAACCGGGTCTGGTGGTGACGCACCCGGTCGAAGCCCCAGTCGCGGGCCTGCTGTTCGATGGTGGCCTCGTCCTGGTAGGCGAGTTCGGACGCCTTCGCCAGCCAGTAGGCGTGCGGGACGCTGTAGTTCTTCGCCTGGTGGTCGAAGGTGGTGGGCACGGGCACGGCGATCTCTCCTCCGGGACGGCCGGCGGACGGGGGACGCACCGCCGGCGCGGACATCAGCCCCGTCGTACCAGAGCGCGGACCGCCGCTCCGGGTGGGCCGCGCCCGGATGTCATCCCGACAGCCGAGCCGGCGCACGGGGGCGGCTACGGGTGGTGGAGGGCGCGGGCGTACGCCAGGTCGGCGGGCCCGTTCTGGCCGATGTGGAAGAAGTGGTTCACCTGCCAGGCCTGCGTGCTGCGCGCTTGCCGGTTGGTCGTGGTCACCCATGGCGGGTAGACGCGGAACCCTCGTTTCCCGCCGGAGCCGTTGCGGGAGACGATGTCGCGCTCGCACAGCACCTCGGACGGGAAGACGAACTGCCCGAAGCCGTTGTCGTCGCGGCAGCTGATGACGAAGAGGTCCACCCCGTCGTCGGTGTCGAAGGGCCGGATCGGTCCCTCTTCGGATCGCAGCCACACGGTGACGAACTGGCCCGCCTTCGTCGGGGTGGTTTTGGCCGCGCGGAACCGGACCGAGCGGCCGTCGATCGTGAACCGGCAAGCCGCGTATTCGGTGCTCTCCGGTTCGGCCACCGGAGGCGAACAGGCCAAACCGCTCGGGTCGTACACCAAGGCCTTCGCCGCCAGCAGGTCAGCATGAAGCCCTGCCCACGGCTGATTCGTCACCATTCCGTCATTCTGCCATCGAGGCTGCCACCCCTTGAGGTGCTCTATCAGGGGCTCCTGCCATCGGACCCGATCACGGACAGGCGGGTGGAGCAGGCGCCGTCGCCGTCCGGTCGGCAGCCGCTCCCGGCTGCGCCGCTCCTGGTCGGGTGGTCGAGCGCGTCGCTCTACACGGAGTCGTGTCGACCTGCCGGTGGCCGATCCGATGCCGCAGACCGCGGCCTTCGCCTCCGCTCTAAACCAGCTCCCGCAGGCGGAAAGCGGGCCCTGCCCCGGTAGATTGCCATCCTTGATCGAGCGCGGTGCGCACTCCCGCCTCGACGATGGACGGCACGACGGGGAACGCTGACGTGGCTGCCAGAAGCACCGGGCCCATCTGGTCGACCCGCTGGACCGCGAAACCGGACCGGCCCCATGCGCACGCGATGCAGCAGCGGACACCACCGTGTACCCGCCACCGGTACACCACCTCGTCGATGGTGATCAGGCGCGACCCTTTCTTCCTCAGCGTCAACTATGCCTCCTCGTACGGAACATCGGTGATGGGACGACCACTCGACTCGACCTCGCCACACCGAGCGTGCCAGAGTCCGAGGACGAAAGGCACCCGACTTCCGGCGAGTCGCGTTGCCCCTCGGGGGCTCGCGTTGGCCGGGCCTGGCACGGATCCGACGGTCAGTGCGCGGCATGTCACCGCGTGACAGCGCCGCTGTCGCTGTCGGGCGACACCGGCGGCGGGCGACCCGGCGGCGTGCGGTCGAGAGCGCGGGCATCCGCGAGTGAGGAGCCGCCTGGCAGAAGGCCTGGACCTTCGGGTGAACACCACCGGACCGACGGCCTGTCAACGCACCCGTTGACGGGAGCGTTGACGCCGCGTCTACCGGGGCCCGGTGGCATGACCGCAGGCCGGTTCCAGGGGGGAACCGCCCGAGAGGAGAACCCCGAGATGATCACCCGTCGTACGGCCGCCGCCGTCGTCCTGTCCGCCGCGACCGTCGTGTCCGGGATGGCCTTCGGCGCTGGGACCGCCAGTGCGGCTGAGTCGCTCCCGTCCAGCGGCGCCGACTACCGCATCTCCAGCTACGCGGGCGGCGCCCTCCAGTGGGACAGCCGCAACAACGCCTCCACCGTGGTGGTCCGCGACTGGAACGAGTCCTCCGCCCAGCAGGTCTGGACGGTCAGGGACGAGGGCAACGGCGCCTGGTCGGTCAAGGTGCCCGGCACCAACAACGCCGTCGACCGGGACCGGGGCAAGAACACCGTCGGTGCCTGGAACTACGTCGGCGCGGACAATCAGAAGTGGTGGCTGGAGAACACCTCGATGGGCAACGGCCGGGCCTGGCTGCTGCACAGCGTCTCGGACAGCAACCTCTGCCTCGCCCGTGGCGCGGACCTGAACGCCAAGGTGGCCGCCTGCAACGCGGGGGACCCGGCGCAGTCCTGGAACCTCGACCGCAACGGCGCCACCACCCCGCCGACCGCCGGCCGCCCGACCATCGACCTCGACTACTCGCAGGCCCCGGACCTCGGGCCGTGGCTGGAGCAGCAGAAGAGGACCGTCGCGGACTACTACCCGACGATCTCCAACCTGATCACCAAGGGAGCCTTCGCCGCCCCCAGCTACTTCAAGATCATCTTTGACCCGAAGCTGACCGACTACCCCGCGTTCACCACGGTGAACCCCAGCAGCGGCGTCAAGGAGGTCCACGTCAACATCGGTTACACCCGCGGCAACCAGGGTGACACCGGCTTCCTGGTGCACGAGGCCGTGCACGTCGCGGTCTGGGACAGCCCGTTCTCCGGCAAGTGGTGGCTGGGCGAGGGCCTGGCGGACTGGGTGCGCGACTACAACTTCCAGCCGGGCACCGGCGCCCAGCACTTCGGCCCGGACTCCAACTACGACAGCGGCTACCAGGCCACCGCCCGGTTCATCGACTACGTCTCGAAGGCCTACAACAAGCCCGACCTGGCACACCTGCTGAACACCACGAACTACAACGAGCAGATCTGGGTCCAGCTCACCGGCAAGAGCGCCCAGCAGCTCTGGAACGAGATGCCCAAGTAACCCGCGCCCCCACACCCCACCCGACGGCCCGGCACCCACGAGGTGCCGGGCCGTCGTGTTGACGTCAGGAGCGCCGCCAAGGGGCGGGTGTGCGCGGTGCGAGACGGCCCGGCGCGCCTGGAAACACCGGAAGGTCACCTTTTCGAGTGAAGATCGAGATTGGGGCCCCGAGTTCTGATCGCTCGTCCCCGATGATGCGTTCGAGAGCTCGCGGAGAGGGCCGGGCAGGAGCGGTCTGTCGGGAGGCGGCATCGCCGCGTCCTCGTGGCAGCCTCCGCGGCAGCGCCCGGCGAGGCCGCGTTCCCGAGTGACAGCACACCCGATGAGGAGATGAAGTGCAGGAGAAGCGGCTCAAGTCCTGGGGCAACAACCGCGCGGGTCAGCTCGGCGACGGCACCTGGACGGACATCCGTACGACGGCCACCACCGTGCTGGGGCTGACGAGCGCCGAGGTGGTGAAGATCGCCGCCGGGGGAAGTGGCCCCACCGCAGGTTTCGGGCTGGCCCTGCTGACCGACCGCACGGTGCAGACGTGGGGCGCCAACGGGTCGGGGCAGCTCGGCGACGGCTCGGTGTTCAGCCACAACGCGCCCGGCCAGGTCGTCAATCTTTCCGATGCCACCGACGTCGCCGCGGGCGGAGTGCACAGCCTGGCACTGCTCGCCGACCGGACCGTGGTCGCCTGGGGGCGCAACAACTACGGCCAGCTCGGCAACGGCACCAACGCCGACAGCAGCGTCCCGGTCCGGGTCGAGGGACTCAACAAGGTGATCGCGATCGCCGCCGGACTCAACCACAGTCTGGCGCTGCGCGAGGACGGCACCGTGTGGGCCTGGGGCTACAACATCAACGGCCAGCTCGGGGACGGCACTTCGGCGAGCCGCAACGTACCGTCCCCGGTGAACAACCTGACCGGTGTGACCCGGATCGCCGCCGGAGCCGACCACAACCTGGCCCTGGTCGGCCCGCCGAGCACTTCCACCAAGCCCACCAGCGGCAACGCGGTGAAGGCGTGGGGCTACAACGCCACCGGCCAGCTCGGCGACAACACCACCATCAGCCGCTTCACCCCGGTCGACACCCAGGGCAGCTGGCTCGGAGGGGTCTCCGGGATCGCGGCCGGAGCCCACCACAGCCTGGCCGTCACCGACAGCGACAACAAGCTCAAGGCCTGGGGCCGGAACACCTCCGGCCAGATCGGCGACGGCACCACCGACTACCGGATCACCCCCGTCCAGGTCCCCGGCCTCACCGGCATCCAACTGATCGCCGGCGGCCGCGAACACACCATCGTCCTGCTCGGCGACAACACCGTCCGCTCCTGGGGCAACAACGGCTCCGGCCAACTCGGCAACGGCACCACCACCGACAGCAGCACCCCCGTCACCTCGCTCACCGCGCTGACCGGCGTCGACAAGATCGCCGCACCCCTCGGCGGCGACTTCAGCCTGGCCAACTGAACCCGGCGCGGGGGGGGGGGGCCCCGCCCCCCCCCCCCCCCGCCCC